>JAEUOY010000011.1 GCA_016790515.1 Burkholderiaceae bacterium | reverse complement strand
AGCCGGGGGGGCGCCGCCCACCGGACCGCGCGGCCGGCCCGGGGGGTCACGGTGGCCCCCGGGGCGGCGGCCCGCCCCCCCCGCCCGCCCGGGGCGGGCCCCCCGACGCTGCCGACATGGCAAAGGGCCTCGTCGGGCCGCAGTGCGATCGAGAACGGCCCGGTCTCGGTGCTGCCGTAGACCTGGGCCACCGGCAGGCCGCGGGCATGGAAGGCGTCGATCAGCGTCACCGGCACGATCGACGACCCGCTGTTGACGAAACGCAGCGAGCCCAGGCCGGCCGCCGGCCAGTCGGGGTGAGCCAGCAGCGCCTGCATCACCGCCGGCACCAGCAGGCTGGTGGTCGGCCGCCAGGCTTCGGCGTCGCGCAGCCAGGCGCCGGGATCGAAGCGTGCATGCAGGTTCACCGGCGCGCCGCAGGCCAGCGCCGGCAGCACCTGGATGCACAGCCCGCCGACATGGAACAGCGGCAGCACCGCCAGCACCCGGTCGGCCTCGCTCAGGCCCTGCACCTCGGTGGCGATGTCGATGTTGGCCAGCATCCCCGCCTGGCTGTGCATCGCCCCCTTGGGCTCGCCGGTGGTGCCCGAGGTGTAGACCAGCATCACGTCGCCGGGCTGCGCCGCCTCGGCCGGGCCGGAGATCGGGGACAGCGCCAGCACCTGCGCGGCCAGCCCGGCCAGCGCGGGGCCGTGCTTCAGCGCCGACAGCCCGGCGTGGCGGGCGATCGCCGCCAGCTCGGGCGCGGCCAGGCGCCAGTTCAGCGGCACCCACACCGCGCCCAGCTTCGCGCAGGCGAGCAGCGCGGCCAGCATCTCGGGCGAGTTGTGGTCCAGCCAGCCGATCGAATCGCCTTCGCCCAGGCCTTCGGCCTGGAAGCGCAAGGCCGTGGTGTCGACGAGCGCGACGAAGTCATGCGCTGTCAGCTGCCTGCCGCCACACTGCAGCGCCGGTGCATCGGGCGCCTGGGCGGCGCGCGCGGCCAGGCGGTCGTACAGCGGGCTCACGGTGGCGTCACACCAGGCTCACTCGATCGCCTCGTCGCGCTCGCCGGCCTCGTACAGGCATTCGCGGCCGAGCCGGTCCATGCACAGCTCGGCCGTCCACGGCAGCATCAGCGAGCCGCAGCGCGAGTCGCGGTACAGCCGCTCGAGCGGCAGCGACTTCAGCATGCTCTGGCCGCCGCAGGTGCGAATCGCCAGCCGGCAGATGTCGTTGCTGTTCTCCATGATCGTGTAGTGCGCCGCGTACAGCCGCATCCGGGTGTCCTTGTCGGGGTCGATGCCGGCATCGCGGGCGTTCTGCAGGAACAGCGCGCGCGTGGCCTCGAGCTTGATGCGCATCTCGGCCACCGCGTACTGCTTGGTCGGGTACATCCGGCGCTTGACGGGCGGCATGCCGGGCACCTCGGCGCGCAGGTACTGCACCGTGAAGTCGTAGGCCGCCTGCGCCACGCCCAGGTAGGTCGGCGACAGCGTCGCGAACATGTGCGGGTAGCGGCTGGCGGCCTGGAAGTACAGGCCTTCGGGCATCAGCCGCGCCGTGTCGGGCACGAACACCTCGCTGAACAGCAGGTTGCGGCTGACGGTGCCGCGCATGCCCAGCGGGTCCCAGTCGCCGACCACCTGCACCCCCGGCGCATCGGCCGGCACCGCCAGGTACATCGAATCGCGCCGGGTGCCGCCGCCGGCGCGGTCGGGCCGGTCCAGCGTGCACAGCACGCCGTAGGTGTCGGCGGCACCGGCCAGCGACGCGAAGATCTTCTTGCCGCTGATCACGTAGCCGCCGTCGACCTTGCGCGCGATCGTGCCCCAGGGCGCAGCGCCGGCGGCCGCTGCGCCGCCTTCGGAGAACGGCTGGGCGTAGACCTTGCCCTCCTTCACGATGCGCGCGAAGTGGATCGTGCGGTGGGCCTCGTGGTCGGCGCGCTGCTCGGGCGTCATGTCCAGCGCGTCGGCGATCTCGCCGGCCCACAGGCAGGAGCAGACATGCATGTTGAAGCTCAACGCGGTGGCGCCGCACCAGCGGCCGATCTCGGCGGCGACGATCACGTAGGTGGCGAAATCGGCGCCCAGCCCGCCGTGCGAGGCGGGCACGCAGATGCCCAGCAGGCCGGACTCGCGCAGGTCGTCGTAGTTCTCGAACGGAAAACTGGCCTCGCGGTCGTAGCGTTCGGCGCGCGCGGCCCAGCGCGGGCCCAGCGCCGCCACCCTGGCGACCAGCTCGCGCTGCAGCGGCGTCAGCATCGCCGGGTTGCCGGCGATGTGCGACGGCTGGTAGCGGCTGGGCGCGGAGGCGGCGGCGGTGGCGGTGGCGGTGGCGAGCACGGCGGACATCGGGATCTCCAGTCGAGAATCAGCGCGCGCCAGCGCACGCGCCGAGGTGGGCCAGCAGCGCGGCGTTGAAGGCCTGCGGCTGCTCCAGGTTCAGCAAATGGCCGGCGCCCGGCACGATGCGGCAGGCCGCGCCGGGGATGCGCTCGGCCATGCGGCGCGACACCTCGGGCGGCGCCGTGGCGTCGTGTTCGCCGGTGATCACCAGCGTCGGCACACGAACAGCCGGCAGGTTGGCGCGGCGGTCGAATTCGACCAGCGCGGTGACCGCTGCGCGGTAGGTGGCCTCGGGCACGCCGGCCATCAGCGCCTGCGCCGTGGCGACGGCCGCCGCCGCGGTGCCGGGCGCGACCATCGCCGGCACCAGCCGTGCCGCCAGACCGGCCATGCCCAGCCCGGCGTCCAGCGGCGCGAAGCGCGATTGCAGGAAGCCGCGCTGCCAGTCGCCGCCGGGCTTGCCGAAGGCCGGCGAGGTGCTGGCCAGCACCAGCCCGGCGATGCGCCCCGGCGCCAGCGCGGCCAGTTCCTGCGCCACCATGCCGCCCATGCTGTGGCCGACCAGCACCGCGGGCCCGGCGCCCACCCAATCGATCAGCGCGATGACCGACCGCGCCAGCCCGGCGAGGTCGAACGGCGCGATCGCCGGCGACAGCCCGTAGCCGGGAAAGTCCAGCGCCAGCACGCTGAACCCCGCGTCGGCCAGCGCCCGGCCGGTGCCCGAGCCGGCCTGCCCCCAAGCCTCGCGGCCGCCGCCGATGCCGTGCAGCAGCAGCACCGGTGGACGCGCCGGCGCGCCGGCGGCCGGCGACCAGCGCAGGTGCGCCAGCGGCGCATCGGTCACCAGCACGCCGGTCATGGCAGCCGCCCGTCCTGCACCACCGCGACGCCGTCGACCGTCACGGTGCAGCCGCGCATCGGCAGATCGAAATGGCCCAGCGTGTGGCGGTGGGCGACCTCGTTGGCGCCGGTCGAGTACAGGAAACTGCCGGCGAAGGCACGCAGCTCGGTGCCGTTGAAGTCGGCCTTGTCGTAGAAGGTCATCGCGTCCCAGCGGGCGCGGCGGTTCAGGCCCCAGCCGACATGCGACACCGCGTAGGCCGACGGGTCGTCCCAGGCGGCGAAATAGCTGCGCATCAGGTCGGCGTCGACGCTGCGGCCCTCGATCGCGGCGACATGGTCGCCGCGGATGCGCAGCGTGACCGGGTCGCTCAGGTAGCGCTTGAAGGTCAGGTTGACGTCGCCGGGCGCCAGCACCAGCGTGCCGTCGACCGATCCGGCCGCCGGGAACGCCAGCACCAGTCCGGCCGGCCAGTGGCTCAAGGACCCCGGCTTCGCGGTGAAGCCCCAGACGCCGCCGATGCGCGCACCGGCCAGCGCGATCGTCAGGTCGCTGCCCGCCGCCGAGGTGACCTGCATCACCCGGGCGTTCTTCAGCCGGCGCATCGCCTCGCGCACCTCGCCCTCGTCCTCGGCGCGCGGCGCGGTGCGCTCGAGGATCTCGGGGTGCTCGTTGCTGATCACCAGCACGCGGGCGCCGCCCTTCAGGATCTCGGGCAGCTCCACCGCATGCTGCAGGCCCTCGACGGTGCAGTCGGCGACGAAGGTGCTGCCGGCCAGCGCGCTGACCACCGGCTGCAGCCGCCCGATCGCGTCCGACGCACCGGTCGATCGCACCGGCACCGGCGCCGACTGGCGCGGCGTCGGCAGCACGACGTGGAACCAGCGCGCGCCCAGCCGGGCCAGCGCGAGCTCGCTCAACTGCACCAGCGACGGCCGCGACAGCGTTTCGGACAGCACCGCGCAGGCGTCGCCGGGCTTCACGCCGCACAGGCGGAACACCTCGACGAAGCTGTCGATCCACTTGGCCTCGATGCGTTCGACCATGCTCATCTCACCCTCACAAGATCTCTCCCAACATCCGGTAATGCCCACCCTGGAACAGCAGCGGCGCCACCGCCAGGTCGGCCAGCCGCAGCACGCGGCCGATGAACAGCACATGGTCGCCGACGCTCTGGCGGCTCTCGACGCGGCATTCGAAGACCGCGGCGCAGCCGGTCAGCACCGGCGCGCCGCCATGGCCTTCGGCCCAGACGCCGTCGCCGAACTTGTCGGCCGCTGCCGAGGCGAAGCGGCGCGACAGGTCGACCTGGGTCTCGGCCAGCACGTTGACGGCGAAATGCGCCGCGGCCTCGAATGCCGCGACGCTGCTGCTGGCCTGGCGCAGCGACCACAGCACCAGCGGCGGGTCGAGCGACAGCGAGGCGAACGAGTTGGCCGTCAGCCCGACCGGCGTGCCGTCGGCACCGCGGCAGGTGATGATCGCCACGCCGGTGGCGAAGCGGCCCAGCGCCGCGCGCAACGTACCGGAGTTCGGATCGTCGGGCGGCGCGGCGGCGGGGGTGGGGTCCGGTGCGGTCATCGTGCCGTTAATGTATGCAAGAAGCAACGGCGCTCACCGTCAGGTGGAGGCGGATCGCGCTGCGCGGGCAAGAGAGTCACCCGATCCGCCCGCCCTGGCGCCTCGCAGTGTCGGGTCCGAGAAGCAGGCCGACACCTCGGCTCGAGCGAGGGCCAGGGTCCGAAACCCGCTCGCCCTCACGACCGGCCGGACAGGGGTCTTCTCGCGCTTCAGGTCCACCAGCCCGCCGCGCGGCATCGTCCTCGAGGTGCGCGACAGATTGCCGGCCACCGCGCACGCGGGCGCGACCGCTGTCCAAGGCATGGCGGGCATTCGGTACCCAGCAGCCGTGCGCGCGGGCCGCGCCGCTTGCGATGTCGAGGCGCGAAAGCCCGGCACCGTTGCAGCGGCTCGGCGGGCGGCATGGCGGCGCCGTCGCGCCGGTCCCGGGCCGCCGCGATCACGCGGCGTTCGATGCCGCGAAACCCCAGCGCGCCAAGGCCTCGTCGTCGCTGACCCGGGCGTCGACCCAGCGCGCGCCCTCGGGCGTGGTCTCCTTCTTCCAGAACGGCGCCTGGGTCTTCAGGTAGTCCATCAGGAACTCGCAGCCCTTGAACGATTCGCCCCGGTGCGCCGAGCTGACGACGACCAGCACGATCTGGTCCTGCGGCTGCAGCAGCCCGACACGGTGGATCACGCGCGCGCCTTGCAGGTCGAAGCGGCGCAGCGCCTCGTCGATCATCGCCTCGATCGCCCGCTCGGTCATGCCCGGGTAATGCTCCAGCTCCATCGCGCTGACCGCACCGCTCTGGCCGGCCGTGCGGTCGCGCACCGTGCCGACGAAAGCGCAGACGGCGCCGACGCCGCCGTCGCCGGCGCGCAGCGACGCGACCTCGGTGGAGAGGTCGAAATCGGCGGTCTGGATGCGCACGCGCGCCGCGGAGTCCATCGTCTCAACCGCCCGTGACCGGTGGAAAGAACGCGACCTCGGCGCCCTCCGGCACTGCGGCGGTCTCGTCGGCCATCACCTGGTTCAGCGCGCAGCGCAGCGCGCGGCCGCGCGCCAGCACCTCGGCATGGCGGCCGCCACGGGCGATCAGCTGGTCGCGCAACTGGCCCACGGTCAGGCCGGGCGCGAAGGGGGCTTCTTCCCCGGGGCCCAGCGCCTCACGCAGCGAGGCGAAATAGCGCAGGCGGATCGCAGTCATGGCGCTCGATCAGTGGTTGGCGCCGGCGCCGGAGGGTTCGCCCTGCGCGCCGGCAGGTCCGATCCAGCCGGCCCGCGATGCCTCGCCCAGCGGTGTGACGATCGGCTTGTCGGCGAAGCGATTGGCGTTCCTGGACATGGTGCCTGGTGGGGATCGCGGGACATCGGGGGATCGGCGCGGCGCCGGTCTAGCGCCCCAGCAGGTCGCCGAAGTGCAGGAACTGCACGGTGTCGCCGCGCTGCACCGGCTGCAAGGCCGGCAGGTCGATCAGGCCATCGGCCCAGACCGCCGAGGTCAGCACGCCCGAGCTCTGGTTCGGGAACAGCTCGAGCCCGCCCCCGGCATTGACGCGGGCGCGCAGGAACTCGCGCCGTTTGTCGGGGCGGGGCCAGTCGAAATCGGCGCGCAGCGGCAGCGCGGTCGGCATCGCCGTCGGGCAACCCTGGATCGCCCGCAGCACCGGCGCGACGGCCAGCAGGAAGGTCACGAAGCTCGATACCGGGTTGCCGGGCAGGCCCATGAACAGCGCCTCGCTGTCGTTCTCGCCTTGGCTGCCCTCGCGACGCACCGCGCCGAAGACCAGCGGCTTGCCCGGCTTCATCGCCACTTGCCAGGCTTCGAGCCAGCCTTCGGCCTTGACTGCCGGCTTGATGTGGTCTTCCTCGCCGACCGAGACGCCGCCGGAGGTCAGGATCAGGTCGCTGTGCAGCGCGGCGCGGCGCAGCGCGTCGCGGGTGGCGGCCAGGTTGTCGGGCACGATGCCCAGGTCGTCGACGCTGCAACCGGCGGCCTGCAGCAGGCCGCGCAGCGTGAAGCGGTTGCTGTTGTAGATCGCACCGGGCTTCAGCGATTCGCCGGGCATCACCAGTTCGTCGCCGGTCGAGAACAGCGCGACGCGCGGCCGCCGCCGCACCGTCAGCCGCGACGCGCCGACCGACGCGGCCAGACCCAGCGCCTGCGGCGTCAACCGGGCGCCGGCGGCCAGCACCTCGGCACCCAGTTGCACGTCCTCGCCGCGGCGGCGGATCCACTGGCCAGGCTCGGGCACGACGTCGACGCGCACCGCGCCGAGGCCGCCGCCGGCATCGGGCAGCGCCTGGCACTGCTCCTGCATCACCACCGCGTCGGCACCCGCAGGCAACTGCGCGCCGGTGAAGATGCGCACCGCGCTGCCCGGCTGCAGCGGCAGGCCGACGACACCGGCCGGCAGCCGCTGGCTGACCGGCAGCACCGGACCGGCGGCGCCGACGTCGGCCGCACGCAGCGCGTAGCCGTCCATCGAGGTGTTGTCGGCCGGCGGCACGTCGAGCGCCGAGACCACGCCGCGCGCCAGCACGCGGCCCAGCGCGTCGAAGGTGTCGACCTTCTCGACCTCGGCGATCACCCGATCGCGGGCCACCGCCAGCGTGCGGGTCAGCACCTCGTCGAGGCTCAGCATGGCAGGGCGTTGCGGTTCAGCCATCGGTGGCGGCGGGTCGTGGGTCGGCGTACTCGTAACGCCCTGCAGTGTCCATCAGCTGCGAAACCAGCGCAGCCGGCGCGGTCAGCGAGAACACCGGCCTGGTGGTGGCCACCGGCAGCGCGTCGGGCGCATCGGTGGCCACGGTGGTGACGAACGGGTCGTCGGGGTAGAGCGGGGCCTGCCCCAGCGCGGCGCGCCAGACCTCGACCTTGGGCCAGTCGGCGTGCTTGAAGCCCTCGGCCAGCACCCAGTCTACCGGCGACAGCTCGGCCACCAGGTCGTGCAGCGAAGGCAGGCCCTCGGCGTCGTACTCGCGCAGCAGCGCCAGCCGCTGCGACGAGGCCAGCAGCACCTCGGTGGCGCCGGCCTCGCGGTGACGGAAGCTGTCCTTGCCCGGCCGGTCGATGTCGAAGCGCTGGTGGGCATGCTTGATCACCGACACCCGCTCACCACGCGCCTTCAGCCCGGCGATCAGCTGCTCGATCAGCGTGGTCTTGCCGACCCCCGACGGGCCACAGACGACGACCAGCTTCATGCGCGGCAATGCCGTTCGATGTAGGCCTTGACCTGGGCCGCGTCCGCCGCCATCACCGTGAAGCGCCGGGGCAGGTCCTCGATGCCGACGAGCGCGGCCGGGCGCAGCGGCTCGCGGCCCAGCGCCTCGGCGATGGTCGCGGCGAACTTCGCCGGCAGCGCGGTCTCGAGCACGACCATGGCCACGCCGGGCTGCAGGTGTTCGCGCGCGACCTTCAGCCCGTCCGCGGTGTGGGTGTCGATCATGTCGCCATGATCTTCCCAGGTGCTGCGGATCGCCGCCAGCCGGTCGGCATGGGTGCTCTTGCCCGAGACGAAGCCGAAGGCCTCGATGCGCTCGAACTCGCCGGGCGTCAGCTGGAAGCCGCCGTCCTTCGCCAGACCGGCGCCGAACAGCTGGGCCACCCGACGGCCATCGCGGCCGAGCAGGTCGAACACGAAGCGCTCGAAGTTGCTGGCCTTGCTGATGTCCATCGACGGGCTGCTGGTCTCGTAGGTCTCGGCCGCCGCCCTCACCCGGTAGCGGCCGCTGCGGAAGAACTCGTCGAGCACGTCGTTCTCGTTGGTCGCGACCACCAGCCGGGCGATCGGCAGGCCCATCATCCGCGCGACATGACCGGCGCAGACGTTGCCGAAGTTGCCCGACGGCACCGCGAAGCTGACCGGCTCGGAGTTGGACTTCGTCACCTGGAAGTAGCCGGCGAAGTAGTACACCACCTGCGCCAGCAGCCGCGCCCAGTTGATCGAATTGACGGTACCGATCCGGTGGCGGCGCTTGAAGTCCAGGTCGTTGCTCGCCGCCTTGACGATGTCCTGGCAGTCGTCGAACACGCCCTCGACCGCGATGTTGTGGATGTTCGGGTCCTGCAGGCTGAACATCTGCGCCTGCTGGAACGGGCTCATCCGGCCCTGCGGGCTCAGCATGAAGACCCGCACGCCCCGCTTGCCGCGCATCGCGTACTCGGCCGCGCTGCCGGTGTCGCCCGAGGTCGCGCCCAGGATGTTCAGTTGCTCGCCGCGGCGCGCCAGTTCGTACTCGAACAGGTTGCCCAGCAGTTGCATCGCCATGTCCTTGAAGGCCAGCGTCGGGCCGTTGGACAGGCCCTCGATGTACAGCCCCGGTTCGAGCCGGCGCACCGGCACGATCGCCTCGGTGCCGAAGGTGGCAGCGGTGTAGGTCCTGTGCGCCAGCGCCTTCAGATCGGCGGCCGGGATGTCGTCGATGTAGAGCGACAGGATCTCGAAGGCCAGGTCGGCATAGCCGCCCGGCCGGCCGTTGCCGTACAGGCCGCGCCAGCGCGCCAAGGTGGCATCGTCGACCTTCGGGTAGTGCGTCGGCAGGTACAGCCCGCCATCGGGCGCCAGCCCCTCGAGCAGGATCTCGCTGAAATGCCGCCCGGTGGGCTCGCCGCGGGTGCTGATGTACTTCATCGTCAGCTCAGTTCTTCCTTGCGGATGTTGACGATGGGCGCCAGCACCGTCGGCAGCGCCTGCATCAGCGCCAGCGCATCGCGCATGCGGCCTTCGACCGTGTCGTGGGTCAGGATGATGAGATCGGTCTGCTTCTCGCCCTCCGCGCTCTCGCGCTGGATCACCGCGTCGATCGAGATGTCGTGCTCGGCCAGGATCGTCGTGATGCGGGCCAGCACCCCGGTCTGGTCGGCCACCTGCAGGCGTAGATAGAACGAGGTGATGACCTGGGCTATCGGCAGGATCGGGGTGGCCGCCACCGCGCCGGGCTGGAACGCCAGGTGCGGCACCCGATGGTCGGGGTCGGCGGTGTGCAGGCGGGTGATGTCGACCAGATCGGCGACCACCGCCGAGGCGGTGGGCTCGCTGCCCGCGCCCTTGCCGTAGTACAGCGTGGTGCCGACCGCGTCGCCCTGCACCACCACCGCGTTCATCGCGCCCTCGACATTGGCGATCAGCCGCTTGGCCGGCACCAGCGTCGGGTGCACCCGCAGCTCGATGCCGGCGACGTCGTCGCGCCGCTTGGTGATGCCCAGCAGCTTGATGCGATAGCCCAGCTGCTCGGCATAGCGGATGTCGACCGCCTGCAGCTGGGTGATGCCCTCGACATGCGCCTTGTCGAACTGCACCGGCGTGCCGAAGGCGATCGCGCTCATGATCGTCGCCTTGTGCGCCGCGTCGATGCCCTCGATGTCGAAGGTCGGGTCGGCCTCGGCATAGCCCAGCGCCTGGGCGTCCTTCAGCGCCGCGCCGAAGTCCAGTCCCTTGTCGCGCATCTCGCTGAGGATGAAGTTGGTGGTGCCGTTGATGATGCCGGCGATCCACTCGATGCGGTTGGCCGTCAGGCCCTCGCGCAGCGCCTTGATGATCGGGATGCCGCCGGCCACCGCGGCCTCGAAGCCGACCATCACGCCCTTGTCGCGCGCCGCGGCGAAGATCTCGGTGCCATGCACCGCCAGCAGCGCCTTGTTGGCGGTGACCACGTGCTTGCCGGCGGCAATCGCCTCCATCACCAGCGCCTTGGCGATGCCGTAGCCGCCGATCAGCTCGATCACGATGTCGATGTCGGGGTTGGCGATCACCGCGCGGCCGTCGGCCACGACCTGCACGCCCTCGCCGACGATCGCCCTGGCGCGTGCGGTGTCGAGGTCGGCGACCATCGTGATCTCGATGCCGCGGCCGGCGCGGCGCCGGATCTCGGCCTGGTTGCGCGTCAGCACCTTGTAGGTGCCGCTGCCGACGGTGCCGATGCCGAGCAGGCCGACCTGGATGGGTTTCATGGTGTTCTGGTCCTCGTTCAAAGCCGGCGCGCTCACAGCGAATGGCGGCGGCGGTAGTGCGACAGGAAGCGTTCGATGCGGCCGACGGCCTCGGCCAGGTCGTCGGAATTGGGCAGGAACACCAGCCGGAAATGGTCGGGCGCGATCCAGTTGAAGCCTGTGCCCTGCACGATCAGCACCTTCTCCTCGGCAAGGAGCTCGTAGGCGAACTCCTGGTCGTCGGCGATCGGGTACAGCTTGGGGTCGAGCCGCGGGAACATGTACAGCGCGGCCTTCGGCTTGACGACGCTGACGCCGGGAATCTTCGTCAGCAGCTCGTAGGCCAGGTCGCGCTGGCGGCACAGGCGGCCGCCCGGCGCGACCAGGTCCTTGATGCTCTGGTAGCCGCCCAGCGCGGTCTGGATCGCCAGCTGCCCCGGCGTGTTGGCGCACAGCCGCATCGAGGCCAGCATGTTCAGGCCCTCGATGTAGTCCCTGGCGTGGCGCTTGTCGCCCGAGACGATCATCCAGCCGGCGCGGTAGCCGCAGGAGCGGTAGTTCTTGCTCAGGCCGTTGAAGGTGATGAACAGCACGTCGTCGGCCAGCGAGGCGATGCTGGTGTGGGTGTTGCCGTCGAACAGCGTCTTGTCGTAGATCTCGTCGGCGAAGACGATCAGCTGGTGCGCACGGGCGATCTCGACGATCTCCCGCAGCACGCTGTCGGGGTAGAGCGCGCCGGTCGGGTTGTTCGGGTTGATCACCACGATGCCGCGGGTGCTGGGCGTGATCTTGCGGCGGATGTCGGCCAGGTCGGGCGTCCAGTCGGCCTGCTCGTCGCACAGGTAGTGCACCGGCGTGCCGCCCGACAGCGCCACCGAGGCGGTCCACAGCGGGTAGTCGGGCGCCGGCACCAGGATCTCGTCGCCGGCGTTGAGCAGCGCGTTCATGCTCATCGTGATCAGCTCCGAAGCGCCGTTGCCCAGGTAGACATCGTCGACCGTGACGCCGGCGATGTGCTTCTCCTGGCTGTAGTGCACGACCGACTTGCGCGGCGCGAACAGACCCTTGCTGTCGGTGTAGCCGGCGGCGTGCGGCAGGTTGCGGATCATGTCCTGCACGATCTCGTCGGGCGGCTCCAACCCGAACGCGGCGATGTTGCCGATGTTCAGCTTGATGATCTTCTGTCCCTCGTCCTCCATCTGCCGCGCCTTGTCGAGCACCGGGCCGCGGATGTCGTAGCAGACATTGGCCAGCTTGGCCGACTTGGCGATGGACTTCAGCACGGTGGGGCTCCCGGGTCGAGCGCAGCGCCGCCACCGCCCTGCCAAGGACCTGCTGCGCCGCAAAACCTATAATTTTAGCCTTCGGGGCAGCACCAGGCCCCGACGCCCTGCGCCCGACGCGAACCCGAGTCTCGCCACGTGAAGTTCCAACCCGACGTCCTCGCCGGCACCAACGTGATCACCCGCCACGATGCCGATGCACTGTGGGTCGGCAGCACCCGCTTCGGCCACAGCCTGATGGTGCCGTGGACCGGCAGCGTGCTGCGCTGGGCCGCCACGCGGCCCGAGGAGCTGACCGCCGGGCACTTCGAGGCGGTGCTGGCGCTGAAGCCCGAACTGGTGATCTTCGGCAGCGGGCCGCGGTTGAAGTTCGTCGCCCCGGCGCTGCTGCGCGCCTTGATCGAGCGTCGCATCGGCGTCGAGACGATGGACACCGGCGCTGCCTGCCGCACCTTCAACGTGCTGGTCAGCGAAGGCCGTTCGGCGGTGGCCGCGCTGCTGTTGTCGCCCCCGGCTTGAGCGGCTCGCCAGCGGCCGTCCAGTGCAGCGGCAGCCGGCAGGAACCAGCCTTAACTTTATAATCAGCGGTTGAGCCGCGCGGGGTCTGCCCAGCGAGAACGCCCGACCGCCCGGACTTTGCCCGACGAACGACGCCCGACGAACGACGCCCGACGACTTCCGCGACCTTTCGAATTGGCCCGCCCATGACGCCTGTGCTCAACAAAAACCTGCCCGAGTTCGAAGCCCTCGCCACCAGCGGCGTGAAGTTCACCCCGCAGGCCTTCAGCGGCCACGCGGTGGTGCTGTACTTCTACCCCAAGGACCATACACCGGGCTGCACCACCGAGGCGATGCAATTCCGCGACAAGTACAAGGACTTCGTCAAGGCCGGCGCGGTGTTGTTCGGCGTGTCGCGCGACAACATGGCCTCGCACGAGAAGTTCCGCCAGAACCTCGAACTGCCGTTCGAACTGATCGCCGACACCGAAGAGAAGCTCTGCCACATGTTCGGCGTGGTCAAGAACAAGATCATGTACGGCAAGAAGGTCAAGGGCATCGAGCGCAGCACCTTCCTGATCGACGCCAACGGCGTGCTGCGCGCCGAGTGGCGCGGCATCAAGGTGGCCGGCCATGTCGACGAAGTGCTGAAGGCGGTGAAGGACCTGAAGAAGGCCGCCTGAGCCGCCGGCGCGTCACGCGACGGTCACCGTCGTGCCACAGGGCTTGTGCATAATCGGCGCATGCCGGTGGTTCACCCGACGAACACGCCTCGATCGCCGAAGCCGCACAGTCGCCTGTGCGGCTTTTTTGTTGCCCGCTGCGCTCCCCGCTGAGCCGACACGCCCCATGCCACTGCCCAAGCCGCCTGCCACCAAAGCCGCGATGCTGTCCGCCGCCGACTTCGAGGCCCAGGCCGCGCCGCGGGCCGGGCGGTCGAGCGGCAAGGGCCGGGCCGAAACCAGCGCCAGCACGCCGCTCGAACTGTTCGATGGCGGCGCGGCCGTGGCGGCACCCAAGCAGTCGGCACGCAGCCCGGCCAGGTCGGCGGCACCGGCCGTCGCAACGCCGGCGTCGGCCCCCGCCGCGGCGCTGCGCGGCCGCTCGCCGGGGTTGCCCGGCAAGCAGGTCTCGCTGGCTGCGCCGCCTGCCGCGCAGCCGCAGGCGGCGCCGAAGTCGCGCGTGCGCTCGCCGCGCGGCACCGGGCCGGCCAAGCTGTTCGTGCTCGACACCAACGTGCTGATGCACGACCCGATGAGCCTGTTCCGCTTCGAGGAACACGACGTCTTCCTGCCGATGATCACGCTGGAGGAACTCGACGGCCACAAGAAGGGCATGAGCGAGGTCGCGCGCAACGCACGCCAGGTCAGCCGGGAACTCGACGCGCTGGCCACCGCCGGCAGCCTGGACCCGAAGGACGGCATCGCGCTGGCCAAGTCCGGCCACAAGGACGCCGGCGGCAAGCTGTACTTTCAGACCATGCTGCTGGACGTGCAACTGCCCGCCGGTCTCCCGCAGGGCAAGGCCGACAACCAGATCCTCGGCGTCGTCAAGAGCCTGCGCGAGACCGAAGCGATCAAGGGCAGCGGCCGCGAGGTCGTGCTGGTGTCCAAGGACATCAACATGCGCGTCAAGGCTCGCGCGCTGGGTCTGGCCGCCGAAGACTACTTCAACGACAAGGTGCTGGAGGACGGTGACCTGCTCTACACCGGCGTGCTGGCGCTGCCGTCGGACTTCTGGGAGCAGCACGGCAAGACGATGGAGAGCTGGCAGCAGGGTGGCCAGACCTTCTACCGCATCACCGGGCCGATGGTGCCGGTGCTGATGGTCAACCAGTTCGTCTACCTCGAGCAGCCCGGCGCCGCGCCGCTGTATGCCCGCGTCACCGAGATCACCGGCAAGACCGCGGTGCTGAAGACGCTGAAGGACTTCACCCACGCGAAGAACGCCGTCTGGGGGGTGTGCGCCCGCAACCGCGAGCAGAACTTCGCGCTGAACCTGCTGATGGATCCCGAGTGCGATTTCGTCAGCCTGACCGGCACCGCCGGCACCGGCAAGACGCTGATGACGCTGGCCGCCGGGCTGTCGCAGGTGCTCGACGACCGCCGCTACACCGAGATCATCGTCACCCGCGTGACGGTGCCGGTCGGTGAGGACATCGGCTTCCTGCCCGGCACCGAGGAAGAGAAGATGGGCCCCTGGATGGGCGCGCTCGACGATAACCTCGAGGTGCTGGCCAAGGGCGACGGCTCGGCCGGCGAATGGGGCCGCGCCGCGACGCAGGACCTGGTGCGCAGCAAGATCAAGATCAAGAGCCTGAACTTCATGCGCGGCCGCACGTTCCTGAACAAGTTCGTGCTGATCGACGAGGCGCAGAACCTGACGCCCAAGCAGATGAAGACGCTGATCACCCGCGCCGGGCCGGGCACCAAGATCGTCTGCCTGGGCAACCTGGCGCAGATCGACACGCCCTACCTGACCGAGGGCAGTTCGGGGCTGACCTACGCGGTCGACCGCTTCAAGGGCTGGCCGCACTCGGGCCACGTGATGCTGGCACGCGGCGAACGCTCGCGGCTGGCCGATTTCGCGTCCGAGGTGCTGTAGCCGCTGCGGGGTTGGGACGAGGCCGCCGCCCCGAGCGGGCAGGGCGGCCTCTGCCTGATCGTGGGTCCGTCAGGCCGCTCCGACCAGGTCCTTGATCTGGGCGAGCGCCGTCGGGTCCTCGATCGTCGTCAGGTCGCCGGGGTCGCGCGCCTCGCAAACCGCCTGGATCGCGCGGCGCAGCAGCTTGCCCGAACGCGTCTTCGGCAGCACCGAGACGAAGCGAACGCGCGCGGGCCGCGCCACCGCGCCGAGCTGCGAGTCGACGACCTTCATGATCTCGCCCTCGAGCTTCAGCGCATCGGCCGGCGTGGCCGCCAGCGACGGATCCTTCAGCACCGCGAAGGCCATCG
The DNA here is from genome assembly GCA_016790515.1 of Burkholderiaceae bacterium. Taxonomy (GTDB): domain Bacteria; phylum Pseudomonadota; class Gammaproteobacteria; order Burkholderiales; family Burkholderiaceae_C; genus Pseudaquabacterium. The sequence goes on along the minus strand of JAEUOY010000011.1, from coordinate 36,456 downwards.
CCACCTGGCCCTTCAGGTTGTCGGCGACACCGACCACCGCGACCTCGGCCACGTTGGGATGGCTGGAGATGCTCTCCTCGATCTCGCGCGTGCCCAGCCGGTGGCCGGCGACGTTGATCACGTCGTCGGTGCGGCCCAGGATGAAGAAGTAGCCGTCCTCGTCGCGGATACCCCAGTCGAAGGTGCTGTAGACCATCTTGCCGGGGATGCTGGTCCAGTAGGTCTTGACGAAGCGATCGTCGTCGCGCCAGACGGTCTGCATGCAGCCCGGCGGCAGCGGCCCCTCGACCGCGACCACGCCCTTCTGGTGATGGCCGGTCAGCACCTCGCCGGTGGCCTCGTCGATCAGCTTGACGTCGTAGCCGTACATCGGCACGCCCGGCGAGCCGAACTTCGACGGCGCCTGCTCGACGCCGTTGGCGATCGTCAGGATCGGCCAGCCGGTCTCGGTCTGCCAGTAGTTGTCGATGATCGGCTTGCCCAGCGACTCGGCGATCCACTTGCCGGTGGTCTCGTCCAGCGGCTCGCCGGCGAGGAACAGCGCGCGCAGGCTCGACAGGTCGTGTCTCGCCATCAGCGCCGGGTCCTGCTTCTTCAGCACCCGCACCGCGGTGGGTGCCGAGAACATCACCGTGACCTTGTACTTCTCGACCAGGCTCCACCAGACGCCGCCGTCGGGCCGGGTCGGCAGGCCCTCGTACATGATCGTCGCCATGCCGGCGATCAGCGGCCCGTAGATGATGTAGCTGTGGCCGACGACCCAGCCGATGTCGCTGGTCGAGAAATAGGTCTCGCCGGGCCGGCCCTGGAAGATGTGCTTCATCGACGCCGCCAGCGCCACCGCGTAGCCGCCGGTGTCGCGCTGCACGCCCTTGGGCTTGCCGGTGGTGCCCGAGGTGTATAGCGTGTAGCTGGGTTCGTTCGACTCCAGCCAGACGCAGGGCACGACCGCGTCCTTGTGCTGCTCGCGCAGCGCGGCGTAGTCGACGTCGCGGCCGGCGACGCGGTCGAAGGCCGCCAGGCCGCGGTCGACCATCAGCACCTTGGCCGGCTTGTGCGTCGCCAGGCGGATCGCTTCGTCGAGCAGCGGCTTGTACGGCACCACCTTGCCGCCGCGGCTGCCGGCGTCGGTGCTGACGATCACCGTCGGCGCCGCGTCGTCGATGCGGCTGGCCAGGCTGTGGCTGGCGAAGCCGCCGAAGACCACCGAATGGATCGCGCCGATGCGCGCGCAGGCCAGCATCGCGAACGCCGCCTCGGCGGTCATCGGCATGTAGACCAGCACCCGGTCGCCCTGCCCGACACCCAGCGACAGCAGCACCGCCGCCATGCGCTGCACTTCGTCGTGCAACTGGCGGAAGCTGTAGACGACCTCCCGGTCGACCTCGGTCGACACCCAGATCAGCGCCGGCTGGTCGGCGCGGTCCTTCAGGTGACGATCGACCGCGTTGTGGCACAGGTTGGTGCGGCCGCCGACGAACCACTTCGCGAACGGCGGCCGGTCGTACTGGCTGACGGCGCCGAACGGCGTCTGCCAGTCGATCAGCGCGGCCTGCTCGCGCCAGAAGCCGTCGCGATCCTCGATCGAACGGCGGTGGAATTCGGGGTATCGGTTCATCGTCTGTCTCCTGCAATCGGCGGCGGAATCCGGGGCCCTGGACCGCGTCGCATTGCAAGGCCTGGCACTGACAGCACACTGACTTTGCCGTTGCGGCGCCGCACCGGGCCGCCGCGGGATGATGCAGCGCAAGCCGACTGCTGGAAATCGATCAGCCGCGGCCGCCGACCCCCCTCATTCGAGGGTGGTATCCTTGCCGCCGATGAAGGTTCGCGCCGCCCCCTTTCGATGCCTCGTGGCTGCCGGCCTGCTGGCCGCCTGCGTCTTTGCGCAGGCCGAACCCGACGCCGCCGCGCCGGCGAACCCGCCAAGCGCGGCCGCCGCGGCGACCGACCCGATCATGGGCCTGCTCGGCGAGCGCGGCCTGCTGCGGCCGCTGGCCACGTCCGCGATGGTCGATTCGATGCGCAATTCGGTGCGCGACGCCGCGTCGGACCTGGTGATGACGGCCATGAACTTCCTCGGCGTGCCCTACGTGCGCGGCGGCGATTCGGCGGAATCCGGCTTCGACTGCAGCGGCTTCACCCGCCACATCTTCGAGAACAGCATCGGGCTGGTGTTGCCGCGCCGCGCCGACGAGCAGGCGCGCAGCGCCGGCCTGCTGGCGATCAACCGCGCCGAACTCAGGCCCGGCGACCTGGTGTTCTTCAACACGATGAAGCGCAGCTTCTCGCATGTGGGCATCTATGTCGGCGACGACAAGTTCATCCACGCCCCGCGCACCGGCAGCCGGGTGCGCATCGAGGACATGCGCGACGCCTACTGGGCGCGCCGCTTCACCGGCGCGCGCCGCGCCGACCTGACCGCGGCGCTGCCGCAGGTGCCCGTCACCCGCTGACCGGGGCCAGGCGGGCCGGCGGGCCACCCCGCAGCCGCCGAGGTCGGGCGCGCACGGCACAATCCGGCTCCCATGGGCGAAACCGTCATCCCGCTGGCCGACCTGCGCTATGCCGCGCCGGTGCCGGCGATCCCCGCGCAGCCGATTGCCGCCACCGGTCTGTTGACCGACGCGCTGGGCCGGCCGCTGCGCGACCTGCGCATCTCGGTGACCGACCGCTGCAATTTCCGCTGCAGCTACTGCATGCCCAAGGAGGTCTTCGACCGCGACTACCGGTTCCTGCCGCAGGCCTCGCTGCTGAGCTTCGAGGAGATCACCCGGCTGGCGCGCCTCTTCGTCGGCCACGGCGTGCAGAAGATCCGCCTGACCGGCGGTGAACCGCTGCTGCGCCGCGGCCTGGAATCGCTGGTCGCCCAGCTCGCCGGGCTGCGCACCCCCGACGGCGCGCCGCTGGACCTGACGCTGACCACCAACGGCTCGGTGCTGGCGAAGAAGGCCGCGGCGCTGAAGGCGGCCGGGCTGCAGCGGGTGACCGTCAGCCTCGACGGGCTGGACGATGCGGTGTTCCGCAGCATGAACGACGTCGGCTTCCCCGTCGCCGAGGTGCTGGACGGCATCGAGGCGGCGCACCGCGTCGGCCTCGGGCCGATCAAGGTCAACATGGTCGTCAAGCGCGGCACCAACGAGCAGGAGATCGTGCCGATGGCGCGCTACTTCCGCGAGCGGTTCGACGGCCGCATCGTGCTGCGCTTCATCGAGTTCATGGACGTCGGCGCCAGCAACGGCTGGCGCATGGACGAGGTGCTGCCGTCGGCCCGGGTGCTGGCGATGCTGCGCGAGCACTGGCCGTTGGAACCGCTGGACCCGACGGTGGCCGGCGAGACCGCCGAGCGCTGGCGCTATGCCGACGGCGGCGGCGAGATCGGCCTGATCTCCAGCGTCACGCAGGCCTTCTGCCGCGACTGCAACCGGGCCCGCTTGTCCACCGAGGGCAAGCTCTTCCTCTGCCTGTTCGCCACCCGCGGCCACGACCTGCGCAGCTTGCTGCGTGGCGGCGCCAGCGACGCCGACATCACCAGCGCGCTGGCAGCGGTCTGGGCCGGGCGCGACGACCGCTATTCCGAACTGCGCGCGGCCCAGCCGCCGGGCGCCGCCGGCAGCGCGCGGCGCGTCGAGATGCACTACATCGGCGGCTGACGCCCGCCTGGTCTGCCATGCAAACCCTCGAACAGATTGCCTCCTGCGTCGCCGGCTACGACCCCAATGCGCTGCCGGTGGCACAGGCGCAGGACTTCATCGCCCGCCTGGTGCCGCGGGTGCAGGCCGTCGAGAGCCTGGCGCTGCGCAGCGCGCTGGGCCGCGTGCTGGCGCGCGACATCGTCTCGGCCATCGACGTGCCGGCGCACGACAACTCGGCGATGGACGGCTTCGCGCTGCGCGCGGCCGATCTGGCGACCACGGGCGACACGCTGATCGGCGTCGCCGGCACGGCCTACGCCGGTGCGCAGTTCAGCGGCGCGGTGGCGCCCGGCCAGGCCGTCCGCATCATGACCGGCGCGGTGATGCCCGAGGGCCTCGACACGGTCGTGCCGCAGGAGTTCACGACCCGGCTGGACGACGGCCGCATCCGCATCCCTGCCGGCATCGTCAGGCCCGGCGACAACCGCCGGCTGCGCGGCGAGGACCTGGCCCGCGGCGAGCCGGCGCTGAAGGCCGGCCGCATCCTGACCCCCGCCGACCTGGGCCTGATGGCCTCGCTGGGCCAGGCCGAGCTGCCGGTGTTCCGCCGGCTGCGGGTGGCGTTCTTCTCGACCGGCGACGAACTGCGCTCGATCGGCCAGCCACTGGACGCCGGCTGCGTCTACGACAGCAACCGCTACACGATCTGGGGCATGCTCAGCCGGCTCGGCGTCGAGCTGATCGACCTCGGCGTGGTGCCCGACCAGCCCGAAGCGCTGAAGGCCGCGTTCAGCCAGGCAGCGGCCAGCGCCGATGCGGTGATCACCTCGGGCGGCGTCAGCGTCGGCGAGGCCGACTACACCAAGCAGATCATGCGCGAGCTCGGCGAGGTGCTGTTCTGGACCATCGCGATGCGGCCGGGGCGGCCGATGGCCATTGGCCGCATCGGCGGCCAATTCGGCAGGGACGGAAGAATCGGTGACCCCGGCAAGGAAGCGATCCTGTTCGGCCTGCCCGGCAACCCGGTCGCGGTGATGGTGACCTTCTACGCGTTCGTGCGCGACGCGCTGCTGGCGATGAGCGGCGCCACGCCGCAGCCGCTGCCGCTGCTGCGCGCCCTCAGCGAGGCGCCGCTGCGCAAGAAGCCCGGCCGCACCGAGTACCAGCGCGGCATCGTGCGCCAGACCGACGACGGGCGCTGGAGCGTGCGCATCACCGGCGCGCAGGGCTCGGGCATCCTGCGCAGCATGAGCGAGGCCAACGGCATGGTCGTGCTGCACCACGGCCAGGGCAACGTCGCCGCCGGCGACCTGGTCGACGTGATCCCGTTCCAGGGCCTGGTCTGACCCGCTACTTCGCGGGCACCGCCTCGACAGCGGCCTCGTCCGGCCCCGGCGCGGTGATCTCGCCCGGGATGCGCCGTCGCGCCAGCAGCGTGTAGACGGTGGGCACGACGAAGATCGTCAGCAGCGTGCCCAGGCTCATGCCGCCGACGATGACCCAGCCGATCTGCTGCCGGCTCTCGGCACCGGCGCCGCTGGCCAGTGCCAGCGGCAAGGCGCCCAGCACCATCGCGCCGGTGGTCATCAGGATCGGCCGCAGCCGCTGGCTGGCGGCCTCGAGCACCGCCTCGCGCACCGGCCGGCCGCGCTGGCGCAGCTGGTTGCTGAACTCGACGATCAGGATGCCGTGCTTGCTGATCAGCCCGACCAGCGTGATCAGCCCGATCTGCGAGTAGACGTTCAGCGTGCCGCCGGCCAGCTTCAGCGCCCACAGCGCGCCGACCATCGACAAGGGCACGGCGATCAGGATCACGAAGGGGTCGATGAAGCTCTCGAACTGCGCCGCCAGCACCAGGAAGATGAACAGCAGCGCGAGCACGAACACCAGCCCCAGCGCGCCCGAGGACGAGCGGAACTCGCGGCTGACGCCGTTGAGCTCGGTCACGTAGCCCGACGGCAGCACGCGCGCGGCCGTCTGGTCCATGAAGCTCAGCGCCTCGCTCAGCGCATAGCCCGGCGCCAGGTTGGCGGTGATGGTGACCGAGCGGCGCTGGTTGAAGTGGTTCAGCTCGCGCGGGCTGACCGCCTCGCGCAGCTTGACCAGCGACGACAGCGGCACCATCGTGTCGTCGCGGCCGCGCACGAACAGGCGCTCGATGTCCTCGGGGGTCGAGCGGCCGCGGCTCTCGGTCTGCACGATCACGTCGAACTGGTCGGCGTCGCGCTTGTAGCGCGTGACGGCGCGCCCGCCCAGCATCGTCTCGACGGTGCGCGCCACCGCGTCGACGCTGACGCCCATGTCGGCCGCGCGCTGGCGGTCCACCTCCATGAAGATCTCGGGCTTGTTCAGCTGCAGGTCGATGTCGGGCTGCACGATGCCGGGGTTCTTGGCCATCGCGGCGAGCATCTGCTGCGCCACCCGCGCCAGGTTGGCATAGCTGTCGCTCGTCTGCACCACGTACTCCAGCGGGCGCGAGCGGAAGCCCTGGCCCAGGCTGGGCGGCGTGATCGGGAACACGCTGACCCCCGGCAAGGCGCTCACCTTGGGCAGCAGGTCGCGCGCCAGCTCCTGCGTCGTGCGGCTGCGCTCGGTCCAGTCGACGGTGCGGAACAGCGCCGTGCCCTGCGACACCTGGCCGCCGCCCATGAACATGAAGCGGCGGTCGAACTCGGGGTAGGCGGCGCCGATCGCGTCGATTGCATCGAGGTAGCGCGCAGTGAACTCCAGCGTCGCGCCGTCGGGCGCGCGCACCGGCATGATGATCACGCCGCGGTCCTCGACCGGCGCCAGCTCGGACTTGGTGGTCTTGAACAGCCAGCCGCTGGCAGCGGCCGACACCGCCATCACCACCAGCACCACCCAGCGGTGGTGCAGCACCCAGCCCAGCGCGCCGTGGTAGGCGCCGGTCAGCCCGACCAGCAGCCGTTCCATGCCGCGGTCGAAGCGGTTGGGCGCTGGGTTGTGGCGCAGCAGCTTGCTGCACATCATCGGCGTCAGCGTCAGCGCGACGAAGCCCGAGACGATCACGGCGCCGGCCAGCGTCAGCGCGAACTCGCCGAACAGCCGCCCGGTGCGCCCCGGCGTGAACGCCAGCGGCGCGAACACCGCGGCCAGCGTCAGCGTCATCGCGACCACCGCGAAGCTGATCTCGCGGATGCCCTTGATCGCCGCCTGGAACGGCGTCAACCCCTCCTCGATGTGGCGGAAGATGTTCTCGAGCACGACGATCGCGTCGTCGACCACCAGGCCGATCGCCAGCACCAGGGCCAGCAGCGTCAGCGTGTTGATCGTGAAGCCGGCCAGCGCGATCAGCGCGAACGAGCCGACCAGGCTGACCGGAATCGTCACCAGCGGGATGATCGATGCCCGCACCGTGCGCAGGAACAGGAACACCACCAGCGCCACCAGCACCACCGCCTCGGCCACGGTCTTGAACACCGACTTGATCGAGCGGTCGATGAACACCGAGTTGTCGTTGGCCTGCACCACGGTGACCGAGGCCGGCAGGTCGCGCTGGATCTGCGGCATCACCGCGCGCACGCCGGCGGCCACCTCGAGCGGGTTGGCGGTGGCGTTGCGGACCACGCCGGTGGAGATCGACGGCACGCCGTTCAGGCGCACCCGCGAGCGATCGCTGGCCGCCGCCTCCTCGACGCGGGCGACGTCGCGCAGCCGCACCGTGTAGCCGCTGGCGTTGCGCAGCGAGATCTCCTTGAACTGCGCCACGGTGTTCAGGTCGGTGCGCGCGGTGACGTTGAACTCGCGCTGCCGGCTCTCGATGCGGCCGGCCGGCACCTCCAGGTTCTGCCGGCGCAGCGCGTCCTCGACGTCCTGCACCGTCAGCCGGTAGGCCGCCAGCTTGTCGGCATCCAGCCACAGCCTCATCGCATAGGCGCGGTCGCCGCCGATCTGGATGTCGGCGACGCCGGGCACCGTCTGCAGCCGCGGCTTGACGATGCGGTTGATCAGGTCGGTGACCTCCAGCGGGGTCAGCGTCTCGCTGGTGTAGGCCAGCCAGATCGTCGGCGTGGCGTCGGCCTCGACCTTGGCGATGATCGGCTCGTCCACCGCATCGGGCAGCCGACCGCGCACCCGCGAGACCCGGTCGCGCACGTCGGCGGCGGCGTTGTCGGGGTCTTTCGCGAGCTTGAAGCGCACCGTGATCTGGCTCTGCTCGGCGCGCGAGATCGAGGTGATGATGTCCACGCCCTCGATGCCGGCGATCGAGTCCTCCAGCGGCTTGGTGACCTGCGACTCGATCACCTCCGACGACGCGCCGATCAGCCGCGTGCTGACGTTGACCACCGGCTCGTCGATGCGCGGGTACTCGCGCACCACCAGGCGGTCGAACGACACCAGCCCGACCAGCACGATCAGCAGCGACAGCACGGTGGCCAGCACCGGCCGGCGGATCGAGGTCTCGCTCAGTCTCATCGGGGCCGTTCCAGCGCTGCGGTCGGGCTGCGAATTCCGCCGGCCGCCGTCAGACCGGCGCCGAGGCCGCGCGCGGCCCCGGCCTGCCTGGCCGGCTGATGTCGACCACCCGCACCGGCTGGGCGTCGCCGCGCATCAGCCGCGCCTGGCCGGCCAGCACGACCAGGTCGCCGTCGACGACACCGTCGAGCAGTTCGACCTTGCCCTGCAGGCGCTGGCCGATGCGCGCCTCGAGCCGCTGCGACACCTGGGCGCCGCCCTCGCCGGCGACCACCTTGACGACGAACTGCTTGTCGCCCATCGGCACCAGCGCTTCCTCGGGCACCATCAGCGCCGCCTCGCGCACCGCGAACACCACCCGGGCGCGGGCGAACATGCCGCCGCGCAGCGCGCCGTCGGGGTTGGCCAGCCGGGCCCGCACCAGCACCGAGCGGCCGTTGGCGTCGAGCTGAGCGTCCAGCGCGCCGACCTGGGCCTTCAGGCGGCGCCCCGGCAGCGCGTCGAGCGTGACCTCGACATCCTGGCCGGGCCGGAGCCGGACCAGATACCGCTCGGGCAGCCTGAAGTCGACCCACAACGACGAGATGTCCTCGATGCCGACCAGGTCGGCGCCGTCCTTGACGTAGTCACCGACATTGACCAGGCGGATGCCCGACACGCCATCGAAGGGCGCGACGATCTTCATGCGGCCCAGCTGCGCCTGGACCAGCGCCACCTGGGCCTGGGCGACGTCGAGCGCGGCGGCGTTCTGGTCGACCACGCTCTGGCTGACGAAACCCTGGCCGACCAGGTCGCGGCTGCGCTGCAGGTTGGTGCGGGCGATGCCGGCCTGGGCCTCGGCCTGGCGCAGCTGGGCCTGCTGCAGCGTGTCGTCCAGCTGCACCAGCAGCTGGCCGCGCCTGACGCGCTGGCCGTCGGCAAAGCCCAGCGCGACGATGCGCCCGCTGACTTCGGGACGCAGCATCACCGACTGGTTCGAGTGCAGCGTGCCGACCGCCTGCACGTCGTCCTCGAGCCGCTGGCGCTGGACCTTGCCGACCTCGACCGGCACCGGGCCGCCGGCGCTCGCCGCGGCGCTGCCGCCGCCGCCGGGCGCCGACGCGGCGGCAGCGGCCTGCTCGGTACGAGGGCCTGCGGGGCGGTTCTGCAACCACCAGGCGGCCGCGACCGCGCCGGCCAGGCCCAGGACGACCAGGCTGGTATGCCGCTTCTTCATGGTGCGCAGTCTCGGATCACCGACCGAATGTAACGGTCTGGCGATGTCCCGTGGATCGGCAAGACCACTCGGATCGGTGCCCTGCGGCGCCGGTCAGGCCGGTCGACCCTGGGCCCCCCGGCCACGCACCGCGTCGACACCGCGGTTGGCCAGCGCATCGGCGCGCTCGTTGCCGGGGTCGCCGGTGTGGCCGCGCACCCAGTGCCACCGCACGTCGTGCGAGGCGGCCAGCGCGTCGAGCCTCTGCCACAGCTCGACGTTCTTCACCGGCTTGTTGTCGGCGGTGCGCCAGCCGCGCCTCTTCCAGTTGTGGATCCAGCTGGTGATGCCGTTCTTCACGTACTCGCTGTCGGTGTAGATCGCCACCGGCGTGCGGCGCTTGAGCGCCGCCAGCGCTTCGATCACCGCGGTGAGCTCCATGCGGTTGTTGGTGGTCAGCGCCTCGCCGCCGAACAGCTCCTTCTCGTGCGTGCCCCAGCGCAGCCAGGCGCCCCAGCCGCCCGGGCCCGGGTTGCCCTTGCAGGCGCCGTCGGTGTAGATCAGCACGCGCTCGGGGGCTTGGTCGTTCATTCGGTCTCCAGGGGTTCGCCGGCAAGGGCATGGCGCCGCGGCGCCGGCGCCGGCCCGGGGTCGGCGTCAGTGCCCCAGGCGCTGCGGTTGGCCGCCACCGCGGGTGCCGCCCGGGTCGCCACCTGGCGCCGGCGCGCCAGCCCCACCAGCCGCATGCCGCGCACCCGCTTGACCGCCTCGACCAGGTACACCGCGCCCAGCACCGGCCAGCCGCGCGCACCCGCGGCCTCGATCCAGGCCATGCGCTGCAACCCGGCTTCCGACCGCAAGGGCAGGCGCCAGCAGCCGAAGCGTCCGCGCTCGACCTCGAAGCCCAGCAGTCGCAGCCAGTCGCGCACCCGGCCGTAGCCGAGGAAGTCGCCGGCGCTGGGCAGATAGAGCCGTCCGCCCAGCCCCAGCCGCTGGCGCAGGTGGCCCAGCCGCTGGCGCAGGCCCCACAGGCTGGCCGGATTGAAGCCGACGATCACCACCCGGCCCTCGGGCACCAGCACGCGTTCGACCTCGCGCAGCGTCTCATGCGGATCACGGGCCAGCTCCAGCGCGTGCGGCAGCACCACCAGGTCCAGGCTGTTGCTGGGAAACGGCAGCGCATCGAAGTCGCAGTGCAGCGCGACGCCGGCGCCGATCGGCAGCAGCGTGGCCATGTCCTCGTCGACCGGCGGCAGGGCCAGCAGTTCGGGCTCGCGCAGCGAATCGCCGGCGACCCAGCGGTGCGGCATCCGGTTGGCACGCAGCGCCGCCAGGTCCGGCAGGCCGAGCTGCAGCGCATGGAAGCCGAAGACGTCGGCCACCGCGTGGTCGAGCTGGCGCTGCTCCCACTCCAGCAGGTAGCGGCCGGGCGGGCTTTGCAGCCACTGGGCCAACTCTATAATCGATGAATTGCGCGTCATGAACCTCGTTGCCCTGCCCGCCTTCTCCGACAACTACATCTGGATGCTCCACGATGGCCGGCAGGCGATCGTCGTCGATCCAGGTGACGCCGCGCCCGTGGCGGACGCGCTCGATGCCCGGGGGCTCGCGCTGGCCGGCATTCTAGTGACGCACCACCACCCCGACCACGTCGGCGGCCTGGCCGCGCTGCGGCCGCGCCTGCAGGGTGACGGGACGCGGGTCTGGGGCCCGGCGCGCGAGAAGATTCCCGCACCGTTCATGCCGCTGACCGATGGCGATAGGGTCGCGGTGATCGGCCTGGAGTTCCAGGTCATCGAGGTGCCCGGCCACACCGCCGGCCACATCGCCTATTTCCTGCCGGCCGGCGCTGCCGGCTCGCCGGTCCTGTTCTGCGGCGACACGCTGTTCTCGGGCGGCTGCGGCCGCCTGTTCGAGGGCACGCCGGCGCAGATGCACCGGTCGCTGGGCCGCCTGGCCGCGCTGCCGGGTGACACGCGGGTGTGCTGCGCCCATGAGTACACCGAATCCAACCTGCGCTTCGCCGCCGCCGTCGAACCCGCCAGCGCCGACCTGGCGGCCTACACCGCCAGTTGCCGTGCGCTGCGTGCCGCCGGCCGGCCGACGCTGCCGTCGACCATCGCGCAGGAGCGCGCGATCAACCCGTTCATGCGCTGCGATGCGCCGGCCGTGATCGCCGCCGCCCGCGGTCGCGGGGTCACCGACCCGAGCGGCGCCGCGGTGCTGGGCGCGCTGCGCGAATGGAAGAACCAGTTTTGACGACGCCGCCGCACGCTCCCCGCCCGTTCGCCGCCACGGCGGTGCTGCAGCGCGTGGCGCTGCTGCTCACGGCGCTGCTGATCACCGCCTGCGCCACCGCACCGGTCCCGCAGCCCACCGAGGCCCCGGTCCTGCCGGGCGAGGCGCCGCCGGTCGCCGCGGTCGCCCCCGTGGCTGCCGCGCCGGCAACGGCCGCCGGCCACCGGCCGGCCGCCGCGCGGTCCGGGCTCATCGCCATCGACCCGCTGCAGCCCACCGAGCGGCTCGACCTCGACGCCCCCAGCGCACAGACCGACCTGTGGATCCGCTTGCGCCAGGGCACCGCGCTGCCCGACCTCGACAACGATCTGGTCCGCAAGTGGGAGCAGTGGTACGCCAGCCGCCCCGACTATGTCCAGCGCATGACCGAGCGCGGCAGCCGCTACCTGTTCAACACCGTCGAGGAAGTCAGCCGGCGCGGGCTGCCCACCGAGCTGGCGCTGCTGCCCTTCATCGAGAGTGCCTACAACCCGCAGGCGATGAGCACTGCCAAGGCCTCGGGCATGTGGCAGTTCGTGCCGGCCACCGGGCGCGACTTCGCGTTGACGCAGAACCTGTTCCGCGACGACCGGCGCGACGTGCTGGCGTCCACCCGCGCCGCGCTCGACTACCTGCAGACGCTGCACGGCATGTTCGGCGACTGGCAGCTCGCGCTGGCGGCCTACAACTGGGGCCAGGGCAACGTCCAGCGGGCGATCGCGCGCAACCAGAAGGCCGGGCTGAGCACCGACTACGACAGCCTGCGCATGCCCGACGAGACCCGCAACTACCTGCCCAAGCTGCAGGCGGTGAAGAACATCGTGATGCGGCCCGATGCCTACGGGCTGACGCTGCCGGCGCTGAAGAACCACCCCTATTTCGTCTCGGTCGGGCTCGAGCGCGACATCGACATCGACCTCGCCGCCAGGCTGGCCGGATTGCCGCTGGACGAGTTCAAGCAGCTCAACCCGCAGATGAACAAGCCGGTGATCCTGGCCGCCGGAACGCCGCAGGTGCTGCTGCCCTACGATGCCGCCAACCGGTTCGTGCGCGCGCTCGGCCAGCACCGCGGCACGATGGCCAGCTGGACCGCATGGCTGGTCCCGCGCACCTTGAAACCGGCCGAGGCCGCACGCCTGGCCGGCATGGACGAGGCCCAGTTGCGCGCCGTCAACGACATCCCCAAGGGCATGCTCGTCAAGCAGGGCTCGACGCTGCTGGTGCCGCGCGCCGCGCACCGCGCCGACGACGTCGCCGAGCACATCGCCGACAACGCGGTGCTGACGCTGGCGCCCGACCTGCCGCCGCTCAGGCGGGTGAGCTTCAAGGCCGGGCGCAAGGGCGACAGCGTCCGGGCGGTCGCCCAGCGCTACGGCGTCAACCCGGTGATGGTCGCGCAGTGGAACGACGTCGCGGTGGCCGACCGCTTCAAGCCGGGCCAGGCGGTGGTGGTGATGGTGCCGAACAAGCCAGCGGCCGCGAGGCCGTCGAACCAGGTGGCCGCCAAGGACGGCGTCAAGGTCGCCGCGCGCGGCGGCAGCGCGAAGAAGCTGACGAAGCCGGCGCCCACCGCGCGCATCGCGACGCGCTGAAGCAGGCCAGGCGCATCGCGGCGCGCCGCAACGGCCACGCGCCTGGGCGCGTGGACGCTGCTAGCGCCGGTCGCTCAGCGCATGGGCCAGCGTCGACAGGTCGACATACTCCAGTTCGCTGCCCACCGGAACGCCGCGGGCCAGCCGGGTCACCGTCAGCGCGGCGCCGCCCTGCGCCCGCAGCGCCTGCGCCAGCACATGCGCGGTGGCCTCGCCCTCGGCCGAGAAGCCGGTGGCCAGGATCACCTCGCTGACCACGCCGTCGTCGGCACGGGCCAGCAGCGGATGGACGCCGATGTCGTCCACGCCGATGCCGTCGAGCGGACTGAGCCGGCCCATCAGCACGAAGTACAGCCCGCGGTAGCTGCCGCTGCGCTCCATCGCCGCCTGGTCGGCCGGCGTCTCGACCACCAGCAGCTGCCGCGCATCGCGCGCCGGGTCGCTGCAGGTGGCGCAGATCCGCGATTCGGTGAACGTGTGGCAGCGCTCGCAGTGCTGCACCGCCACCGCGGCGGTGGCCAGTGCCTGCGACAGCCGCTGCGCGCCCTCGCGGTCGTGCTGCAACAGGTGATAGGCCATGCGCTGCGCCGACTTCAGGCCGACGCCGGGCAGCCGGCGCAGCGCGTCGATCAGGCCCTCGAGGCTGCGCTCGGCCACCGCAAGCGGCCGGGCATCAGAACGGGAACTTCATGCCCGGGATCTGCGGCATCCCGGCGGTCAGCTTGCCCATCTTTTCCTGCGTCGTGGCCTCGACCCGGCGCACCGCGTCGTTGATCGCCGCGGCCACCAGGTCCTCGAGCATGTCCTTGTCGTCGGCGAGCAGGCTGGGATCGATGGTGACGCGCTTGACGTCGTGCTTGCAGGTCATCTGCACCTTGACCAGGCCGGCACCCGACTCGCCGGTCACCTCCATCAGCGCCAGCTCGTCCTGCGCCTTCTTCAGGTTGTCCTGCATCGCCTGGGCCTGTTTCATCAGGCCGGCCAGTTGGTTCTTCATCATGGTGGGGGTGCCTTCGTATCGCCGCTCGTGGCGGCCAGGGGTTTGATCGAGCCCGGCACGATGCGGGCAGTGTCGAACTGTGCCATCAGCGCCAGCACGACGGGATCGCTGCGGATCAGCTGTTCGGCCTGCTGCTGGGCGGCCTCGCGCGCGGCCCCGTCGCGGCGGGCGATCGAGTCGAGCGCCACGCCGGCCTCGACGTCGACCTCGGTCGCTTCGCCCAGCGCGTCCTGAAGCGCCACGCCCAGCTTGGCGGCCAGCGCCGGGTTGCGCAGGGTTTCGCGCTCGACCCGCAGCCGCCAGCGCCGGCCACCTTCGGCCCGCGGCGCGACGGCCAGCAGTTCGGCCTGCAGCGCCAGCTCGCGCACCAGCGCGGTGACGCTGCCGGCCGCCAGCAGCGGGCGCACCGTGGCCGCCCACTGGTCACCCAGCGCCGTGGCCTGCAGCGCCGGCACGGGCGGCGTGACCGGCACCGTCCGCCGCGCGGGCGGCTCGCCGTCGGTCCGGGCATCGTCGGGCGACGCGCTGCGACCGCTGTCGGCCGGGCTGTCCTCGGCGGGCAACTCCTCGTCCAGCCAGGGGGGCGGCTCCTGAGCCGTCGGGACGCCCGCCGCAAGCGCGGCCATCGGCACAGCGGCCGGTGCGGCGCTGCGCACCGGCGCTGCAGGCGCTGCCGCCGTCGCGGGCCCGGCAGACGGCCGCAGCGGCACAGGCGGCCGCGCCGGCGCGGTGCTGCGTGCCTCGCGCGGTGCGGCCACCAGCGGCGCCGCACGCGGCGCGACGGCGGCCAACGGCGCGGCGCCCGCCGGCGGAAACGCCAGCAAGCGCAGCAGCACCATCGTCAGCGCCGCGTATTCGTCCGACAGCAGGCTCAGCTCGGCACGGCCGTGCACGACGATGCCATAGAGCAGCTGCGTCTCGTCGGGCGCGAGTGCGGCGGCCAGCGCACGGGCACCGGCGGTGTCGGGGTCGGTGTCGTCCAGCGCGCCGGGCACCGCCTGCTCGATCGCCATCTGCTGCAGCAGCGCCGCCATTTCCTCCAGCGTGCCGGCGCCCGACAGGCCCAGCTGGCGCAGCGCAGCCACGGTGGCGAGCACGCCCGCACCGTCGTGCCCGGCCAGCGCCTGGACCAGCGACGCGGCATGCGATCGGTCCACCGTGCCCAGCATCGCGCGCACGCCGTCTTCGCGCAGCGTGCCGGCGCCGTAGGCGATGGCCTGGTCGGTCAGCGACAGCGCGTCGCGCATCGAGCCCCTTGCGGCGCGCGCCAGCAAGCGCAGCGCACCGGCCTCGGCGGCGACGCCCTCGGTCGCCAGCACCTGGGCCAGGTGCTCGTGAACGACCTCGGGCGCCATCGGCCGCAGGTTGAACTGCAGGCAGCGGCTGAGCACCGTCGGCAGCATCTTCTCAGGGTCGGTGGTGGCCAGCACGAACTTCAGGTAGTCGGGCGGCTCCTCCAGCGTCTTCAGCAGCGCGTTGAAGGCGTCCTTGGTCAGCTGGTGCGCCTCGTCGATCATGAACACCTTGTAGCGGCCGACGCTGGGCTTGTAGGCGGCGCGCTCGATCAGCTCGCGGATCTCGTCGATGCTGCGGTTGCTGGCGGCGTCGAGCTCGATGTAGTCGATGAAGCGGTCGGCGTCGATCTCGGTGCAGGCCTGGCAGACGCCGCAGGGGTGGGCGGTGACGCCGCCGGCGCCGTCGGCGCCGGTGCAGTTCAGGCTCTTGGCCAGGATCCGGCTGACGGTGGTCTTGCCGATGCCGCGCGTGCCGGTGAACAGGTAGGCATGGTGCAGCCGGCCGCTGCTCAGCGCATTGGTCAGCGCCTGCACCACATGCGCCTGGCCCACCATCTGCTCGAAGCTGCGGGGCCGGTACTTGCGTGCCAGGACGACATGACTCATAGAGGTCATTCTACGGGCCGCCCCTCTGGCGGGACCGGGCCTGGCACGGCGCCGGGCGGGCCGCAGCGTCGCCGATAATCGAGGCCATGAGTTCCGATTGCCAACCCTCGCGCCCGGGCACCCTCAGCTACGAACAGGCCGGCGTCGACTACGACCTGATCGACCCGCTGAAGGTCAGCGCCCAGCGTGCCGCGGCGGCCACCGCCGGCCACCTGGCGCGGCACGGGTTTGCCGAGGTGCAGGCCTCGCGGGGCGAATCGGCCTACGTGGTCGACGTCGGGCCGTTCTACATCGCCTCGATCGTCGAATGCCTGGGTTCCAAGGCCCTGGTCGCCGACGAGATGGCCTCGCTGACCGGCCGTTCCTGGTACGAGGGCATCGCGCAGGACACCATCGCGATGGCGGTCAACGACCTGATCACCGTCGGCGCCACGCCGCTGGTGGTGCAGGCCTACTGGGCCGCCGGCGGCTCCGACTGGTTCGGCGACGCGGCGCGCGCCCGGGCCCTGGTGGCCGGCTGGAAGGCCGCCTGCGAGCGCTGCGGCGTCGCCTGGGGCGGCGGCGAGACACCGGCGCTGGCCGGCATCGTCGAGGCCGGCCGCATCGACCTGGCCGCGTCGTGCACCGGGCTGATCAACCCGAAACAGCGGCTGAGCGTCGGCGACCGGCTGGCCGCCGGCGATGCGATCGTGCTGCTCGACTCGAGCGGCATCCATGCCAACGGGCTGAGCCTGGCGCGCAAGCTGCTGCCGCGCTTGCCGCAGGGCTGGCTGACCGAAGTGGCGCCCGGGCTGGGCTACGGCGAGGCGCTGCTCGCGCCGACGCTGCTGTACTCGCCGCTGACCGAGGCGCTGTGGGCGGCCGGCATCGTGCCGCACTACTGCGCCAACATCACCGGCCACGGCTGGCGCAAGCTGCTGCGCCACCCCGGCGCGTTCACCTACCGCATCGACACGCTGCCGCCGGTGCCGCCGGTGCTGGGCTTCATCCAGCGGCATGCGCAGCAGGACGACCGCGAGGCCTACAGCACGCTGAACATGGGCGCCGGCTTCGCGATCTTCGTCGCCGCCGGCGAGGCCGCGCGGGTGGTCGCGATCGCCCAGGG
This sequence comes from Burkholderiaceae bacterium, assembly GCA_016790515.1. Lineage (GTDB taxonomy): Bacteria > Pseudomonadota > Gammaproteobacteria > Burkholderiales > Burkholderiaceae_C > Pseudaquabacterium. The sequence goes on along the minus strand of JAEUOY010000011.1, from coordinate 19,314 downwards.
CCTGGGCCTGGGCGCCCGTGTCGCCGGCGTGGTCGAGGCCGGGCCGAAGCAGCTGCTGATCGAGCCGCTGGGCATCCGTTTCGGCGACGACGACCTGCAGCTGCGCTGACCGCGGCGATCCGCTCGGCGGGGCCACGGGGGCCATCGCCTACAATCGGGCCCGACGGGCCTCCTCGCATGGAAGCGCGGCCAACCGGGTCAGGTCGGGAACGAAGCAGCCCCAACCGTTGCAACCAGTGCCGGGGTCAGGCTCGTCACCCCCCCGCTGCCGCACCCGCGCCGTCCTCAGCCCGTCTGGCTGACCTGGCGGAAGGCCATCACCACCTGGTTGCGCAGCGTGCGCAGCAGCGCCAGCTCGCGCTCGCCGACCCGCAGTGCACCGGGACGCGACTGGTCGGCGTAGATCAGCGCGAACGGTGCACCCTTCATCATCAGCGGCAGCAGCACGAACGACGGCGCATTGACCTGGCGCCGGTACCAATCGGGCAGGCGCTTCTCGATCCCCGGCTGGCGGCTGTCGTCGATCAGCGTGTCGCTGCCCTTCAGGCAGACCGCGCCGAACAGGTCGGGCGGCTGGCCGACCGGCCAGCGCAGCGGCACCTCGAACAGCGGGCTCAGCGCCGCCACCCGGTCGCCGAGGCCGAAGCGGCCGCTGAGCCGGCCGGCCGAGGCATCGCGCAGGCAGAACACGATGCGCTGGAAGGCCAGCGCCCGGAACATCGTCTCGAGCACCATGCGCAACACCTCGTTGAGGCGGAAGCTGTCGCCGGCGAGGGTCTCGGTGATGTCCTGGACCCCGGCGGCCAGCATGTCGGTGGTCGCCGCCGGGACCGCGCCGGCCACCGGCGCGGCCAGCGCCACGGTCGCATCCTGGGCCCGCCCCGCGCCGGCGGCGCGCACGCTCGCCGGCGGTGCCGGCAGACCGGGGCGGGCCATTGCCAGCGGCAGCGTGGCCGCCAGCTGGTGGGGCAGCAGCGAATCGGTCATGTCCGGCCCGGCACCCTGGTCGAGCAGCTGCTGGCCGCGGCTGCCCTCGGGCAGCGACAGGCCCATCGCCGGCGCCATCTGGGCCAGCGTCTGCCTCGCCTCGGCGACCGCCCGGCCGAGCTCGGTCAGGCTCAGCCCCAGCGCCCGGCCATGGCGCTGGGCGACCGCCTCCAGCCGCGCCGGCAGCGTCGCCTCGTCGCCATGCCAGACCGCGTCCGCCAGTTCGTTGGCGGCCACCGCGAGCCAGCGCATGCGCTCGGGTCCATGGGCCATCGGCAGCGGCGGCGACGGGGTGACCGGCCGGCGCATGCAGCGCTGCAGCGTCTCGGGCAGGCCCCAGTGCCGCGCCACCCCGACGCCCAGGGCCTCGAAGCCCAGCCCGAGCACCATGCCGGCGGCGCGGTCGGCGACCACGTCCGGATGCGCTCGCGGCTCGGCCGCGGCGGCGAGTCGCAGCTGCGCGCGGATGGCCTCGGCCTCGTCGGGGAAGTAGTACTCGGTCAGCAGCTTGCCCAGGTTGTAGAACATCGCGCCGAGCGAGGCCTCCTCGGCGTCGCGCGCCGTGGGTCCCAGTGCACGCGCCAGCTGGCCGGCCAGCAGCGAACGCAGGAACTCCTCCTTCATGCGCTGGGCCTGGGCCTTGTCCTTCATGTGCTCGACCAGCACCAGCGACAGCGCCAGGTTGCGGATGCCGGCCAGGCCGACCAGCGCCACCGCGCGGGTGACGGTGCTGACGCCATGGCCGCTGCGGCGGAAGTGCGCGGTGTTGACCAGGCGCAGCAGCTTCTGCGTCAGCGCCACGTCCTTCAGGATCGCATCGGCCAGGTTGCTGAGGGTCTCGACTTCCGACGTGGCCATGCGCTGGATGCGCAGCACATGCTCGGTGAGCGCCGGAAAGTCGCTCTTGTGGCGCATGCGGCGCAGCAGGAAGTCCAGCGTGCCGTGGCCGCTGCCGGCCTCGGGCAGGCCCTCGTCGACCGGCGCCAGCCACTGCATCAGGGCATCGCGCAGGCTGGCGGCCGAGTCATAGCGCTGCTGCGGATCGCGGGCAATGGCGCGCTGCACGATCGCCCGCAAGCGGTCGTCGGCCGCCGCCGCGGGGCCCAGCAGCAGGTCCTCCTGCTGGACCCGGCGCAGCGCGGCGCGGGCGTCGCGTTCGGCCAGCAGCGGCCTGCCCGACAGCAGCTCGCCGAGCACCAGGCCGGCGGCAAACACGTCCATCTGCGGCGATGGCGCGCAGCCGGCCGCCGCCTCGGGCGACAGGTAGCCGGGGGTGCCGACGATGCAGCCCTCGAAGCCCTCGAAGCCCTCGACCGGCCTGCGGTCGCCGCCGGCCGGCGCCAGGCGCGCCGCGATGCCGAAGTCCATCACCTTGGCGCGGCCTTCGGCATCGACCAGGATGTTCGATGGCTTCAGGTCGCGGTGCACGATGCCCATCGCGTGCGCGGCACGCAGCGCGTCGACCACCCCCAGCATCAGTTCCACCGCCTCGCGCGCGGGCATCGCGCCATCGCGCCGCAGCGCCTCGGCCAGGGTGCGGCCGCCGACCAGCTCGAACACCAGCATCGGCTGGCCGTCGATCTCGTCGGCCTCGAACACCGGCACCAGGTGCGGATGGACCAGCCGGCTGACCGCGCGCGCCTCGTGCAGCCACTGGCTCACCGGCTGGCTGGCGCCTTCGCCGACCAGCAGCTTCAGCGCCACTTCGCGGTCGAGCCGCTCGTCGTGCGCGCGCCAGACCGTGGCCTGCGCGCCCCGGCCCAGTTCGCCCAGCAGGCGAAAGCGCCCCAGGCGCTGGCCGGCCCGGCGCGCTGGCGCGGCACTCACGGGACGGCCCTCCCAGCTGCGCGCTCCGGGATTCGGGCTTGGGAGCGGCCCGGCGCGCTCATCTGAAAACCCTCCGCGCTGCGCGCTCCGGGATTCGCGCTTGGGAGCGGCCCGGCGCGCTCATCGGGCAACCCTCCGCGCTGCGCGCTCCGGGATTCGCGCTTGGGAGCGGCCCGGCGCGCTCATGGCTCAGCCCCGTGCTGCGCGTGATGGGTTGCGCCGGCCGCGGCAGCAGGCTCGCCGGGCGTGCCGGCAGCGCCCTCGGGCGCCTCGTCGGGTGCAATGCCCTGGGCGGCCAGCATCACCTCGCGCTGGGTCACGCCGAGCACGCGGCCGTAGCGCTGCACGACGCGGTGCAGGAAGGCCGTGCGGTGGTGCGCCGGGACCGAGCGCGCGTCGACCACTTCGTTGGCACAGCTGGCGGCCAGCCGCAACATGTCGGCATCGGCGTCGGCGGCGTGCACCGGCGCCGCCAGCGGGATTCGCCGGATCATCTGCAGCACGCTGTCGTCCAGCGCCCAGTGCCGGCCCAGCGCGGTGCCCAGCGCATCGATGTCGACGCCCAGCACCGCGAACGAGGCACCCTCCTCGCTCATGCCAGGATCCTCGGGCTCGCCAGCGCGGGCCGCCGGCGCCGGCAGCATCAGGCGACGGATCTGCGCGGCCTCCTCGGGAAAGTGGTACTGCACCAGCAGCCGACCCAGGTTCTGCAGCATCGCCAGCAGGTAGACCACCTCGGCGTCGTAGCCGGCCGGGCGCAGCCACTGCGCCACCTTGCCGGCCAGCCGCACCCGGTCGAGCAGCGTCGCCAGATCGGCGGCATGGGCTTCGTTGAGCGGACCGGGCCAGGGCCGCAGCGTCAGCGCGGCCTGGCGCACGCCGTCGATGCCGATCATCGAGATCGCGCGCCGGATCGTCAGGATCGGCCCGCCGCCGGCGCCCAGCGCGCCGCGCATGCGGCTGCCATTGACGGTACGGATCAGCTCGAAGGCCAGCCCGACGTCCTGGATCACGATCTCGGCCAGCTCGTTGGTGCGCTCGCGCTCGAGCGTGGCCAGGCGCGCCGCGCGCGCCGCGCCGCCGGGCATCGCCGGCAGCAGGCCGACGGCGCGCATGCGGTCGAGCAGCAGCAGGATCGGCCCGCCGCCGGGTTCGCCGTCGGTCTTCAGCCAGCCGCCGAGCGCGCGCTCCAGCGTGCGCGCGTTGCGGTAGCGCTGGCGCTCCTGGCGGTCGGTGGCGCGGTTGACGATCGCGCGCAGCGCCTCGGGCACGGCATGTGCGCCGGTCCAGGGCAGGCGCACGATGTCGCGCCCCAGCGGCGGCATGCGATCGATCACCTGGCCGGTGTCGGGCAGGTCGAGCGCGGGCACCCCGGCCAGGCCGTGGTGCAGCACGACGCCCAGCGCCAGCACATCGCGCTCGGCCGCACGCCGATGCGAGGGCAGGCTGCCGGTGTCGCCGGCCGGCGGCAGCGCCGCGCCCAGACCCAGCAGCCGGCAGCCGCTGCCCTCGGCCAGCATCAGCATGCCGGCCTGCAGGTCGTGGTGGGCCAGCCCGGCCTCGTGGGCGAAGGCCAGGCCCTGCAGTGCCTGCAGCATCCAGGCCACCAGCTCGGCCGGCGGGAAGCCCTTGCTGCCGAGCCGCTCGGCCAGCGTGACGCTGTTGCCCCGGTCGTAGGCCAGGTAAGGCCAGCGCTCGTGTTCGCCGACCTCCACCACCGGCGCCAGACCCGGGTGGTCGATGCGCGCGGCCTTGCGGGCGTTGTCCAGCCAGCGCTGCAGCGCGGCGGCATCGGCGGGTTGGCTGCGCGGCAGCGCCAGCACCAGTTCCTGGCCGGCGCGGGCGTCGGCCACCAGCCAGAGCATCGTGCGCTCGCTCTTGCCGAGCAGTCGCAGCAGTTGGAAGCGACCCAGGTGCCGGACGGCTCGGGACGATGCGGGTCGGGGTGGCGGTGTGGCGGCCATCGGACGGCTCGGGGTGGATTTGCCGATTGGACCCAAGACCGCCGCGGGCAATGGCCCGAACAGACGGAGCAAGCGGCCCCAGATCGCCACCGCAGCGGCGTCGTCCGCCGCTGTCGCGGTCGACCCGGCGAGCACGCCGACAGCCCCTTTGTGCGAAAATTCCAGGGCTTTTCCCCAAAGCCTCGTCTCGAGGACTCAGGCCCCGCGGCGCCTCCCAAGGAACAACGATGAGCAGTGAATTGATCAAGCACACCACCGACGCCACCTTCGAAGCCGATGTGCTGAAGTCGCAGACGCCGGTGCTGGTGGACTACTGGGCCGAGTGGTGCGGCCCGTGCAAGATGATCGCGCCGATCCTCGACGAGACTGCCAAGGAGTTCGGCAATCGCCTGCAGATCGCCAAGATGAACGTCGACGAGAACCGCGAGGTGCCGGCGAAGTTCGGCATCCGCGGCATCCCGACGCTGATGCTGTTCAAGGACGGCCAACTCGCCGCCACCAAGGTCGGCGCGCTGTCCAAGGCGCAATTGACGGCCTTCATCGAGCCGCATCTATAATCCTCCCATCGCAGGGTCGTCCGTCGCCGCAAGCGCCAGCGCCCTGCCCCGAGGCTGACGCCGCCACGCCCCACCGCCGCAGTCCGGCGCTGCGCGTGGTTCCGGCCAATCCCCCCTGTCTCTCTTCGTGGCGCGCCTGTTCCGGCAGGCACTGTCGCAGCGGCACGGACCCGTAGCGGGCGCTGCCGTGATGGCCCACACCGGTGTGCCCGCCGCTCGGGTGCGCCGGCTCTCCCGTTTCGTGCCCACCCGGCCCGGCACGAGGCCCCACACCCCAGGGTGATTCCGCTCATGCATCTCTCAGAACTGAAGGCGCTCCACGTCTCCGCACTCATCACGATGGGCGAAGCGCTGGAGATCGACAACGTCGCCCGGCTGCGCAAGCAGGAGCTGATGTTCGCCATCATGAAGAAGCGCGCGCGCGGCGGCGAACAGGTGTTCGGCGACGGCGTGCTCGAGGTGCTGCCCGACGGCTTCGGCTTCCTGCGCTCGATCGAGGCCAGCTACATGGCCTCGACCGACGACATCTACCTGTCGCCGAGCCAGATCCGCCGCTTCAACCTGCACACCGGCGACCTGATCGAAGGCGAGGTGCGGGTGCCCAAGGACGGCGAGCGCTACTTCGCGCTGGTCAAGGTCGACCGGGTGAACGGCGTCACGCCCGAGGAGAACAAGCACAAGATCATGTTCGAGAACCTGACGCCGCTCTTCCCGAAGGAGGCGTTCAAGCTCGAGCGTGACAACCTCAAGGGCGACGAGAACGTCACCAGCCGCATCATCGACCTGATCGCGCCGATCGGCAAAGGCCAGCGCGCACTGCTGGTGGCCCAGCCCAAGACCGGCAAGACGGTGATGATGCAGCACATCGCCCATGCGCTGGTCGCCAACCACCCCGAGATCCACCTGATCGTGCTGCTGGTCGACGAGCGGCCCGAGGAAGTGACCGAGATGCAGCGCACGGTGCGCGGCGAGGTCATCAGCTCGACCTTCGACGAGCCCGCCGCGCGCCATGTGCAGGTGGCGGAGATGGTGATCGAGCGCGCCAAGCGCCTGGTCGAGATGCGCAAGGACGTGGTCATCCTGCTCGACTCGATCACCCGGCTGGCCCGCGCCTACAACAACGTGCTGCCGTCGAGCGGCAAGGTGCTGACCGGCGGCGTCGACGCCAACGCGCTGCAGCGGCCCAAGCGCTTCTTCGGCGCCGCGCGCAACGTCGAGGAGGGCGGGTCGCTGACGATCATCGGCACCGCGCTGATCGACACCGGCTCGCGCATGGACGAGGTGATCTACGAGGAGTTCAAGGGCACCGGCAACTGCGAGATCCACCTCGATCGCCGGATGGCCGAGAAGCGCGTCTACCCGTCGATCCTGATCAACAAGACCGGCACCCGGCGCGAGGAACTGCTGCTCAAGCCCGAGATCCTGCAGAAGACCTGGATCCTGCGCAAGCTGCTCTACAACATGGACGAGATCGAGGCGATGGAGTTCGTGCTCGACAAGATGAAGCAGACCAAGAACAACCTCGACTTCTTCGACATGATGCGCAGGGGCGGTTGACGGTCCACACGCTATAATTTGCAGTTTTCCGCTTGCGGAAAGTGCGCAGCACGGTGCGGCGTGGCTTCCGGCAACACAGCGACCAGACAGCGACAAGAGGTTCCCGATGAAAGAAGGCATTCACCCCAACTACCGCGAGGTCTGCTTCGTGGACCTGTCCAACGGCTTCAAGTTCGTGACCCGTTCGACGGTGGCCACGCGCGAGACCGTCAAGATGGACGACGGCCGCGAGCTGCCGCTGGTGAAGCTGGAAACGACGAGCGAAACCCACCCCTTCTACACCGGCACGCAGAAGAGCGTCGACAGCCTGGGCGGCCGGGTCGAGAAGTTCCGCAACAAGTTCGCCAACCTCGGCATCAACAAGAAGACCGCCTGAACGGCCTCTCGAGGCGCCGGACCGCAGCGGCGCAACCGGACACAAGGGCAGCCCAGGCTGCCCTTTTTTTGCGCCACTCTATGATCGGACGGTGACCCCGAAGCCCAACCCTGCGCTGGTGACCCAGGACGCTGCACGGCGCCTGCCGAGGCTGGCGCTGCTGGTGTTCTGCGCCGCCTACCTGCTGCCGGGGCTGTTCGGCCGCGACCCCTGGCGCGGCGCCGACCTGAACGCCTTCGGCCAGATGCTGGCGATCGCCGAAGGCCGCGCCTCATGGCTGCAGCCCTCGCTGGGCGGCGTGCCCACCGACGCGGCGCTGCTGCCGCACTGGATCGGTGCCGCGGCGATCCTGGCCGGCCGCGGCTGGGTCGATCCGGCGCTGGCCGCCCGGGTGCCTTTTGCGCTGCTGCTGGCGCTGGCGCTGGTCGCGGTCTGGTACGCCAGCTTCCATCTGGCCCGCAGCGAGGCCGCGCAGCCGCTGCCGCTGGCCTTCGGCGGCGAGGCCTCGCCGGTCGACTATGCGCGTGCGGTGGCCGACGGCGCCCTGCTGGCGGTGATCGCCACGCTGGGCCTGCTGCAGCTCGGCCACGAGACCACGCCCGAGCTCGCCCAGCTCGCCGCGGTGGCCTGCCTGCAATGGGCGATGGCCGCCGCAGCCCACCGCGGCTGGCAGGCCCGTGCCGGCGTGCTGCTGGCGCTGCCGGCGCTGGCCGCCTGCGGCGCGCCGAGCATTGCGATGGTGCTGGGCGCCGGCGCCGCGCTGCTGTGCCTGCGTGCCGGCGATGCCGGGACGAAGTCGCTGGCGCCCTGGCTGGTCGCGGCGATGGGGGTCGCGGCACTGGTGGCCTGGCCGGTGCACAGCTGGGCCTGGCGGGTGGCATCCGAGATCGACGACGGCGTCGCGCTGGCCCGGCTGCTGCTGTGGTTCCTGTGGCCGGCCTGGGTGCTGGCGCTGTGGACGCTGTGGCGCTGGCGCCGCCACCTGATGCAGCGCCACCTGGCGATCCCGCTGCTCGGCCTGGGGGTGGCGCTGGCCGCCTGCCTGGCGATGGGCGGCTCCGACCGCGCGCTGATGCTGGGCGTGCCGGGCATCGCGGTGCTGGCGGCGTTCGCGCTGCCGACGCTGCACCGCGGCAGGACCGCGGTGATCGACTGGTTCTCGGTGTTCTTCTTCACCGTCTGCGCGACGAGCTTCTGGATCTTCTACAGCGCGATGCAGACCGGCGGCCCGGCCTGGGCGCTGCGCACGGTGCAACGGCTGGCGCCGGGCTTCAAGAGCCAGTTCTCGTGGACGCCGCTGCTGCTGGCGGCGCTGGCCAGCATCGCCTGGCTGTGGCTGGTGCGCTGGCGCACCAGCCACCAGCGCGAGGTGATCTGGAAGAGCCTGGTGCTGCCGGCCGGCGGCGTCGCGCTGTGCTGGCTGCTGCTGATGACGCTGTGGCTGCCGCTGCTGGACTATGTGCGCAGCAACCGGCCGCTGGCCGAGCGGCTGGTGCGCCAGGTGCCGGCGGGGGCCTGCATCGCCGCGCCCGGCGCGCCGCCCTCGCTGGTGGCGGCGCTCGAGTTCCACGGCCGGCGCCGCGTCGATGCCACGCCCGGCGCGGCGCGGGGCCGCTGCCCGGTGCTGATGATGGAGCTGCAGCAGCGTGGTCCCGAGGTGGCGCGCAGTGCGGCAGCGGCCGCCGCGGCCAGCCGCGGCTGGCGCGAGGTGGGCCGCGAGCGCCGGCTGACCGACCGCAGCGCGGTGGTCGTGGTCTACCGGCGCGCCGATGCCGACCCGGCCGCGCCGCGGGTCACGCCGCCCGCGCCGAGTCGTTGACGCCAATGCCCGGGTGTCCCCGGCGCACCCGGCCGGCCGGCAGCACCAGCCTGAAGCGCGAACCCTTGCCGGGGTCGCTGTCGACCTCGAGCGAGCCGCCGTGCCGCTGCATCACGTGCTTGACGATCGACAGCCCCAGCCCGGTGCCGCCGGTGTCGCGCGAGCGGCTGCCGTCGACCCGGTAGAAGCGCTCGGTCAGCCGCGGCAGGTGCTCGCGGGCAATGCCGATGCCGCTGTCGCGGACCTCGATCTCGCCGCCGCCATCGGCGCGCGGCAGCCAGGACACCACGATCTGACCGCCGTCGGGGGTGTAGCGCACCGCGTTGGTGGCCAGGTTGGCCACCGCGCTGTGCAGTTCGGCCTCCAGGCCGGCGACCTCGACCGCCGGCATGTCGGCGAGCACGATCGTGTGGCGGCCGGCCGACAGCGTGCGCGCGTCGGCCACCACGCGCTGCAGCAGCGGCGCCAGCGCCAGCCAGCGGTCGGCCGGCGGGCGCGGGCTGCCCTCGAGCTGGGCCAGCTGCAGCAGGTCGCTGACCAGCACCTGCATGCGGTCGGTCTGCTGCTGCATCAGCCTGAGCACGCGGACGCGCTCGGACTCGGTCAGCGGCAGGCTGGCCATCGTCTCGACGAATCCGGCCAGCACGGTCAGCGGGGTGCGGATCTCGTGCGAGACGTTGGCGACGAAGTCGCGCCGCATCGCATCGGCGCGCTGGCGTTCGGTCACGTCCTGGGTGATCAGCAGCTTCTGGCCGTCGCCGTAGCGGCGAACCACCAGTTGCAGGCTGACCTGCCCGCCCGGCGCCGACAGCAGCACCGGCTCTCGCCACTGGCCCTCCTGCAGGTAGGCGACGAAGGCCGGCATGCGCACGAGGTTGGTGATCGGCTGGCCGAGGTCGCGCCGGGCATCGAGCCCCAGGTGGTCGGCCGCCACCGCGCTGCACCAGCCGATCTGGTCGCTGGCGTCGAGCAGCAGCACGCCGTTCGGCGAGGCTTCGATCGCCGCGAGGAATTCCTCCAGCCGCCGGCGCTCGGCCGCCAGCGTCGCCTCGCGCGAGCGCAGCGCGCGCTCGATGCGGTAGCCGAACTCGCCCCACAGGCCGGCGTCGCGCGGCGCCTCGCCGTCCTGCGTGCCACGCAGCCAGCGCATCAGCCGCGCGGCGCGCACGGTGTCGACCAGCACCACCGCGCCCAGGCCGGCCAGCAGGCCCACCACCAGGCCCACCATCGTGCCGGGCACCGCGCCGCGGCCGGCGCCCGGCCAGGCCGAGCCGGCCACGAAGCCCAGTGCAGCCCCCAGCGACAGCGCCAGCAACGCAGCCAGCAGGCGGGGGAGCCACCAGAGCATCGTTCAGGCGCTGCGCAATGCGGTCGAGGTCGGCGCGTCGGTCAGGCGGTCAGCGCGGGGGCGTGCTGGGTCAGGCGGTAGCCTGCGCCGCGCACGGTCTCGATCATCGCCGACGCCCGCGCCGGCAGCAGCGCCTCGCGCAGCCGCTTGACGTGCACGTCGACGGTGCGTTCCTCGATGAAGACATGGTCGCCCCAGACCCGGTCGAGCAGCTGGGCGCGGCTGTGCACCCGCTCGGGGTGGGTCATCAGGAAGTGCAGCAGACGGAACTCGGTCGGCCCCATCTTCAGCTCGACCTCGACACCGTCGACGCGCCGGCTGATGCGCCGGGTCGACGGGTCCAGCCGCAGCCCGGCGACCTCGACCAGGTCCTCGAGCGCCTCGGGGGCCTTGCGGCGCAGCACCGCGCGGATGCGCGCCATCAGCTCGTTGGTCGAGAACGGCTTGGTCAGGTAGTCGTCGGCACCGGCGTCGAGGCCGGCGACCTTGTCGGGCTCCTCGCTGCGCGCGGTCAGCATGATGATCGGCAGCTCGCGGGTGCGCTCGGCGGCCCGCCACTGCCGGGCCAGCGCCAGCCCCGACTGGCCGGGCAGCATCCAGTCGAGCACCACCAGGTCGGGCAGCACGGCATCGATCGCGCGCTGCGCCTGCTCGGCGGTGGCGGCGATCGTCACCTCGTGCCCGGCATGGCGCAGGTTGATGGCGATCAGCTCGGCGATTGCCGACTCGTCCTCGACGACCACGATCCGGCTCATCTCGTCGTTGCTCCTTCTGGCTCAGCGGACCAGGTCCCGGACCGCGTCGACCGGGTTGTGCCGCACATCGGTGCCCTTGACGATGTAGATGATCTGCTCGGCCAGGTTCTTGGCATGGTCGCCGACACGCTCGATCGCCTTGGCGACGAACACCAGGTCGATCGACGACGAGATCGTGCGCGGGTCCTCCATCATGTAGGTGATCAGCTTGCGCATCAGGCCGTCGAACTCCTGGTCGATCTGGTCGTCGGTGCGCAGCACGTCGACCGCGGCGTCGACGTCCAGCCGGGCAAAGGCGTCGAGCGCCTTGCGCAGCTGGCGGGTCGCCAGATCGGCCTCGAACGACAGGTCGGTCACCGGCAGGCGCAGCCGGCTGGACATGCCCGAGCCCAGCAGCCGCACCACCGTGCGGGCGATGCGCGCGGCCTCGTCGCCGATGCGCTCGAGGTTGCCGATGGTCTTGGACACCGCGATCAGCAGCCGCAGGTCGCGCGCGGTGGGCTGGCGGCGGGCGATGATCGACGACAGGTCGCGGTCGATCTCGACTTCCATCGCGTTGACGCGCTCCTCGACCTTGAGCACGTCGGCAGCGACGTCGCCGCTGAAGGTCGACAGCGCGTAGACCGCCTGCTCGACCTGCGATTCGACCATGCCGCCCATCTCGAGCACGCGGGTCGAGATGCCCGACAGCTCGGTGTCGAACTGGGAGGAAAGATGCTTGTCGCTCATGCTGGATTCCTTCGCTGTGCCTGTGCCGTGCCACGGCCTCGCGGAGCTCGGCCGGTTCGCGAGGCGCATGACAGCGCGCGGGCGCCGTCACGCGTCCACGCTCACCCGAAGCGGCCGGTGATGTAGTCCTCGGTGTCCTTGCGCTTGGGGCGGGTGAACACTTCGTTGGTCGGGCCGAACTCGATCAGGTCGCCCAGGTACATGTAGGCGGTGTAGTCGGAGCAGCGCGCCGCCTGCTGCATGTTGTGGGTGACGATCAGCACGGTGTAGTCGGACTTCAGCTCGTGGACCAGTTCCTCGATCTTGCCGGTGGAGATCGGGTCGAGCGCCGAGGTCGGCTCGTCGAGCAGCAGCACCTCGGGCTTGATCGCGATGCCGCGCGCGATGCACAGCCGCTGCTGCTGGCCGCCGGACAGGCCGGCGCCGCTCTGGTCGAGCTTGTCCTTGACCTCGTTCCACAGCGCGGCCTTCTTCAGCGCCCATTCGACCCGCTCGTCCATCTCGGGGCGCGGCAGGCGCTCGAACAGCTTCACGCCGAAGGCGATGTTGTCGTAGATCGACATCGGGAACGGCGTCGGCTTCTGGAACACCATGCCGACCTTGGCCCGGATCAGGCTGACGTCGAGCTCGCGGCTGAGGATGTTCTCGCCGTCGAGCAGGATCTGGCCGTCGGCGCGCTGCTCGGGGTAGAGCTCGAACATGCGGTTGAAGGTGCGCAGCAGCGTGCTCTTGCCGCAGCCCGACGGGCCGATGAAGGCGGTGACCTTGTTGTGCGGCAGGTCGAGGTTGATCTTCTTCAGCGCGTGGAAGCCGCCGTAGTAGAAATTGAGGTCGCGCACCGAGATCTTGACTTTCTCGGTGACCGGGAGGTCGGCGCGGATGTCCATGAAAGCTCCTCGTGGGCGATCAGTGCTTGTTGCGGAACAGCACGCGGGCGGCGATGTTCAGCGCCAGCACGCCCAGCGTGATCAGGAAGACGCCGGCCCAGGCCAGCTTCTGCCAGTTCTCGTAGGGACTCATCGCGAACTTGAAGATCGTCACCGGCAGGCTGGCCATCGGCTCGCCCAGGTCGCTGGTCCAGAACTGGTTGGACAGCGCGGTGAACAGCAGCGGCGCGGTCTCGCCCGAGATGCGCGCGATCGCCAGCAGGATGCCGGTGATCACACCCGCCCGCGAGGCCTTCAGCGTCACCGAAGCGATGACCTTCCACTTCGGCGTGCCCAGCGCGTAGGCCGCCTCGCGCAGCGCATTGGGGATCAGGCTGAGCATGTTCTCGGTGGTGCGGATGACCACCGGGATCACGATCAGCGTCAGCGCCAGGATGCCGGCCCAGCCCGAGAAGCTCTTGGTGCGCGCGACCACGGCGGCATAGATGAACAGGCCGATGACGATCGATGGCGCCGACAGCAGGATGTCGTTGATGAAGCGGGTGGCGCTGCCCAGCCAGGTCTTCTGGCCGTACTCGGCCAGGTAGATGCCGGCCATCACGCCGATCGGCGTACCCAGCAACGTGGCCAGCCCGGCCATCACCAGCGAGCCGAAGATCGCGTTCGACAGGCCGCCCGTGTCGGCCTGCGGCGGCGGTGTCATCTCGGTGAACACCGCCAGATCGATGCCGCCGAGGCCGAGCCGAACCGTCTCGAACAGGATCCACATCAGCCAGAACACGCCGAAGGCCATCGCGCCGAGCGACAGCGTCAGCGCGACCACGTTGACCATCTTGCGCCGCCGGTGCATGGCCATCCGGCCCGCCTGCTGCTGCGCACCGTGGGCCTGCGAGAGCTGGTTCATGAGCGGGCTCCCTCGCCCTTGCGCAGCTGCGCCAGCAGCAGCTTGGACAGGCTCAGCACCACGAAGGTGATGAAGAACAGCACCAGGCCCAGGTAGTACAGCGATGCCTGGTGCAGCCCCGCGCCGGCCTCGGCGAACTCGTTGGCCAGCGCCGAAGTGATGCTGTTGGCGGCCTCGAACAGCGACAGCGAGTCGAGCTGGTTGAAATTGCCGATCACGAAGGTGACCGCCATCGTCTCGCCCAGCGCGCGGCCGAGCCCCAGCATGATGCCGCCGACCACGCCGGCCTTGGTGTAGGGCAGCACGATGCGGTAGACGACTTCCCAGGTCGTCGCCCCCAGCGCATAGGCCGATTCCTTGAGCATCGGCGGCGTGACCTCGAACACGTCGCGCATCACCGCGGCGATGTACGGGATCACCATGATCGCCAGGATGATGCCGGCCGACAGCAGGCCGATGCCCACCGGCGCCCCCGAGACGAAGGTCTCGAGCACCGGCACGCCCTTGAACAGCTTCTGCAGCGGCTGCTGCACCCAGGTCGACAGGATCGGGCTGAACACCAGCAGGCCCCACATGCCGTAGACGATCGAGGGCACCGCGGCCAGCAGCTCGATCGCGGTGCCCAGCGGGCGCTTCAGCCAGCCCGGCGACATCTCGGTGAGGAACAGCGCGATGCCGAAGCTCACCGGCACGGCGATCACCAGCGCGATGATCGACGTCATCACCGTGCCGTAGATCATCACCAGGCCGCCGAACTTCTCCTGCACCGGGTCCCACTCGGCCGTCCACAGGAAGGACAGGCCGAAGGCCTCGATCGCCGGTGCGGCGTTGAACAGCAGCGAGACGATGATGCCCACCAGCAGCGCCAGCGTGAGCCAGGCCGCGCCATGCGCCAGGAACGCGAACACCGCGTCGGCCCAGGGGGCGACGCGCCGGCGCTCGGGGGGCTGGCGCTTCGGGGTCACACTGTCGGATGACGGATAGGGAGCGGCAGGCAGTGTCGCAGCCATGGAGCCTCCGTGGGGCTGGATGATGAACCAGGCGGCGCGACCGTGTCGCGCCCGCCTGTTGTCACTTGAAGGCGATCGGCTTGCCCGCGGCGTCCTTCACCTGGGCCGCCCACTGCTTGCGCACCAGGTCCTTGACCGCGTCGGGCAGCGGCACGTAGTCGAGGTCGTCGGCCGCCTTGTCGCCGTTGGCAAAGGCCCAGTCGAAGAACTTCAGCGCGTTGCTGGCGTTGGCCGGCTTGTCCTGGCTCTTGTACATCAGGATGTAGGTCGGGTTGCTCAGCGGCCAGGCGTCCTTGCCGGCCTGCTCGGTGGTGATCTGGTAGAAGGTCCTGGACCAGTCGGCACCCGCCGCCGCAGCCTTGAAGTTGGTGTCGCTCGGCGGCACGAAGTGGCCGTCCTTGTTCTTCAGCAGCGTGTAGGTCATCTTGTTCTGCTTGACATACGCGTACTCGACATAGCCGATCGAGTTCGGCAGGCGCTGCACGAAGGCGGCGACGCCCTCGTTGCCCTTGCCGCCGGCGCCCACCGGCCAGTTCACCGCGGTACCCTCGCCGACCTTGGCCTTCCAGTCGGCATTGACCTTGGACAGGTAGTTGGTGAAGATGAAGCTGGTGCCCGACCCGTCGGCGCGGCGCACGACCGAGATGTCGGCCGCCGGCAACGGCACGCCGGGGTTCAGCGCGGTCAGCGCCGGGTCGTTCCACTTGGTGATCTTGCCCAGGTAGATGTCGCCGAGCACGGCGCCCGACAGCTTGATCTGCCCCGGCGCGATGCCGGCGATGTTGACCACCGGCACGACGCCGCCGATCACGGTGGGGAACTGGATCAGGCCGTCCTTGGCCAGTTCCTCGTCGGTCAGCGGCATGTCGGAGGCGCCGAAATCCACCGTCCTGGCCTTGATCTGGCGGATGCCGGCGCCCGAGCCGACCGACTGGTAGTTGATGCGCGCGCCGGTGGCCTTGTGGTAGGCGTCGGCCCACTTGGCGTACAGCGGCGCGGGGAAGGTGGCGCCGGCGCCGGTGACGTCCTGGGCGGACGCGACCATCGGGATCAGGGTCGCCGACAGCGCGACGGCACGCAACAGCATCGTGTTCATGGGCAGGGGCCTTTCAGCGAGTCGAAGGGGCAGTTTTTTCACTGCCCCGGACTCTAGAGACCCCCTGTGACAGGCGCGTGACGCGCTGTCACATTTCAGCCGGCGGTCACGAAACCGTCATGTCGGGCGGCGGCGGCCAGGCGTTCGGCCAGCGCGCGGCCGTGGCCGGCGTCGCGGGCCTCGACCATCACCCGCAGCACGGGTTCGGTGCCCGAGGCGCGGATCAGCACCCGGCCCTGCCCGGCCAGCTCGGCCTCGACCGCGCGGGTCTCGATCGCCAGCCGTGCGTTGTCCTGCCAGTTCGCCAGGCTGGGCAGGCGAACGTTGATCAGGGTCTGCGGGAACAGCGCAACGTCGGCAAGCAGCTCGCCCAGCGAGGCCCTGGCGCGCTGGGTCGCCTGCAGGACCTGCAGTGCACTGACGATCCCGTCGCCGGTGGTGTGCTTGTCCAGCGCCAGCAGGTGGCCCGAACCCTCGCCGCCGAGCAGCCAGCCGCGCGCGGCCAGCTCTTCGAGCACGTAGCGGTCGCCGACCTTGGCCCGGACCAGCGCGATGCCGCGCTGGCGCAGCGCCAGTTCGACCGCCATGTTGGTCATCAGCGTGCCGACCGCACCCGGCACCGGCTGGCCCTGCGCCAGCCGGTCCAGCACCAGCGCGTAGAGCAGCTCGTCGCCGTTGAACAGCCGGCCATGGCGGTCGACCAGCTGCAGCCGGTCGGCATCGCCGTCGAGCGCAACACCGTAGTCGGCGCCGTGCCGGGCCACCGCGGCAACCAGCGCCTGCGGCGCGGTGGCACCGAATCCGGCGTTGATGTTGACGCCATCGGGCTGGCAGCCGATAGCCACGACCTCGGCGCCGAGCTCGTGGAAGACATCCGGCGCGACATGGTAGGCCGCGCCGTTCGCCGCGTCGACGACGACCTTCAGGCCGCGCAGCGACATGTCCTTGTCGACCGTGCTCTTGCAGAACTCGATGTAGCGGCCGCGCGCGTCGTCGAGCCTGCGGGCCTTGCCCAGCGTGGCCGAGTCGACCCACTGCGGCGGCTCGGCCAGCGCGGCCTCGACCGCCTCTTCCCAGTCGTCGGGCAGCTTCTCGCCGCGGGCCGAGAAGAACTTGATGCCGTTGTCGGGATAGGCGTTGTGCGAGGCGCTGATCACCACGCCGAGGTCCAGCCGCAGTGCGCGGGTCAGGTAGGCGACGCCGGGCGTCGGCAGCGGCCCGGTCAGCAGGGTGTCGACGCCGGCCGACGCCAGGCCGGCTTCGAGCGCCGACTCGATCATGTAGCCCGAGATCCGGGTGTCCTTGCCGATCAGCACCGTGGGCCGGCTGTTGCTGCGGCGCAGCACACGGCCCACCGCGTGGCCCAGGCGCAGCATGAAGTCGGGCGTGATCGGGGTCTGGCCGACGGTGCCGCGAATGCCGTCGGTGCCGAAATAGCGTCTTGTCATGGTCCTGTCCCTGTCGTTGCCCGGCCTCGCCGCCGCTGCGGCGCCAGAGGGCTGATTCATCCGGCCAGCAGGCCGGCGGCGCGCCAGACCTTCAGCGCATCCACCGTGGCCGCCACGTCGTGCACGCGGACGATGTGGCCGCCGCGCTGCACGCAGGCCAGCGCCGCCGCCACGCTGGGCACCAGCCGCTCGCCCACCGGCCGGCTGGTCAGCTCGCCCAGCGTCGATTTTCGGCTCCAGCCCAGCAGCAGCGGCCGGCCCAGGGTCAGCAATTCGGCCTGTCGCTGCAATAGTGCCCAGTTGTGCGCCGGCGTCTTGCCGAAGCCGATGCCGGGGTCGAGCGCGATGCGCGGCGCCGCGATGCCCGCCGCCTGCGCCAGCTGCAGGCGCTGGCGCAGCCAGCCGGCCACCACCTCGACCACGTCGCCGTCGTAGTGCGGCGAGCGCTGCATCGAGCCGGGCTCGCCCTGCATGTGCATCAGGCAGACGCCGCAGCTCGGGTGGGCCGCCACCGCCGCCAGCGCGCCAGGCCGCGACAGTGCACGCACGTCGTTGACGATGTCGACGCCGAGTTCGAGCGCGGCCGCCATCACCTCTGGGCGGCTGGTGTCCACCGACACCGGCACGCCGAGCGTCACCGCATGCCGCAGCACCGGCAGCACGCGGGCCAGCTCCTCGGCCAGGTCGGGCTGCCGGGCGCCGGGGCGGGTCGATTCACCGCCGATGTCGAGCAGGTCGGCACCCTCGCGCAGCAGCTGGTCGCAATGGGCCATCGCAGCGTCGGCGTCGGCATGGCGGCCGCCGTCGGAGAACGAGTCGGGCGTGGCGTTGACGATGCCCATCACCTGCGGTCGCCGCAGGTCGATCAGGAATCGGGAGGTCTGCCAGTGCATCGGGTTCGATCAGCAACGGCAACGGGGCCCGAAGGCCCCGTGCCGGATCGCGCAGCGGGCGCGGTCGTTCAGGCGGCGGCCGCCGGGGCGCCGTCGGTGCTGACCGACCCGCTGCCGCTGGCCGGGCCGGAACCCCGGGGACGGTCGCTCGGCGTCCAGTCCTTCGGCGGCCGCGGCGGCTTGCCGGACATGATGTCGTCGATCTGCTCGGCGTCGATGGTCTCCCATTCGAGCAGGGCCTTGGCCATCGCGTGCATCTTGTCCTGGTTGTCCTCGATCAGCTTGCGGGCGACGGTGTACTGCTCGTCGATGATGCGGCGGATCACCGAGTCGACCTTGCGCATCGTCTCCTCGGACATCGTCGTCGTCTTGGTCACCGAACGGCCGAGGAAGACCTCGCCCTCGTTCTCGGCGTAGACCATCGGGCCCAGCTCGTCGGTCATGCCGTAGCGGGTGACCATGTCGCGGGCGATCTGGGTCGCGCGCTCGAAGTCGTTGGAAGCGCCGGTGGTCATCTGGTTCATGAACACCTCCTCGGCGATGCGGCCGCCGAACAGCACCGAGATCGTCGACAGCATGCGCTCCTTGTCCATGCTGTAGCGGTCGCCCTCGGGCAGCTGCATCGTGACGCCCAGCGCGCGGCCGCGCGGGATCACGGTGACCTTGTGCACCGGATCGGTCTTGGGCATCAGCCGCGCCACCAGCGCATGGCCGGCCTCGTGGTAGGCGGTGTTGCGGCGCTCTTCCTCGGGCATCACCATGGACTTGCGCTCGGGGCCCATCATGATCTTGTCCTTGGCCTTCTCGAAGTCGACCATCTCGACGACGCGGCCGTTGCGGCGCGCGGCGAACAAGGCCGCCTCGTTGACCAGGTTGGCCAGATCGGCGCCCGAGAAGCCCGGCGTGCCGCGCGCCAGGATGTCGGCGCGGATGTCCTGGCCGATCGGCACCTTGCGCATGTGGACATTCAGGATCTGCTCGCGGCCACGCACGTCCGGCAGCGTCACGTACACCTGGCGGTCGAAGCGGCCCGGGCGCAGCAGCGCCGGGTCGAGGATGTCGGGCCGGTTGGTCGCCGCCATCACGATCACGCCGAGGTTGGTCTCGAAGCCGTCCATCTCGACCAGCATCTGGTTCAGCGTCTGCTCGCGCTCGTC
>JAEUOY010000004.1 GCA_016790515.1 Burkholderiaceae bacterium | reverse complement strand
GACGAGCTGGCCGAACGCGCCAGGCTGATCCCGCCGGACTGGCAAAAGCGCCTGAAGCACAACAGCGCGCCCTACACGTCGACGATCGTGTTCCTGGTGCGCAAGGGCAACCCCAAGGGCATCAAGGACTGGGACGATCTGGCCAGGCCCGGCATCGGCGTGATCACGCCCAACCCCAAGACCTCGGGCGGCGCGCGCTGGAACTACCTGGCCGCGTGGGGCTACGCGCTGAAGAAGTACGGCAACGACGCCCAGGGACAGGCCAAGGCGCAGGAATTCGTCGGCAGGATCCTGGCCAACGTGCCGGTGCTCGACGCCGGGGCGCGCGGCTCGACCACCACCTTCGTCGAACGCGGCATCGGCGACGTGCTGCTGGCCTGGGAGAACGAGGCCCTGCTGGCGCTGAAGGAACTGGGCCCGGACAAGGTGGACATCGTCGCGCCCAGCCTGTCGATCCTGGCCGAGCCGCCGGTCGCGGTGGTCGACAAGGTGGTCGACAAGAAGGGCACGCGCGCAGTGGCGCAGGCCTACCTGGAGTACCTGTACTCGCCCGAAGGCCAGGACCTGGCCGGCCGGAACCACTACCGGCCGATCGACCCGGCCGCGGCGGCCAGGTACGCAAAGCAGTTCCCCAAGGTGAACCTGTTCACCATCGACGAGGTGTTCGGCGGCTGGGCCAAGGCGCAGAAGGCGCACTTCGCCGACGGCGGCAGCTTCGACAAGGTCTACACCCGCAAGTGAGGGACTACCGCCGCCACCTGACGCACCCGCCGATGCCGCTGCTGCGACGCACCCTGCTGAAGCGCCACAGCGTGCTGCCCGGTTTCGACCTGGCGCTGGGCTTCACGCTGCTGTACCTGAGCTTCATCGTGCTGATTCCGCTGTCGGCGGCGTTCCTGAAGACCTTCTCGATGAGCTGGCCGGCGTTCTGGGACACGGTGACCTCGCCGCGCGTGCTGGCCAGCTACCGGCTGACCTTCGGCGCATCGCTGGCCGGTGCGCTGCTCAACGCGGTCTTCGGCTTGATCGTCGCCTGGGTGCTGGTGCGCTACGAGTTCCCGGCCAGGCGCATCGTCGACGCGCTGGTCGACCTGCCGTTCGCGCTGCCCACCGCGGTGGCCGGCATCGCGCTGACCGCGCTGTATGCGCAGAACGGCTGGATCGGCCAGTTCCTGCCGTTCGAGGTGAGCTTCACGCCGCTGGGCGTGTTCGTGGCGCTGACCTTCATCGGCCTGCCCTTCGTCGTGCGCACCGTGCAGCCGGTGCTCGAAGACCTGCACCAGGAGTTCGAGGAAGCCGCCGCGACGCTGGGCGCCAACCGCGGGCAGACGTTCACCAAGGTGATTTTTCCGATCCTGGCGCCGGCGCTGCTGACCGGCTTCGCGCTGGCCTTCGCCCGCGCGCTGGGTGAATACGGCAGCGTGATCTTCATCGCCGGCAACATGCCGATGGTCAGCGAGATCACGCCGCTGCTGATCATCACCAAGCTCGAGCAGTACGACTACGCCGGCGCGACCGCGATCGCGGTGGTGATGCTGGTGGCCGCCTTCGTGCTGCTGCTGGCGATCAACGGCCTGCAGGCCTGGACCCGCCGCCGCCAGGGCCGGTGAACGAGATGAACACCCGCGCCGAAACCCTGCCGCTGGCCCGACCGACGGTGAACCGCACCGCCCCGCGGCCGCTGCGCGCGGCCACCGCCGAACCGCCCTGGGTCCGATGGAGCCTGGTCGGCGTCGCGCTGGCCTTCCTGACCTTCTTCCTGTTCATCCCGCTCGCGCTGGTGTTTGCCGAGGCGTTCAAGAAGGGCCTGGACGTCTACCTCGCGGCGATCACCGAGCCCGACGCGCTGCACGCGATCCGCCTGACGCTGCTGGCCGCGCTGATCGCGGTGCCGATGAACCTGGTGTTCGGGCTGGCCGCGGCCTGGTGCATCGCGAAGTTCGAGTTCCGCGGCAAGAACCTGCTGCTGACGCTGATCGACCTGCCCTTCAGCGTGAGCCCGGTGATCTCGGGCCTGATCTACGTGCTGGTGTTCGGGCTGCAGGGCTGGTTCGGCGAGTGGCTGCGCGACCATGACCTGAAGGTGATCTTCGCGGTGCCGGGCATCGTGCTGGCCACGGTGTTCGTGACCTTCCCGTTCGTCGCGCGCGAGCTGATCCCGCTGATGCAGGCGCAGGGCACCGAGCAGGAGGAAGCCGCCCGCGTGCTGGGCGCCAGCGGCTGGCAGATCTTCCGCCGCGTCACGCTGCCCAACATCAAGTGGGCGCTGCTGTACGGCGTGATCCTGTGCAATGCGCGGGCGATGGGCGAGTTCGGCGCGGTCAGCGTGGTCTCGGGCCATATCCGCGGCCAGACCAACACGATGCCGCTGCACATCGAGATCCTCTACAACGAATACCAGTTCGCCGCGGCCTTCGCGGTGGCCTCGCTGCTGGCGCTGCTGGCGCTGGTGACGCTGGGGCTGAAGTACGCCGTCGAACAGCGCGTCAAGGCGCAGAAGCGCGGCGCCAACGACCGAAGCGAGTGAGCCATGGCCATCGAAGTCCGCAACCTGAACAAGCGCTTCGGCGCCACCGTCGTCTGCGACAACCTGAACCTGGACATCCCCGACGGCGAGTTGGTGGCGCTGCTGGGGCCGTCGGGATCGGGCAAGACCAGCCTGCTGCGCATCATCGCCGGGCTGGAAGTGCCCGATTCGGGCAGCGTGCTGTTCCACGGCGAGGACGCCACCCACACCGACGTGCGCGAGCGCCAGGTCGGCTTCGTGTTCCAGCACTACGCGCTGTTCCCGCAGATGACGATCTTCGAGAACGTGGCCTTCGGGCTGCGCGTGCGGCCCGCCCGGGCGAAGCCCGGCTCGGGGGTCGCCACGCGGCCCGCCGAGCGCGAGATCCGGGCCAAGGTGACCGAGCTGCTGAAGCTGGTGCAGCTCGACTGGATCGCCGACCGCTACCCGCACCAGCTGTCGGGCGGCCAGCGCCAGCGCGTCGCGCTGGCCCGCGCGCTGGCGGTCGAGCCCCGGGTGCTGCTGCTCGACGAACCCTTCGGCGCGCTCGACGCCAAGGTGCGCAAGGAGCTGCGCCGCTGGCTGCGCCGGCTGCACGACGAGATGCATGTCACCAGCGTCTTCGTCACCCACGACCAGGACGAGGCGATGGAGGTGGCCGACCGCATCGTCGTGATGAACCAGGGCCGCATCGAGCAGGTCGGCACGCCGGACGAGGTCTACGACCATCCGGCCACGCCCTTCGTGCTGCAGTTCCTCGGCGACGTGAACCTGTTCCGTGGCCGCACCGGCCATGCCGCGCATTCGCCCGGCGGCGCGGTCGACGACGTGCACTACGTGCGCCCGCACGAACTCGACGTGGTCGCCGACGGCATCGAGGGCAGCTGGGGTGCCGAACTGTCGCAGGCGCTGACGCTGGGGCCGGTGACGCGGCTCGAATTCAAGCGCGACGACGGCAGCTACGTGGACGTGGAACTGCCGCGCGCGAGCTGGCAGCAGCTGAGGGAATCACTGCGGCTGGCGCCGGGCACGCGCGCCGGGCTGAGGCCGCGACGCATCACCCGCTTCAGCGCCGGCGGCGACAACACGCTGGCGCACGGCCCGGCCGCGGCGATCTGAGCCACGGCCGGCGATCGCTCACTCGCCGCCGTCGGCCGCCAGGCGCTGCGCCAGCTCGCGTTCGTTCAGCGCGGTGTAGTCGGCCGCGACGGTCCGCAGCACGAGCTTCTGCGCCTGCCCGCCCAGGTGCTGCTTCAGGTGGCCGAGGAAGGGGTTCGACGCCACCAGCACCAGCCCGGCGCAGCGGCCGGCGGCAACGCCCTGGTCGAGCAGGGCCGCCACCTCGCGGGCGAAGTGGTCGTGCTCGCGCTCGCGCGGATCGGTGCGCGAGTCGAGCGCCGCGCTGCCGATGCCGCCAGGGCCCGGACCGCTCACATGGCCTGGGCGGTCACCGCCCAGTTCGGTGCCCTTCTGGCGGCTCCCGGGATGGACGAGGTCGGCCACATGAATGTAGGCCCCGCCCCGGTCGGATGCCTCGAGCACGCGCGCCCTCGAGGCGTTGGCGACGACCAGCCAGTTCTTCATCGAAGCGCTCCTTCGGTCGCCAGTCGGCGGCGACTGCCGTGACAGGCTAGTCGTTCCGACAACCGCCGCCTTGACCGCAGACAAGGAAACCGCGCCCGCGGCCGGCCCTTCCCGTCAAAGCTCGAAGTCCTGTCCCGGCGCTGCCTGCAGCGCCTGCAGCACCCGGTCGCGGGTCAGCGGCGGGGCGAAGGTGGTGATGAAGCCGTAGACATAGTCGCGCTGCCAGCGGCCGCGCAGGATCGCCAGGCGGGTCATGTTGGCGGCGAACAGGTGGCGCGCATCGATCGCGCGCAGGTGCAGGTCGCGTTCGTCGTCGAAGGCGATCGCCGCGACGATGCCCACGCCCAGTCCCAGCTCGACATAGGTCTTGATCACGTCGGCGTCCATCGCCACCAGCACGACCTGCGGCACCAGCGCGGCGCGGGCGAAGGCCTCGTCGATGTGCGAGCGGCCGGTGTAGCCGGCCTCGTAGGTGATCAGCGGGAACTCGGCCAGCCGCTGCAGCGACAGCGCCCGGCCTGCGGCCGCCTCCTCGGCCAGCGGGTGGCCCGGCGGCACCACCACGGTATGGGTCCAGCGATAGCAGGGCAGCGCCAGCAGTTCGTCGTACTGCGCCAGCGCCTCGGTGGCCACGCCGACGTCGGCCTCGCCGTCCAGCAGCAGGCGTGCCACCTGCTGCGGCGTGCCCTGGTGCAGGTGCAGCCGCACGTCGGGGTGGCTGGCGCGGAAGTCGCGCACCGCCGCCGGCAGCGCGTAGCGGGCCTGCGAGTGGGTGGCGGCGATCGTCAGCGCGCCCTGGCCGCTGCGGGCGAAGTCCTCGCCGGCGCGCTGCAGGTTGCCGGCCTCCTGCAACAGCCGCTCGACGATCGGCAGCACCGTCTCGCCGGGCGGGGTCAGGCCGGTCAGGCGCTTGCCGGCGCGCACGAAGATCTCGATGCCCAGCTCGTCCTCCAGCTCGCGGATCTGCCGGCTGACCCCGGGCTGCGAGGTGTGCAGCGCCGCGGCCACCTCGGTCAGGTTGAAGCCCTGGCGCACCGCCTCGCGCACCGAGCGCAGTTGTTGGAAGTTCATCGCGGGGCCGCTTATGCGAAAAACGAATTATCGGAGCGGCCGAAGCTCATGGTTCGAAGGTTTTATTCCGAGCTCATTCGCCCGGCGCATAAGCATCGCCCGGCCGCTGCGCCACACTCGGCACATGACGACTCTGATCCTGCTGCCCGGTCTGGCCTGCGACGCCGCGCTGTGGCGCCACCAGGCGCCGGTGCTGGCGGCTGGCGGGCGCACGGTGGTCGTCGCCGATGTGCACCAGCGCGCCGACAGCCTGCCCGAGATGGCCGCGCAGTTGCTGGCCGAGCACCCGGGCGAGCTGCTGCTGGCCGGCTGCTCGATGGGCGGCATGGTGGCGATCGAGGCGGCGCGACAGGCGCCCGGGCGGGTGCGCCGCCTGGCCCTGCTGGGCACCACCGCCCGGCCCGACACGCCCGAGCTGATCACGCTGCGGACCCAGGCGATCGCCGAGTTCGAGCAGGGCCGCATCGAGCCGCTGCTGCGCGCCAACGCGATGTTCGCGTTCCACCCCAGCCACCAGGGGCGGCTGGTCGACGACTATCTGGCGATGGTTTTGCGCGCCGGCGCCGGCGGGCTGATCCGGCAGAACCGCGCGGTGATGGCCCGCGCCGACCTGCGGCCCGCGCTGCCGGCGCTGGCCTGCGCGACGCTGGTGGTCGGCGGTCTCGACGACCAGCTGACCCCGCCCGGTTGCGCGCGCGAGATCGCTGCGGCGATTCCCGGCGCGCAACTGGCACTGCTGGCCGATTGCGGGCACATGCTGACCTGGGAACAGCCGGCCGCCGTGACGGCGCTGCTGCGGGACTGGCTGGGCTGACCGCCGTTCTTTTCGGCCGATCGCGGCCCGCGGGCGCCGCCTAGAATCGCGCCCCTTTTCCGCCCCTTTCACCCGCCGCGCCCGCCATGTCCCCCATCTGCGCGATCGATTTCGGCACCTCCAACTCGGCGATCGCGCTGCCGTCGGGCGAAGGCGTGCGGCTGGTCGAGCTGGAGCCCGGACAGCGCACGATGCCGACCGCGGTGTTCTACGCCGTCGAGGGGCTGGCGCCATTCGAACCGCCGCAGCGCCACTACGGCCGCGCCGCGGTGGCGGCCTATGTCGAGGGCATCGAGGGCCGGCTGATGCGCTCGATGAAGAGCATCCTCGGCTCGACCCTGGCGACCCAGGCCACCGATGTCGGCGCCGGCCATTCGGTGCGCTACCTCGACGTCGTCGGCGGCTACCTGCAGCACCTGAAGGCCCTGGCCGAAGCCGAGGCCGGCGCTGCGCTCGACCGCGTGGTGCTGGGCCGGCCGGTGTTCTTCGTCGATGACGACCCCGAGCGCGACGCCGCTGCCCAGGCCGCGCTGGAACAGGCGGCGCGCGCGGTCGGCTTTGCCGAGGTCGGCTTCCAGTACGAGCCGATCGCCGCGGCGCTGGACTACGAGACCACGGCAGAGCGCGAGCAGGTGGTGCTGGTCGCCGACATCGGCGGCGGCACCTCGGACTTCAGCCTGGTGCGGGTGGGCCCCGGCCGGCGCGGCCGCAGCGACCGGCGCGACGACATCCTGGCCAACCACGGCGTGCATGTCGCAGGCACCGATTTCGACCGCCACATCGAGCTGGCGCACATCCTGCCGGCCTGCGGCTTCCGCAGCACCGGCCCGAGCGGGCGCGAGGTGCCGAGCAAGGTCTATTTCGACCTCGCGACCTGGCACCTGATCAACACCGTCTACGCGCCGGCCCGGGTGGCCGAGCTGGCGCGGATGAAGGGCTTCTACAGCGACCTGCGCCAGCACGCCCGGCTGATGACGGTGGTGACGCAGCGGCTGGGCCATGCGCTGATCGGCCGCGCCGAGGCGGCCAAGATCACGCTGGCCGAAGGCGGGCGCACGGTGCTCGACCTGACGATGATCGACCCGCTGCTGGCCCCCGGCGCGACGGTGGACGAAGCCCAGGCGCTGGCCGCGCTGGACGCCGACCTCGAACGCATCGCCGCCGCGGCCGACACCACGCTGGCGCAGGCCGGGCTGGCCCGCGAGCGCGTCGACGCGCTGTACTTCACCGGCGGCTCGACCGGGCTGATGCCGCTGGCCGAGCGCATCGCCGCGCGCTTCCCGGCCGCGCGGGTGGTGCGCGGCGACCGCTTCGCCAGCGTCGCGCAGGGGCTGGGGGTGCACGCGCGGCAAGTGTTCGGCTGATGACCACCCCGCCGGCACCGGCCGCCCCGGGCGCCCTGACCGCAGCCAGGCCGGCCCATGCGCGCGAGGCGCAGGAGGTGGCGCGCCAGCTCGGCGTGCAGGTCGAGCATGGCCTGGCGGCCGACGAGGTCGCCGCGCGACGGGCCCGGCACGGCCCGAACCGGCTGCCCGAGGCGCCGCCGCGCCCGCTGTGGCAGCGGC
The DNA here is from genome assembly GCA_016790515.1 of Burkholderiaceae bacterium. GTDB lineage: Bacteria > Pseudomonadota > Gammaproteobacteria > Burkholderiales > Burkholderiaceae_C > Pseudaquabacterium. Next base: position 2,346 of record JAEUOY010000004.1, on the reverse strand, counting down.
TGCTCGATCCGTTCCGCGATTTCATGATCGGCGTGCTGCTCGCCGCGGCGGTGGTGTCGGGGCTGATCGGCGACCTGACCGACACGCTGGTGATCGTCGCGATCGTGCTGATCAACGCGGCGATCGGCCTGTGGCAGCAGTGGCGGGCCGATGCCGCGCTGCAGGCGCTCGGGCGCCTGGCCGCGCCCCATGCCACGGTGCGCCGCGACGCCGGCCGGGTGCAGGTGGTCGAGACCGAGGCCCTGGTGCCCGGCGACGTGGTGCTGCTGGAGGCCGGTAACCTGGTGCCGGCCGACCTGCGGCTGCACGAGGTGGCGCGGCTGCAGGTCGACGAATCGGCGCTGACCGGCGAATCGGTCGCCGTCGAGAAGAGTCACGGCGCGCTGCCCGATGCCGGCCAGCCGCTGGGCGACCGCAGCAACATGACCTACAAGGGCACGCTGGTGACCCACGGCCGAGCCACCGGCCTGGTGGTGGCCACCGGCGCGACGACCGAGCTCGGCCGCATCGCCGCGCTGCTGGGCGAGACCGCGAGCCCGCCGACGCCGCTGCAGCTGCGGCTGGCCGCCTTCGGCAAGCGGCTGGCGCTCGCGGTGCTGGCGATCTGCGCGCTGATCTTCGCGATCGGCGTGCTGGCGCGCGGCGAGCCGGTGCTGCTGATGGCGCTGACCGCGATCAGCCTGGCGGTGGCCGCGATCCCCGAGGCATTGCCGGCGGTGGTGACGGTGCTGCTGGCGCTGGGCGCGCGCCGGCTGGTCAAGGTCCATGCGCTGGTGCGCCGGCTGCCCAGCGTCGAGACGCTGGGCTCGGTCACGGTGATCTGCTCGGACAAGACCGGCACGCTGACGCGCAACCGCATGCAGCTGCAGCGCCACCGCGCCTTCGGCAGCGACGATGCGGCGCTGTGGACCGCGCTGGCGCTGTGCAACGACGCAGTGCCAAGCGCCGGCGGCTGGGTTGGCGACCCGACCGAGACCGCCCTGCTGCAGGCCGCGCAGGACGCGGGGCTCGACGTGGCCGCGCTGCAGCGCGCCCAGCCGCGGCGCCACGAATGGCCGTTCGACGCCGAGCGCAAGCGCATGAGCACGCTGCACGGCCATGCCGAGAGCTGGCGCGCCTATGTCAAGGGTGCCCCCGAATCGCTGCTGCCGCGCTGCCGGCCGGGGCCGCAGCGCGACGAAGCGCTGGCCGTCGCGCAGGACTGGGCCGCGCTGGGCCTGCGGGTGCTGGCGGTCGCGCAGCGCGACGGCCACGACGAGGTCGTCGCGGCCGACGCCGACGCCTTCGAGCGCGATCTGCTGCTGCTGGGCCTGGTCGGACTGATCGACCCGCCGCGGCCCGAGGCGCGCGCCGCGGTGGCCGAATGCCGCAGCGCCGGCATCCGGCCGGTGATGATCACCGGCGACCACCCGGCCACCGCGCTGGCGATCGCCCGCGACCTGGGGATCGCCGCGGACGGCGCCGACGGCGTGCTCACCGGCGCCGAACTGGCCCTGCTCGACGACACCGCGCTGGCCGCCGCGGTGCCGCGGGTGTCGGTCTATGCGCGGATGGACCCGGCGCAGAAGATCCGCATCGTCGGCGCGCTGCAGGCCCGCGGCCAATTCGTCGCGATGACCGGCGACGGCGTCAACGACGCGCCGGCGCTGCAGGCCGCCGACATCGGCGTCGCGATGGGCCGCGGCGGCACCGACGTGGCCCGCGAGGCCTCCAGCCTGGTGCTGCTGGACGACAACTTCGCGACCATCGTCGCCGCGGTGCGCGAGGGCCGGCGCATCTTCGACAACATCCGCAAGTTCGTGCGCTACGCGCTGACCGGCAATTCCGGCGAGATCTGGGTGCTGTTCCTGGCGCCGCTGCTGGGCCTGCCGATCCCGCTGCTGCCGATCCACATCCTGTGGGTCAACCTGGTCACCGACGGCCTGCCCGGCCTGGCGCTGGCCACCGAGCCGGCCGAGCGCGGCGTGATGCAGCGCCCGCCCCGCCCGCCGGGCGAGAGCATCTTCGCCCATGGCCTGTGGCAGCACGCGCTGTGGGTGGGGCTGCTGATCGGCGGGCTGTGCCTGGGGCTGCAGGCCTGGGCATTGCAGGGCGGCGACAGGGTGCGCGCGCAGACGATGGTCTTCACGCTGCTGACCTTCGCGCAGATGGCCCACCTGATGGCGATCCGCGGCGAACGCGAATCGCTGTTCCGCCAGGGCCTGCTGAGCAACGCGCCGCTGCTCGGCGCGGTGCTGCTGACGCTGGCGCTGCAACTGGCGACGATCTACCTGCCCTGGCTGCAGCCGATCTTCCACACCGAGGCCTTGCCGGGCGCCGACCTGGCGCTGTGCTTCGGGCTGGCCG
>JAEUOY010000121.1 GCA_016790515.1 Burkholderiaceae bacterium | reverse complement strand
CTGGCCCAGGCCGGCTGCGTGACGCTGGGCAAGCTCAACTGCGACGAGTTCGCCATGGGCTCGGCCAACGAGAACTCGGCCTACGCCATCGCGCACAACCCCTGGGACCGCCGCCGCGTGCCCGGCGGGTCGTCGGGCGGCACCGCGGTGGCCGTGGCGGCCCGGCTGCTGCCGGCGGCCACCGGCACCGACACCGGCGGCTCGATCCGCCAGCCGGCCAGCTTCTGCGGCATCACCGGCATCAAGCCGACCTACGGCGTCTGCAGCCGCTACGGGATGATCGCCTTCGCCTCCAGCCTGGACCAGGCCGGGCCGATGGCCCGCTCGGCCGAGGACTGCGCTCTGCTGCTGTCGGCGATGAGCGGGTTCGACGAACGCGACTCGACCAGCGCGCATCGGCCGCCGCAGGATTTCCACGCCCAGATGCTGAAGCCCCGCGAAGGCGCCGGCGCCGCGCGGCCGCTGCAGGGGCTGCGCATCGGCCTGCCGACGGAGTTCTTCCCGGCCGGGCTGGCTGCCGATGTCCAGGCCGCGGTGCGCGGCGCGCTGGCCGAACTGGAGCGGCTCGGTGCGGCGCTGGTCGACGTGAGCCTGCCGCGCACCCAGCTGTCGATCCCGGTCTACTACATCATCGCGCCGGCCGAGGCCAGCTCGAACCTGTCGCGCTTCGACGGCGTGAAGTTCGGCCACCGCGCGGCGCAGTACGCCGACCTGCTCGACATGTACAAGAAGACGCGCGCCGAGGGCTTCGGCGCCGAGGTCAAGCGCCGCATCATGATCGGCACCTACGTGCTCAGCCACGGCTACTACGACGCCTACTACCTGCAGGCGCAGAAGCTGCGGCGGATGATCGCCGACGACTTCCAGGCCTGCTTCCGGCAGTGCGACCTGATCGCCGGGCCGGTCGCGCCCAGCGTCGCCTGGAAGATCGGCGCGCAGGACGCCGACCCGATCCAGGCCTACCTGGCCGACATCTTCACGCTGCCGGCCAGCCTGGCCGGGCTGCCGGGCATGAGCGTGCCGGCCGGCTTCGGCGACCAGGGGCTGCCGGTGGGCCTGCAGCTGGTCGGCAACTACTTCGACGAGGGCCGGTTGCTGCACGCCGCGCATGCGCTGCAGCAGGCCACCGACTGGCACCGACGCTCGCCGGAGGGCTGCTGAGATGAAACCCCCACGCTCGCTTCGCTCGCTGCCCCCCGAGGGGGCGTCTCAGTACCTTCGGACGGCCGGGCGGTACTGAGATGGCCGCACCCCTGATCCGCGGCTACGAGGTCGTCATCGGCCTCGAGACCCACGCCCAGCTGTCGACCGCCAGCAAGATCTTCTCGGGCGCCAGCACCGCGTTCGGTGCGGCGCCCAACACCCAGGCCTGCGCGGTGGACCTGGCGCTGCCCGGCACGCTGCCGGTGCTCAACCGCGCCGCCGTCGACCGCGCGATCCGGCTCGGGCTGGCGGTCGGCGCGAAGATCGCGCCGCTGTCGATCTTCGCGCGCAAGAACTACTTCTACCCCGACCTGCCCAAGGGCTACCAGATCAGCCAGTACGAGACGCCGGTGGTGCAGGGCGGCGCGGTCGGCTTCCTGCTCGGCGACGAGCGCAGGACGGTCAACCTGACCCGCGCCCACCTCGAAGAAGACGCCGGCAAGAGCCTGCACGACGACTACCACGGCGGGGATGGTCGGCCGTGCAGCGGCATCGACCTGAACCGCGCCGGCACGCCGCTGCTGGAGATCGTCACCGAGCCCGACATGCGCTCGGCCGCCGAGGCGGTGGAATACGCGAAGGCGCTGCACGCACTGGTGGTCTGGCTGGGCATCTGCGACGGCAACATGCAGGAAGGCAGCTTCCGCTGCGACGCCAACGTGTCGGTGCGCCGCCCCGGCGCGCCCTTCGGCACCCGGCGCGAGATCAAGAACCTGAACTCGTTCCGCTTCATGCAGCAGGCGATCGAGTTCGAGATCCACTGGCAGATCGACCAGATCGAGGACGGCATCCCGATCCAGCAGGCCACCGTGCTGTTCGACCCCGACAGCGGCGAGACGCGGGCGATGCGCACCAAGGAAGACGCGCACGACTACCGCTACTTCCCCGACCCGGACCTGCCGCCGCTGGTGATCGCGCCCGAGTGGATCGAGCAGGTGCGCGCCAGCCTGCCCGAGCTGCCGGCGGCGATGGCCGGGCGCTTCCAGAGCGCCGACGGCCTGGGGCCTGAAGACGCGGCGATGATGACGCAGAGCCTGGCGATGGCCCGCTTCTACGAGGCCGCGCGCGACGCCTGCGGTCAACCCAAGGCGGTGGCCAACTGGCTGATGGGCGAGGTCAGCAAGCGACTGAACGCCGAGGGCCGGACGATCGCCGACAGCCCGCTGCCGCCGGCCACGCTGGCCGCGCTGATCGGTCGCATCGGCGACGGCACGATCAGCCACAACGCCGCCCGGCAGGTGTTCGACGCGCTGTGGGGCGGCGAATCGGCCGACGTCGACGCGCTGATCGAGTCCCGGGGCCTGAAGCAGATGAACGACAGCGGCGCGCTCGAGAAGATCGTCGACGAGGTGCTGGTGGCCAACCCGAAGTCGGTGGACGAGTTCCGCGCCGGCAAGGACAAGGCCTTCAATGCGCTGGTCGGCCAGGTCATGAAGGCCAGCAAGGGCAAGGCCAACCCGGCACAGGTCAACGAACTGCTGCGCAAGCGCCTGGCCTGACAGCGGCCGCTCAGGGCTTGGCCGACACCCCGGCCACCGGCGGCAGCGACCCCAGCGGCGCGCCGGCCCACAGCCGGCGCAGCCGATCCAGTTCGGCGTCGTAGAGCTTGTTGATGCGAACGAGTTCGGCCTCCTGGTTCGCCGCGGCCTGGCGCTGCGCGACCACGCCGGCGTCGTTGGCGTCGAACTGCTGCTTCAGCCGCGCCGGCATCTGGCGGCCCTTGTAGAACTCGGCTTCGTCGAGCAGCGGCCTGCGCTCGTCGGCGAGTTCGCGCAGGCGCTGCTCGGTGGCCTTCATCGCCACCCGCACGGTGTCCAATGCCGCCTCGCGGGCCTTGCCGTGCGCGGCCTCGTTGGGGTAGCGCGCGATCAGGTTGCGGTCGCGCCGCACCGCGTCGGCCTGGGCCGCGCGCGCCAGTTCGGCACGGCGCTCGGCCGCCTCGCGCTCGGCGCGCTCCTCGGCGGTCATCGTCGGCGGAATCACCCGCTGCACCGAACCGTCGCGGTTCAGCACCCGCTGCTCGCGGGTGCTGCATTCGGGGATCGGGCGGTCGGACGTCAGGCGCCGGCCCTGGCCGTCGAAGCAGGTGTAGATGCCGACACCGGCGGCCGGCGCGACGCTGGTCGCCTGCCCCCAGCCCGGCACCCCGAAGCACAGCGCTCCCAGCGCTGCGCAAGACACCAGTCGGCGGCGGACCCCGGTCAACTCATACTCCGTAGCGGTCCCGGTAGGCGCTCACGCGAGGCAGGTGCTGCGCCAGTTCGCCCGTCCGGGTGCTCTTCAGATACTGCAGCAGGTCGTCCAGGGTGGCAATCGCTGCTACATCCAGTTTCAGTTGCTCGCGCACGTACTGCACCGCCGACCAGGGCATGTCGACACCACCTTCGCTGGCCTTCTCCTGCCGGTCGAGCGCAATGGCCACCGCGCAGGGCGTCGCCCCGGCAGCGCCGATCAGCGCGATCGATTCGCGCACCGAGGTGCCGGCGGAGATCACGTCGTCGATGATCAGCACGCGGCCGCGCACCGGCGCCCCGACCAGGGTGCCGCCCTCGCCATGGTCCTTCGCCTCCTTGCGGTTGTAGGCGAAGGGCACGTTGCGGCCGGCGCGCGCCAGCTCGATGGCCACCGCCGCGGCCAGCGCGATGCCCTTGTAGGCCGGGCCGAACAGCATGTCGAAGTCCAGGCCCGAGTCGATCAGGCAACGTGCATAGAATCCGGCCAGACGGCCCAGCTTGGCGCCGTCGTCGAACAGGCCGGCGTTGAAGAAGTACGGCGACAGCCGCCCGGCCTTGGTCCTGAACTCACCGAAGCGCAGCACACCCGCCTCGACGGCGAATTGCACGAAGTCCTGCGCCAGCGCGCTGCTGGAAATGGGGGTCGTGTTCATGGGGATCCCTTGGCTTTTCGACTGATCACGCTGAACCTGAATGGCATTCGCTCGGCGGCGAACAAGGGCTTCGTGCAATGGGCGGCCGAAGCGGGCGCGGATTGTATGGGGGTGCAGGAGGTCAAGGCCCAGCACGACGACGTCGCCGGGCGCTTCGACACGCTGGGCGACCTGCAGGGGCATTTTCACTATGCGCAAAAGAAGGGCTATTCGGGGGTCGGCCTCTACGCCCGCAAGAAGCCCAGCGAGGTGATCGTCGGCCTCGGCGACGCCGAGTTCGACGCCGAGGGGCGCTATGTCGAGACGCGCTTCGACACCGCCCGGCGCAAGCTCAGCATCATCAGCTGCTACTTCCCCAGCGGCTCGTCGGGCGAGGAACGCCAGGCCGCCAAGTTCCGCTTCCTCGACCTGGTCTACCCGCACCTGCTGGCGCTGAAGGGGCAGCGCGAGTTCATCCTGGTCGGCGACGTGAACATCGCGCACCAGGAAATCGACCTGAAGAACTGGCGCAGCAACCAGAAGAACTCGGGCTTCCTGCCCGAGGAGCGCGCCTGGATGACCCGGCTGCTCGACCAGGCCGGCCTGGTCGACGTCTTCCGCCGGCTGAACCCGCAGCCCGAGCAATACACCTGGTGGAGCAACCGCGGCCAGGCCTGGGCGAAGAACGTGGGGTGGCGGCTGGACTACCACCTGGCGACCCCGGGCCTGGCCGCACTGGCCCGGCGCGAGCAGATCTACCTGGAACAGCGCTTCAGCGACCACGCGCCGTTGACGATCGACTACGACTTCAGGCTTTGAGCGACGTGCCCGCTGTCGATGCCCGGCAACGCCCGCGCTGGTGCGCGGTCGGCAAACCCGAAGTCCGTTAACACAGATCAATTCGAGGCCAGAATGTCTGGCGCATTCTGACTCAGGACTTTCGTGGGGCCTGACGCCCTGTTGCCGGGGCCCGCAGGCCAAACCACCCGAAACGCCCAAACCGCACCCACCCCTCCCCCCACCGGAGCCAACCCCATGACATCGAGTCCCACGGTC
>JAEUOY010000112.1 GCA_016790515.1 Burkholderiaceae bacterium | reverse complement strand
GATGGCCCGGCCGAAGCGCGGCGCTTCCCCGACGAGCCGCAGGAGAACCTGCTGTACTTCATCGAGAAGAACGCGCCGCTGCTCGAACCCTGGCAGCGCGAGATCGTTCGCATCGTGCGCAAGGTGGCGCAGTATTTCTATCCGCAGCGCCAGACCCAGGTGATGAACGAAGGCTGGGCCACCTTCTGGCACCACCGGCTGCTCAACCAGATGTACGACGACGGCTACCTCTCCGACGGCGTGATGATCGAGTGGCTGAAGTCGCACACCAACGTGGTCTACCAGCCGCGCGTGACCGACCGCGGCTACTCGGGCTTCAACCCCTACGCGCTGGGTTTCGCGATGTACACCGATATCAAGCGCATCTGCGAGGACCCGACCGACGAGGACCGGCAGTGGTTCCCCGACATCGCCGGCAGCGACTGGGTGCCGACGCTCGACCAGGCGATGCGCAACTACAAGGACGAGAGCTTCGTCGGGCAGTTCCTCAGTCCGAAGCTGATGCGCGACTTCCGGTTGTTCGCGATCCACGACGACGAGAAGCAGAGCGAGCTGGAAGTTGCCGCGATCCACGACGAGTCGGGCTACCGCCGGGTGCGCGAATCGCTGTCGCGCCAGTACGACCTGGGGTCGCGCGAGCCCAACATCCAGGTCTGGAACGTCAACCTGCGCGGCGACCGGTCGCTGACGCTGCGCCACTTCCAGCACAACGGCCGGCCGCTGGACGACAGCGGCCAGGAGGTGCTGAAGCATGTCGCGCGGCTGTGGGGCTTCGGCGTGCAGCTGGAGAGCACCAACGCCAAGGGCGACGTGACCAAGCGCTGGAGCGTGCCGTCGCCGGCCTAGGCGCGTGGGCGGCAGCTGAAGCACCAGGTGCTGCAGGTGAAAAGGCCCCGCATGCACGGGGCCTTTTCGGTACTTCGGCAGCGGCTCAGGCGTGGAGACGTCGCGACACGGCCAGTCCTGCCAGCGACAGCCCAACCAGCAACAGCGTGGCGGGCTCGGGGACCGCCCCGCCCTGCACCTCGAAGTTGGAGGTGGTGGTCTGGCCATCGATGGTCCATGAGATGTTGTCCACCGCACCGCTGAATGGGCCCCAGCCGCTTCCAATGCCGGCACTGAAGCCCAGGATCACGGCATTCGGTGCATACGCCTGCCACTCGGCCAGGGTCGCGTCGTAGGCATATGGAGTGGAGTTGATGTTTGCGGCACTTCCGATACCCAAGCCGAAGTTCCAGAGGTAGGTGCTGCTGGTCACGGTGTCCGACTGCCAACTGTCGGTCGGAAACGTCCCGCCGTTGTAGACGCGCTCGAAGACCAGACCACCCCGATCGCCGGTGGTGCTCAGGTTGCCATCCAGGTCCAGCAGGATGCGAAGCGCTGGCACCTGATTGGCGTTCGCGGTACTGGTGCTGTCGCGGTACCAGTCGTAGGACATGCCCGAAAACGACGAGAAGGATCCCATCGACGTGCTGGCGAAATAGTTGCCGCCCGAGGCCACTCCGCCGGACAGGTATTCGATGTCCGCCTTGGACGAATTTCCCCCGGGGCCGACGGTGCCGGACATTGCCGCTGACCCATTGCCGGATCGGGGGTTCGATGTGTTGATGCCGACCGAGCCGTTGTTCCTGACGTTGTTGTAGTACCAGCCTGAGGCTCCGACGGCCTGTCCCTGGTTGGTCGTGCTTGCGTTGGTGTATGTGTCGCCAGGCGACGCGTTGTTGGCGTAGACCGGCGCGGCTGACACCGAGCCCGCGACCGACATCCCCAGCACGGCACCCACGGCAACAACCCCGAGTTGCAAATTTTTCCGCACGCTTGCTCCTCTATGAATGACAAGAGGAGCGGCACGGGCTCCTCGAGGAGCGTGAAGCAAATCTGGAGCCAGACCGCTAAGGTCTTGATACTCCACGAAAAACCGTCACCGCCGATCGAGATCTGTAAGGTCGATCGACATTCCGGCAAGGGGCTTGGGCCGTGATGGCCCTTGCGCCACACATGAACTCCGGTACGGCCGTGTTGGCTCTCGGCACCCCGCCGCGCCTGGTCGAGCGAAGCGTCGGGCCATCGAGCGCCACTGGCCGGGCGCCAGCGGTGGCCCGGAGCCTACAACGCGAAGATCTTGCCCGGGTTCAGGATGTTCTTCGGGTCGAGCGCGCGCTTGAGCAGCCGCATCATGTCGACCGTCGCCACGCCGGCCTCGTCGATCAGGAAGCCCTGCTTGTGCAGGCCGACGCCGTGCTCGCCGGTGCAGGTGCCTTCCAGCTTCAGCGCGTGGTGCACCAGCTGGTCGTTCAGCCGCTCGGCGGTGTCGCGCTGTTCGGGCTTGCTCGGGTCGATCAGGTAGGCGATGTGGAAGTTGCCGTCGCCGACATGGCCGACGATGTAGTAGGGCAGGCCGGCCTCGTCGGCCTCGCGCACCGCCAGACCGATGCATTCGGCGAGCTGGCTGATCGGCACGCAGGTGTCGGTGGTCACGGTGCGGCAGCCGGGATTGGCCGACATGCCGGCGAAGTAGGCACGGTGGCGCGCGGTCCACAGCCGGCTGCGCTCCTCGGGGGTCGTCGCCCACTCGAAGTCTTCGCCGCCGTGCTCGCGCGCGACGTCCTGCACCCCCTGCGCCTGCTCGGCGACGCTGGCCGCGCTGCCGTGGAACTCCATCAGCAGCATCGGCTGCTCGCGCAAGCTCAGCTTGTCGTGCTTGTTGACCGCGCGCACCGCGTTGGCGTCCAGCAGTTCGCAGCGGGCGATCGGCACGCCGAGCTGGATGACCTGGATCGTCGTCTTCACCGCCGCGTCGATGCTCGGGAAGTGGCAGATCGCCGCCGAGACCGATTCGGGCTGCGGGTAGAGCTTGAGCGTCACCTCGGTGATGATGCCCAGCGTGCCTTCGCTGCCGACCATCAGCCGCGTCAGGTCGTAGCCGGCGCTGCTCTTCTTCGCCCGGGTGCCGGTGCGGATGATCTCGCCCGAGGCCGTCACCACCTGCAGCGCCAGCACGTTCTCGCGCATCGTGCCGTAGCGCACCGCGTTCGTGCCGCTGGCCCGGGTGGCGGCCATGCCGCCGATCGACGCGTCGGCGCCGGGGTCGATCGGGAAGAACAGCCCGGTGTGGCGGATCTCGTTGTTCAGCTGGTTGCGGGTCACGCCGGGCTGCACCGTGACCGTCAGGTCCTCGTCGTTGATGCGCAGCACCCGGTTCATCCGCGAGACATCGATGCTGATGCCGCCCTGCACCGCGAGCAGATGGCCTTCCAGAGACGAGCCGGTGCCGTAGGCGATCACCGGCACGGCGTAGCGGTCGGCCAGCGCGACCGCGGCAGCCACCTCGTCGGCGCTCTCGGCGAACACCACCGCCTCGGGCGGCGGCACCTCGAACGGCGACTCATCCCGGCCATGCTGCTCGCGCACCGCCCGCGCGGTGCTGCAGCGATCGCCGAAGCGTGCCTTCAGCGCGGCGATCATCTCGGCCGGCACCGGCCGGGGTTGCAGCATGCGGGCGATGTCGATGGGGGCGTTCATGGAGGGGCTCCAGCGGGTCCAGGCGACGATGGTATGACGTTTGACTTGCCGGTTGATCGCGTGGTGTCGTGAGCCGCGCCCGGCCGACGCTGCGATGTTGGGGCAACATCCCGGCTCCACATCGCATTGCAGGAGCCCATGCCATGGCCAACCGCCTGACCCAGATCGCCACCCGCACCGGAGACGACGGCAGCACCGGCCTGGGCGACGGCAGCCGCGTGCCCAAGCACCACCTGCGGGTGATGGCGATGGGCGACGTCGATGAACTGAACTCGACGCTGGGCGTGCTGCTGGCCGAGCCGCTGCCCGAGGACGTGCGCACGCTGCTGGTGGTGGTCCAGCATGAGCTGTTCAACCTCGGCGGCGAGCTGTCGATCCCCGGCTTCACGCTGCTGAAGGACGAGGCGGTGGCGCGGCTCGACGAGGCGCTGGCGCACTACAACGCGGCACTGCCGCGGCTGGCCGAGTTCATTCTGCCGGCGGGCACCCGCAGCGCCGCGCTGGCCCATGTCAGCCGCAGCGTCACGCGCCGGGCCGAGCGCGCCGTGGTGTTGCTGGCCGCACACGAAGCCGTCAACGAGGCGCCGCGCCTGTACCTGAACCGGCTCTCGGACCTGCTGTTCGTGCTGGCCCGGGTGCTCAACCGCGCCAACCTCGACGGGCTGGGTGGCGACGACGTCTACTGGAAGAGCGAGCGCCTGGCCCGGCAGGGCTGACGCGCCGGGCCCGGCTCAGTAGCTGACCGCGCCGCCCTCGACGTCCACCCTGACCACCGGCCGCGCCAGCGCGGCCAGCGTGGCCCGTGCATAGGCCTGGGCCCAGACCGGGTCGTCGGCGAAGCGGGCCTCGCCCACCGTCGCGGCCAGCACCAGCACCTTGTCGGCGATCAGCACCTTGCCGCTGGCGCGCAAGGGCTCGCAGTCGTTGGCGACGAACTCCTGGTCGAGCCAGCGCCGCGCCTCGTCGGCGGCGAGCGGGGCGGCGTCGGCATGCAGCGCGATGGCGTGGCGCCGATCCGGGCCGAACTGAACGATCACTTCCTGGCGCATGGGGCGTCCTCCTGCCGCAAGCATAGGCCGTCGGCAGGCTGCCGGCGTGCCCGCGATCAAGCGCCGCGGACGATTCCCGCTGCGGCCGGGCTGCCCGCCCGCGGCGCCGGCGCCGGCAGCGGCATGCCCAGCGAGGCCGCCAGCCGCGCCGCGGTGTCGCGCAATGCCTTCACCCGCGACCCGGCGGCCAGCGCCAGGCAGGCGCAGGCGTAGTCGCGGTCGGCCTGCAGGTGCTCCACATGCACGCGGTGGCCGTCACCGGCCATCAGCCACTTGAAATCGATGATCTCGACCAGGCTCGGGGCCGGTTGCTCGGGAGTGGTGACGGCGCTCATGGTGCAATCGATGGTCCGATGACAGGTTAACGGCCATTGATTCCCCGAAGCTGACACCACCCCCATGGTTAGGGTGCCCAACCCATCACGCTGCAGCCCGCTGCGGCACCGATGCACAGCGGCGAAGCGGGTTCGTCAGGCGCCGCGACGCCGCTTCACCGCGTCGCCGAGCAGCTGCAGCACGGTCAGCGAGTCGTCCCAGCCGATGCAGGCATCGGTGATGCTTTGGCCATAGGCCAGCCTGGCGGGGTCGTCCTTGCCGGCACTGAACTTCTGCGCGCCGCTGTGCAGGTGGCTCTCGACCATCACGCCGATGATGCAGCGCTCGCCGGCGGCCAGCTGGGTGGCGATGTCGCGGGCGACGTCGATCTGGCGCTGGTGCTGCTTGCTGCTGTTGGCATGGCTGCAGTCGATCATCAGCTGGCACGGCAGCTTGGCCGCCTTCAGCTCCTGGCAGGCGGCGGCGACGCTGGCGGCGTCGTAGTTCGGCGCCTTGCCGCCGCGCAGGATCACGTGGCAGTCCTTGTTGCCCTTGGTCTGCACGATCGCGACCTGGCCGTTCTTGTGCACCGACAGGAAATGGTGCGGCCGCGACGCGGCCTGGATCGCGTCGGTGGCGATCTTCAGGTTGCCGTCGGTGCCGTTCTTGAAGCCGATCGGCGCGCTCAGGCCCGAGGCCAGCTCGCGGTGCACCTGGCTCTCGGTGGTGCGCGCGCCGATCGCGCCCCAGCTGATCAGGTCGCCGATGTACTGCGGGCTGATGGTGTCGAGGAACTCGCTGCCGGCCGGCACGCCCAGCCGGTTGATGTCGACCAGCAGCTGGCGCGCGATGCGCAGGCCCTCGTGGATGCGGTAGCTCTCGTCGAGGTAGGGGTCGTTGATCAGGCCTTTCCAGCCGACCGTGGTGCGCGGCTTCTCGAAATAGACCCGCATCACGATCTCCAGAGTGTCCTGGTACTTCTCGCGTTCGTCGCGCAGCCGGCGGGCGTAGTCCATCGCCGCGGCGGGATCGTGGATCGAGCAGGGGCCGATCACCACCAGCAGCCGGTCGTCCTTGCCGTCGAGGATGCGGCGCACGCTGCGCCGG
>JAEUOY010000098.1 GCA_016790515.1 Burkholderiaceae bacterium | reverse complement strand
TCCGCACCTCTTGCCATTGAACGTCAGCGCCAGGCATTGCCGGGCGGCAGTTTGTGGGTGAGTTCTTGAAGCATCAACCGAATCGCTGGCGCGATTCGGAAGAGAAAGATTTCGCTTGACAGCCGGGGAAGCCCTTGTAGTTGGAGCTAAGCGGGCCGCCGAAGGCGGTCCGCTTGAGCGACCAGTTAGGCAGCATCTGGTGGAGGACTGACCATGCCGATTAAACCCGAGAACAAAACCCGCTACCCGAAGGACTGGAAGGACGTGCGCCATCGAATCCTGCAGCGCGCGAACTGGCGATGCGAGCACCCGAACTGCCGCGCCCGCCACGGCGTGACCGGCTACTGGCGCAAGGGCCTGTTTCACCGGCTGCCTGATGTGCTGTGGGATGCAGGCTACACGGCTGGCGATGTGGTGGCCTGCGAGAACGGCGAGAAGTTGAAGATCATCAAGATCGTGCTGACGATCGCGCACCTTGACCATACGCCCGAGAACTCCAAAGATGACAACCTTCGCGCGTGGTGCCAGCGCCACCACCTGGCGTATGACGCTGAGCACCACAAGATCACCGCCTACCGGACCCGCAAAGATGCGGCGATGACGGCGGACCTGTTTTGATGCTGCCTAACGTTGCCGGTAACCGGCCCGCCGACGGCTGGTCCGGTTGAGTGGCTTGTTCGGCGGCAGGCGATCGAGAAATATTTACATTGGCGCCGTACAAAAACAACTTGCAATGTCTAGATAGTTGCCGTACATTAATAGTCATGGGATGCATGGTGCAGCCCGGCGGACAGGAGAGACAAAATGGCCAGCAACATCGACACCGTGAATCTGAACGCGACGCATGTTGAAGCACTTCGGAATGGTGTCTACACCGTGCTGCACCTGCCCGGGTTGGCAGACCACGAAGCGACCCAAATGGCCTGCCAAATCCTTCAGGGTCTTTTGCACGGCCCGTTGGTCGGGGAAGTCGTCGAGCACGAATCAGGTCTGCCCGGCTTGAGCAGCTCTGTCACCAGGGATAAGACGGCTACTGTCAATGTCGCGCCTGGCTTGCCGGCGCGCTTTCTGGCTGCTGCGGTGTCGTCCGTGCTGGTGCATGCCCCCAAAGACATGGGTCTGGCGACCTACAGCGAGATGCAGGATCTCTATCGGTGGCTAACCGACTTGGCGTTGCAGCCGGCGTGAAAATGAAAGCCCGGCCGAAGCCGGGCTTGATCCCCGCTCACGCGGGGCACTTGCAGACCTTTCAACCAATGTGGTCCATCCCCGCTCGCGCGGGGCACCTGAAATCTACACCATGACGACACCCGCTGATAGGCCAAAAGCCGGACGAAAGCCGCTTCCTGCCGGAGAAGGCAAAACGGCCCGAGTCGAAATGCGCGTGCGACCCGACACCAAGGCTGCATGGCAAGCCAAGGCCGATGCGGCCGGGATGACGCTGCAGGCGTGGGCTGAGCGCGCATTAGACCGTGCGAAGTGAACAAGACGCCGAACCAGGGATAGGCATACCGTGAACGGAAACCGCCCCAAGACCGTGCGCGCCGCGTACCACGACCGGCGCGACCCACGGATTCAGGCCGCCATGCGCGCCGGCAAGGACCGCGCGCGCATGGCGCGCCCTGCGCCCGACTACGACTGCGCGAAGCGCGAGCCGGGGTTCCTGGCGCTGCAGGTCAACGGCTACTCGTTCCGGGTGCGGCTCGATCCGAACGGCCGCCACGTCTGGCGCTGGAACGCCACCATCAACGGCCAGCCCTGGCGCACGGCCGGGCTCGAAGCGATCTGGCGCCACCTGCAGGCGCAGATGCACCCTGTAGCCGGCCGTCGCCGCGGCTGAAGCGCAGGCGCCCCGAGCCGGTGTAACCCCGAGGCGTGTCGGCGCCGGTGCGCGAGACAATGCCGAGATGGACAGGATACTGCCTCAAGAAGCGGTCGAGGGCGAGATCGCGCTCGTGATCGACTACCTGCCCGGGGAGTCCAAGGCGCTCGACGTGCTGGGCGGCGCAATGGCCTTGATCGCGGCGCTGGATGCATTGGACGCCGCGCTGCTGTCGTCGATCAGTACGGAACTGGAGCCGGTTTCGATCCTGAACGATGTTCAGCATTCGTCGCTGAAGATCCTGCTCGAACGGGTGCTGAAGTCCTTGCCCGACGATCACCTGGGCAACCTCGACTGGAAGAAGTGGATCGGCGCCCTGCTGGTGAAGGGCAAGCACGCCCTGTTGCAGCGGCTCGAGGCCGACGCGCCTGCGATCGAGGCTGAACTTCGGGCGCTCGAACCCGACTATCGCGCCGCGCCGACCCTGATCGGCTATGACCCGCCGAAGGTCAAGAGTGTGCAGCAGGCGCTGCGCGGTGTTTCGCGGGCCCGCGCCACGCTGGGCCCGCAGAAGGTGCTGGTCCAGACCGAGCTTGGCGACATCGTGCTCGGCAGCGGGCCGGGCGAGGAGGCAGAAGCCACGAGCGGCGAAGTCGTCACGGTGCTGACCAACCGGGGGCGGGAGTTCCTGAAGGTTCGATACCCGGACATGCTGGGGCAGGCCCAATGGACGGTGATGCGAAATGGTCGGACGACGCGCGTCGAGCTGCTTCACAAGGGATGGCTCGACGCCTACCACGCCCGGGCGTTCACCATCCTGCCCGGCGACAGCCTGGACTGCTCGTTCGAGGAATCGATCGGGTATGACGCACAGCAGAACGAGGTCGAGCGCAAGCTGAGCATCGTCGAGGTGCACGGCGTCGTGTCGCCGCCCGCTCAGAGCCGGCTGCCCCTGTAGAGCCGACCGGGGCAGCGCTGCCCCCTGGCGGCCTCGCGCGCGCGCGGCACGATGCGCGGCATGTTTGCGCTGCCCTGCACCCCCTGCTGCCTGCCCCGCAACCGCCGCTCGAGGGGTGCCGCGTGACGCCGCAGCCCGATCCCGATCCGACCTGGCCCCGCACCCCGCGCCGCTGGCGCTGGCTGATCGTGGGCATTCTCATCGTCTGGCTGGCCGCGCTGGTGTCGCTGGCCTTCATGGTGTCGGCCGCGCTGACGGCAGGCGCCGCCCATGCGGCCGAGGCGGTGGCGCATGACGCCGCGCCGCTTCCCACGTCCGACCTAGTCCTGAAATGGACCCTCGGCGTCGTAGCGCTGGCGAACCTGGTGCTCAGCGTCAGCACCTGGCACGCGGCCAGGCTGAAGGCCGCCGCCAGCCGCCTGGAGACCCTGGAGAGCCTGGTGCGCGACCGGCTGCGCGAGCACGACGAGGCGGTGATCCGCCTGGAGGCCGCGGTAGACGCCGCGGTCACGCACGACCACCTGGCCGAGGTCTACCGAGACATCAAGACTACCGCCGCCCAGGTGCACACCCTGGTCGGGCAGCAAGGGCAGGCGACGGACCTGCTGCGCCAGCTGCTGGCCCAGCAGCTGCGCCACTGATGCGCCACTGACGAGACCGCCGCCATGCCTGCCACCACCCCCGAAGCCCGCCGCCGCTACGTGCTGGCCACGCTGTGGTTCGCGCCCGGCAGCACCGCCACCGTGTCGTGGCTCAAGCGCGAGCTGGCCACCGTGGCCGGCGTCGACGCCAGCGCCGACCAGATCCGCGGCGACCTGAGCTGGCTGCAGGAGCAGGGCTTCGTCAAGCTGCAGCACGACACCGCCCAGACCACCGAGCGCGGCGGCGACGTGGCCCGCGGCGCGGCGCCCTGGCCCGGCGAGTAACCCGCCGCGTCACCCGCCGATTCACGCCATGGCCCACCCCCGCGAAACCCGCCACGCGCTGCGCGCTGCCTACCTGGGCGGGCTGCCGATCGAGCAGGCCTCGATCAAGGCCGGCGTCGCGCTGGCCACCGCCCGCCGCTGGAAAGCCGATGCCCTGGCCGAGGGCGACGACTGGGACAAGTTCGTCCGCGCCTCGCTGATGGCCGCCGGCGGCGGCTTCGACGCCGCGATGGGCCGCGTCGCCCAGGGCGTGATCCTGCGATGCGAGGCGCTGCTCGAACGCATCGCCGCCGACGCCGAGATCGACCCCGTTGAGGCCACCAAGGCGGTGGGCAGCCTCACCGACAGCCTGGCCAAGGCCCACGCCGCCAGCAAGCGGCTGATGCCCGCCACCGACCGCCTGGCGGTCAGCATGTCGGTGATCAAGAGCCTGGCCGCCTTCATCGCCGAGCGCTACCCGCAGCACACCGCGGCGTTCGCCGAGGTGCTCGAGCCCTTCGGCCGCGAAGTGCTTTCCGACCAGGGCTGAGCATGGCCAAGCCCCAGACCAGCGCGGCCGAGTTCGGCGCCGACCTGGCCGAGCTGGTCGCCCAGCTCAAGGCCGACATCGCGGCGCACCAGTCGGGGCTCGACCCGTCGCCCGCAGCGCGCGCCGCGCGCCGGCGCCGGGTGCTGGTCGCCGGCGATTTCCAGTTCTTCGCCTACACCTACTTTCCGCACCATGTGCGGGGCACGCCCTCTCTGTTTCAGGCGCACTTCTGTGGGCGCTTCCCGCAGGTGCTGCGCCTGGCCGGCGGCGCTACCGAGTGGTGGATCGCCCCGCGCGGCGAAGCCAAGTCGTCGCTGCTGACCAAGATCGGGCCCACCTGGTGCGCCGTGCAGGGCCTGCTGCAGCAGCCGGCGGTGCGCGCCGAGGTCGGCTGGCCCGAGGACGCGCCGCTGCCGCCCTTCGTCGACTACATCATCCTGCTGGGCGCCGAGACCAAGCTGCCGACCAAGCTGCTCGAAGTGGTGAAGACGGAACTCGTCTTCAACGCCGCGCTGGCGCGCGACTTCCCCGAGGCCTGCGGGCGCGGGCCCATCTGGCGGGTGGGCGAGTTCGTCACCCGCTCGGGCGTCAAGGTGGAACCCTTCGGTGCCGAGCAGGCCATCCGCGGCACCTTCCACGGCGCCAGCCGCCCCAAGCTGCTGCTGGGCGACGACCTCATCACCGACAGCGAGGCCAAGAGCCCCACCGAGCGCAACAACCGCTGGGAGTGGCTGACCAAGGCCATCGACTACCTGGGCCCGCCCGACGGCTCGGTCAAGTTCCTCGGCGTGGGCACGGTGCTGAACAAGGACGACCCGATCAGCCGCGCGCGCCGCACCATCGGCCACGTGGTGCACCACTTCCGCGCCATCGCCATGCTGCCGCAGCGCATGGACCTGTGGGAGCGCTGCCAGGAGATCATGCTCAACGACGACCTGCGCGCGCAGGAAGACGCCGCTGCCCGCGGCCAGGTGCTGCCCGACCCGCAGGGCCTGCCCTCGTTCGCGTTCTACCAGGCGCACCAGGCGCTGATGGACGCCGGCGCGGTGGTGTCGTGGCCCGAGGTGCGCAGCCTGTTCTGGCTGATGCGCCAGCGCGCCAAGGCGCCTCGCGCCTTCGGCACCGAGATGCAGGGCGAGCCGCGCGACGAGGCCGACAAGGTCTTCACGCCGGTGCAGTTCTGGGTCAACCGGCTGGCCGAGTGGGTGTTCTACGGCGGCTGCGACCCGTCGATGGGCCGCGGCGAGACTTCCGACCCGTCGGCGATCCTGGTGGGCGGCTACAGCCGCGACAGCGGCCAACTCGCGGTGGTGGAAGCGGCAATCAAACGCCGGGTGCCCAGCAAGCTCGAGGCCGACCTGATCGCGCTGCAGGCCGAATACCGGTGCCTGGCGATCGGTTTCGAGAACAACAACGCCTATGAGCACAGCCGGCAGACCTTCGTGAAGGCCGCCGCCGCCAAGGGCGTGGCGCTGCCGCTGGTGGGCATCACCGCGGCGGCGCCGCCCGAGGTGCGCATCGAGTCGCTCGAACCGTTCATCACCGACGCGATGGCGCCGCGCATCGTGTTCGCGCCCTACCTCACCCAGCTGCTGGCCGAGCTGGATGCCTGGCCCGAGGCGCAGGCCGGGCACCACTTCGACGGCCTGTCGGCGCTGTACATGCTGTGGCAGGTGGCCACCCGCGGCCACGGCCGCGTGGGCATCAGCACCCGGCCGCGCCAGCCCCGCCCCGGCCTGGCCGGCCCCGCCGGCAGCGCCGCCGCCGACC
The DNA here is from genome assembly GCA_016790515.1 of Burkholderiaceae bacterium. Taxonomy (GTDB): domain Bacteria; phylum Pseudomonadota; class Gammaproteobacteria; order Burkholderiales; family Burkholderiaceae_C; genus Pseudaquabacterium. The sequence continues at coordinate 18,671 of JAEUOY010000098.1, read as the reverse complement.
TGAAGGGATTCTGACGATGGCCACCAAGCCCCTGAACCTGCGCAACCTGACCGAGGGCCCGGTCGCCACCCGGGTGCAGTCGCTCGATTTCTCGTGGCTGGGCATGCTGCTGCCCAACCCCGACCCGATCCTCAAGGCCAGCGGCAAGGACATCAAGACCTACCGCGAGATCGCGCGCGACAGCCACGTGGGCGCCTGCATCCGCCGGCGTAAGGCTGCTGTGAAGGCGATGCAGTGGGGGCTCGACCGCGGCCAGGCCGCCGCCCGGGTGAGCCGCGCGGTACAGGACATGATCGACGCGCTCGACATGGAGCGCATCATCGGCAACGCGCTCGAAGCCACGCTGTACGGCTACGCGCCGATGGAGATCGACTGGCGCGCCGGCTCGGGCGGCCCATTCGCCGGGGTGTGGCCGGGCGACGTGATCGCGCTGCCGCCCGAGTGGTTCTGCTTCGACGCCGACAACGCGCTGCGCTTCAAGACCCGCGCGCAGCCGATCACCGGCGAGCTGCTGCCCGAGCGCAAGTTCCTGCTGCCGCGGCAGGATGCCACCTACCAGAACCCCTACGGCCTGGGCGACCTGGCGCTGTGCTACTGGCCGGTGGTGTTCAAGAAGGGCGGCATGCGCTTCTGGCTGCAGTTCGCCGAGAAGTACGGCTCGGCCTTCGCGGTGGGCAAGCTGCCGCGCGGCGCCGACGCGGCCGAGCGCACCGCGCTGCTGGCCGACCTGGATTCGCTGCTGCAGAACGCGGTGGCCACGATCCCCGACGACGGCAGCGTCGAGCTGATCGAGATGGCCGGCAAGTCGGCCAGCGCCGACCTGTACGAGCGGCTGGTGACCTACTGCCGAGGCGAGATCAGCATCGTGCTGACCGGCACCAACCAGACCGTGGAGGCCGATTCCAACCGCGCCAGCGCCACCGCCGGCATGGGCGTGGCCGAGGATCTGCGCGACGCCGATGCCGAGATCGTGGCCGCCGCGGTCAACCAGCTGATCGCCTGGACGGTCGAGCTAAACTGGCCCGGCCAGGCGGCGCCGAAGTTCAGCCTGTGGGACCAGACCGCCAAGGACGAGCTGCAGGCCGCGCGCGACAAGAGCAACCACGACGCGGGCGCGAAGTTCACGAACGCCTACTGGATACGCAGCTACGGGTATCAGGCGGGCGACCTGGCCGAGCCGGCGCAGCCCGCGTTACCAACGGCCGCGCCGGGCGCGCCGGCCGGCGCAATGAACGCGGTGGCCTTCGCCGCCGCGGCGCTGGCCGGCACCGATGCCGCGCCCGACCCCACCGCGGCCGAGCAGGATGCGCTGGCCAGCGGCGCCGCGCCGGCCTGGGGCCGCATGCTCGATCAGATCGCCGCGCTGGTCGACCAGGCCGACGACCTGGCCGCGCTGCAGCGCGCGCTGGTCGACGCCTTCGGCAGCCTGGGCGACGACGAGCTGGTCAAGCTCATGGCCGCGGCCTTCGCGCTGGCCGAGCTGAAGGGCATGGCCGCGGCGCAGGCCGACGCGGGGCAGGGCTGATGGCCGCTGCGCCCGCTGTAGCGGCTGCCGGTTTCGGCACCCCGTTTGCCGAGCAGCTGGCCTTCTTCCGCCGCAAGCTCAACCTGCCGACCGAGGCGTGGGACGACATCATGCGCGCGGCGCACGACCGCGCCTTCATCGTGGCCGGCGCGGCGAAGGCCGACCTGCTGGCCGACCTGCGCGAGGCGGTGGATTCGACGATGGCCAGCGGCGGCGGGTTGAACGAGTTCCGCCAGAAGTTCCGCGCCGTGGTCGCCAAGAACGGATGGACGGGATGGACCGGCGATGGCAGCGCCGCCGGCGAGGCCTGGCGCACCCGGGTGATCTACCAGACCAACATGAGCACCAGCTACGCGGCCGGGCGCTGGCGCCAGCTCAACGAGCCCGGCTTTGCCGAGCTGATGCCCTGGTGGCGCTACGTGCACGCCGACGGCCAGCTGCACCCGCGCCCGCTGCACCTGGCGTGGAACGGAATCACGCTGCCGCGCGAGCATGCGTTCTGGAAGACCCACTTCGCGCCCAACGGCTGGGGCTGCCGCTGCGAGATCCGCGCCGTGGCGGCGCCGGCGGCCGGCGACAAGACAGCCCCGCCCGAGGGCTGGGATGCGATCGACCCCAAGACCGGCGAGCCGGTGGGCATCGACAAGGGCTTCGGGTATGCGCCGGGGGCGAATGCCGCGGCGCCGCTGCAGCAGCTGGTCGACCAGAAGCTGATCAAGCTGGATGCGCCGATCGGTGCGGCGATGTGGCAGGCCCTCGAGCCGGCCATCGCCATGGAGCGCCGGCTGGCCTGGACCGACCTGGTCGACCGCAGCGCGCAGACCTTGCGCGCCCAGGGCGACACCGTGCTGGCCACCGCCGTGCGCCCCGACACCGTGGCCGCACTGGCCGAGCAGGAGGTGGTGCTGGAGAACGCCGCGGTGTGGCTGCGCGACCACGAGCTGGTGCATGCCCTGCGCGACAGCAAGGTGGGCCGCGGCAAGGTGCTGCCGCTGGCGGTGTGGCGCGACCTGCCCGCGCTGCTGGCCCGGGCGCCGGCCTGGCTCGACACCCAGGACCACGCGCTGCTGTACTCGATCGACGCCGGCGCCGCGCTGGGCAAGGTGGTGGTGCGGGTGAACTACAACGAGAAGGGGCGCTTCGGCGGCCTGCGCGCGCGCATCACGTCGAACTTCATCCAGACGGGCGGGCTGATCGAGGAGCGCAACCTGGCCGGCGATCGCTATGTGGCACTGCGCTGAGGTGGTGGGCGGCGCCGGATTCGAACCGGATCATGGAGGCCTGGCGAGGCGTCCAACCATTCCCATTGGAAACAACCGCCCACGGGCTGAATCATAGGCCGATCCGCCCATGCTGACCATCGAAGTCCACGACCAGGCCGTGCGCGCCGCGCTCGACGCGCTGCAGCGCCGCGTGGCGAACATGGCGCCGGCGTTGCAGGCCATCGGCGAAGGCATGGTCACGCGGACGAAGGGCCGCTTCGACACCAGCACCGACCCCGCAGGCGGCACCTGGAAGCCCAAGAAGCGGCCCGACGGCCGCAAGACGCTGGTCGGCGACAGCGGCGACCTGCGCCGCCAGATCACGGCCAGCGTGGCCGGCAACGCGCTGACGGTGCGCGCCAGCGCCGTCTATGCGGCGATCCACCAGTTCGGCGGCACGATCCAGCGCGCGGCCTACAGCAAGCAGGTGCGCCACCGCACCGACGCCAAGGGGCAGCTGCTGCGCAGCGCCATCATGGGCGGGCGCGGGCTGGTCTTCGCCAAGGACAGCCACAAGCGGGCAGTGACGCGCTGGTTCGAGGTGGGGGCGCACAGCATCACGATCCCGGCGCGGCCGTTCCTGCCGATCCGCGCCGACGGCAGCCTGTACCCGGCCGAGCAGCGCGAGATCGTGGCGCAGATCGAGGCCTGGCTGGCGGGGCGCGACGGGGCATGAGGGAGGCCGCGCGATCGGGCCCGGATCGGGCCGAGCATCGGCCCGGAAAGGCGGGCTCGGAAAATCGGGCTTTTGGGGCGTTGCAGGGCCTTCAGGCTACCCACCCATTGCCTCGATTCGGGTAACGCGGCAGAAGCCCGATTAAACCGGCTGCCGGGGATGCTGTGGTTTGAGTTCATCCCGCAAGTCCGGCCAGTTGTCGAAAATGCCCCCCGAAGCGGGTTTCTGGCGCGCGCGCGAACCCTGCCGCCGCCCGCCGCAGCGCTGCCCCCTGACCGACCGCGCCGCGCCGGCCGACAGTGCGGCCCATGCCTGCCGCAGCCCGCCAGACCAGCCGCCCAGCCGACTCGATCCAGTGCTTCAAGCCCGGGCGCCACGTGGCGCTGTCGGGCGCGATGCTCGAATTCGCCGCGGCCGACCTCGAGGCCACGGCCCGCGCCTACGATCCCGCCAAGCACGAGGCGCCGCTGGTGGTGGGCCACCCGGCCACCGACGCCCCGGCCTACGGCTGGGTCGGTGCGCTGGCCCACGAGGACGGCGCGCTCGAAGCCAAGCCGCGCCAGGTCAACGCCGAGTTCGCGGAGATGGTCAACGACGGCGCCTTCAAGAAGGTGTCGGCCGCGTTCTGGTCGCCCGACGCGCCGGGCAACCCGGTGCCGGGCGTGTTCTACCTGCGCCATGTCGGCTTCCTGGGCGCCGCGGCGCCCGCCGTGCAAGGCCTGCGCACGCCGCAGTTCGCCGGCGGCGACGAAGGCGTGGTGATGTTCGCCAGCGAATGGGACGACGTGAACAACGCCACCCTCTGGCGCATGTTGCGCGACTGGCTGCTCGGCAAGTTCGGCCAGGACGAGGCCGACCGCGCCGTGCCCGCCTACCTGGTGGCCAGCGTCGAGCAGGGCGCCCAGCAGGAGCTGAACGAAGCCCTCAACACCACCGAGAGCGCCAGCGCGGCGCCCGCGTTTGCCCAACCCAAGACGGAGACCGCCACCGTGACCCCTGCCGAAGCCGCCGCCCTCGAAGCCGAGAACACCCGCCTGCGCCAGCAGCTGGCCGACCAGGCCGCAGCCAACCGCAAGGCGCGCCTGGATGCGGCGCACGCCGACACCGTGGCCTTCGCCGACGGCCTGGTTGCCAGCACCCAGCTGGCCGCCGACGAGCGCGAACTGGTGGTGGCCATGCTCGACGCCCTGGCCGCCCATGCCGAGGACACCGGCGCGGTGCTGCAGTTTGCCGCCGGCGACAAGCAGGTGCCGGTGCTGCCGGCCATGCGCGCGCTGCTGGGCAAGCTGCCCAAGCGCGTGGAGCTGGGCCGCGTGGCCACGCTCGACGCGGCCGGCGCCGGCGCCGGCGAGGCCAGCCTCATCGGCAGCGCCGCCGAGCGCAAGCGCGCCATCACGGCCATGTTCCCCGACCTGGCCGCCACCACCGCCTGAGCGGCGCGGCCCGACCCCACGCACCACCGACCCCCGACTGACCCCCTCCCGGAGCGCACAGCATGTCTCTCTCGCAGATGCAGGTGTTCAACGAGTACATCATGCCCGCCACCATCGAGACGCTCAGTCAGATGGTGGCGCTGTTCAACACCGCCAGCCGCGGCGCGATCCGCCTGACCAGCGAGGGCTTCGCGGGCGACTACCTGCAGCAGAGCTTCTTCGCCAGCGTGCACAGCGCGCAGCGCCGGGTGAACCGCTACGCCTCCGACACCTCGGCCTCGGTCACTGACCTGACGCAGCTCAAGATGAGCGCGGTCAAGGTGGCCGGCGGGTTCGGTCCGATCCGCTACGAGCCCAGCCAGATGACCTGGCTGAACAAGCCGACCAGCGAGGCGATCGAGGTGGCCAGCCGCAACTTCGCCGAGGCGCTGATGCGCGACCAGATCAACACCGCGATCGCGGCGCTGTGCGCGGCGATCTCGAACGTGGCCGGCGTGACCAACGACGTGAGCGGCTCGGCGGGCATCAGCTACGCGGCGCTGAACAACGCGCATGCGAAGTTCGGCGACGCCTCGGGCCGCATCGTGGCCCAGGTGATGACCGGCGAGGTCTACCACAAGCTGATCGGGCTGAACCTGAGCAACGCGCAGCAGCTGTTCCGCCAGGGCGACGTGACGGTGGTCGACATGCTCGGCAAGACCGTGGTCGTGACCGACGCGCCGGCGCTGTACGTGGCCGGCTCGCCCAACAAGCAGCGCGTGCTGGGCCTGGTGGCCGGCGCGGCCACGGTGATCGACGCGCAGGACCTGGTGAGCAACATCAGCACCACCAACGGCAACCTGCGCATCGAGACCACGCTGCAGATGGACTACAGCTTCGGCCTGGCGCTCAAGGGCTTCAGCTGGGACGAGACCAACGGCGGCAAGAGCCCGAGCGACGCGGCGCTGGCCACCGGCATCAACTGGGACCAGGTGGCCACGAGCATCAAGGACCTGGCCGGCGTGATCGCCATCGGTAACGCGGCGCTGTAAGGGCGGGCGGCCATGTCGGACGACACGATTGCCCAGGCCCCGGCGGCAAGCGCCGCGACCGACGACTGGCAGCGGCCGGTGTGGCTGGTGGAACACCCGACCCACCAGTACGCCGAGGACGTCAAGGCCCTGGCGCGGCTGCACGGGCTGCGGGTGGTCGACCCCGCCGCGGCCGGTGCGGAGGAGCGGGCGCTCGCGGCGAGCGCGGTGCCTGCGCTGACGTTGGTGGATGCGCAGGCCGAGCAGGTCGACCAGGCCGCGACCCCTCGCAAGGCCAAGAAGGCGGCGCAGCAACGCTGAGCAAGTCCGTCTCCGGCGCGCCTGTGCGCCACCCCACTGAAAGCAAAGGCCCGTCGCTGCCATGACCACCGTCGCGCAAGGCGCCCAGCAGACCATCAACCTCGCCGCCGCCGAAGCGGTGCAGGTGTCCACGGCCGGGCTGGCCTACGTCGACCTGGTGGCCGGCGCGCCGGGCTCGCCCCATGTCTCACGCCGCGTCGATGCGGGCGTGCCGCAGCAGTTCGGGCCGTATGGGGTGGCGGCGACGCTCGTGGTGCGCGCGATCCATCGTGAGGCCACGAGCGATGTCGCAACCCCGGCCGGCATGACGACGAGCCAGGCCTTTCAGTTGCGCGCCGTGGTGTCGGCCGCGCGCAACGTGGGCGGCATGTCGCCCTACCTGAACAAGCGCAAGCAAAGCCTGCTGGAGTGCTGGGCCGGCAAGGTCAAGTCGGTATCCAACGGGTCCGACTACACCACGCGCGTGTTTCGGACGCTGGAATGCCACACGGAGCGCATCCGCGTCGGCATCATCAACTGTGTCGCGGCCGACTTGGTCAATGTGCGTGTCAGCGTCGGCACCGCCGACAGAATGCCCGCCGACCTGGCATCGTTGCATGGCAGCACCACCACGGACGGCGCGATCTTGTCAAACGGCACGCTGACGAACGGATCGGCGTTCACCGTCGCCGCAGGCACGGACGTCAACAAGCCGAAGATCACCTGGTCGGCGTGGCTGGACACTCGCACCATCGATCGTGTCGACGTGGCGGGTGGACTGCCGGCAGTGCGAATCTCGATCGAGATTCCCGCGGCCGGCAACGCCAACCGCCCGGCCTATGACACGTCGGACTCGCGCGCCGGCTGGGAGCCCAAGGGAGATGCAGCCACCGCGCCATACGGGCGCTGCTACAAGGCGCGCGACGGCGCCGGCCTGGGTGTGACCACGCCATCCGCGGGCAGCAGCACGACCTACTCGGACCAGACGATCCCGTTCGTGCTCGAGTACGTGCCCCGCGACGGCGCGCTGCCCGTATCGCTGACGAACTACGGCGACTCGATCAGCGAGGGGTCTGGCGCGACCATCTCGGGCCACGGCTGGCTGTACGAGGCGCGGGCTCGGCTCAGCACCATGACTGCGCCGATCGGCGTCTGCTGCATGGCGGCCGCCGGGACGCAACACGGCGAATATGCGGATCGCGTCGAAGCCGTCGCCGCCGATCTGGCGAGCGATGTGGCCATCCTGCAGATGTTCACCCCCAACGGCATCACGGCGCCGAATTTCACCGCTGTATCTGGCGCTCCCACCCAGCGCCGCGCCAATCAGCGCGCGAGGGCTGCGCTTCAGGCCCAGGGCGCGCTGGTGGTCGGGTTCAGCGGCATCCCCATGGAGGCAGCGTTCAAGAACCTGGATGCGGCGAGCGCGGCCGTGCTCAATGCCTACATGGCCGGCGTTCGCAACGGCAGCTTGCCGATGATCGACGGCTGGGGCGCCATGGTCGGGTCTGCCGACGCTGACGGGCAGTTCGCGTGCGCATCGGGGACGCTCGCGGACGGCGTGCATCCCAACAGCGTCGGGCACCGCGATCGCATCGCCCCCGAGCTTGTGAAGATCATGCGCGCGCTGATGCTGGCGCCAACGACCTGAGCCCAGGCCCCGGCGCCGCGAGCCCCCATGACCTACGCCACCCAACAAGACCTGGTCGACCGCTTCGGCACCGCCGAGCTGGCGCAGCTGACCGACCCGGCCGCCGGCACCACGATCAACACCACCACCGTGGCCCGCGCGCTCACCGACGCCGACGCCGAGATCGACGCCCGCCTGGCGCCGCGCTACGCGCTGCCGCTGGCCAGCACGCCGGTGGTGCTGGTGCGCATCGCGGCCGACATCGCGCGTTACTTCCTGTGGGACGCGCGCGCGACCGAGCAGGTTCGTAACCGCTTCAAGGACGCGCAGCGGCTGCTCGACCAGATCGCCTCGGGCGACGTGGTGCTGGGCGGCGCCGTCACCCTCGCGCCGGGCCCGACCTCGGTCGCGGTGTCGGCATCGGCGCCGGCGGCGCAGTTCAGCAGCACGCTGCTGGATCAGTTCAGCCCCGGCGGATGACGAAGGCTGCCGCATGGACGTGAGCGCCGTCATCACCCGCCTGGCTGCGCAGCTGTCGGGCTTCGTCGTCGTCGCCGGCGCGGCCGATCTGGACGCGGCGATCGAGCTGGCTCCTGCCACCCCGGCCGCCTACGTGCTGCCGCTGGCCGAGACGGCCGATGCGCCGGCGCTGATCAGCGTGCACGAGCAGCGCGTGGTGCAGGCTTTCGGCGTGGTGCTCGTGGTGAGCAACCTGCGCGACGCCACTGGCGCCGCCGCCGCCGCCGAGCTGGCCACGCGCCGCCAGGCGGTGCGCGCCGCGCTGGTGGGCTGGGTGCCCGATGCGGCCACCGGCCTGCCGGTCGGCTTCACCGGCGGGCGCCTGCTGCAGTTCCGCGACGGCCGGCTTTGGTGGGCCGACGACTTCGAGCTGACGACCTACTACAGGACGCCCTGACATGACGCGCGCACGGACTTCCCGCCCCGCCGACGAACCTGTGGCCAGCGCCGCGGCCACGGCTGCCGCGACGCGACTGGAGCCAGCGCTCGACGCCGACGACAACCGCCTGCCGCCGCGCTTCGGAGGCCGCTGGCGCGCCGACCCCGACGGCGGGTTCACCCCGCTGGACGAGGGCACGGCCATCGGTGCCGGCCTGGCCTGGCCCGAGCAAACCCCGCCGGCCGCCGAGCCGGCCTGAATCGACCCGAAGAGAAGGAATAGGCCATGCCACGCTCAGTTCGGCAAACCGTCATCCTGGCCAAGGTCGAAACCACCTACGCCACCGACGCCGCACCGACCAACACCACCGACGCGGTGCTGGTGCGCGACTTCGACATCAGCATCGAGCAGCAGTTCGCCGCCCGCCCGGTCATCCGCTCGACCTACGGCGCCGACGATCAGCTGCCCACCGTGCGCCGCGGCAAGATCAAGCTCGTCGTCGACCTGCAGAACAGCGGCACCGCCGGCACCGTGGCGCCGCAGTGGGGCGACCTGCTGATCGGCTGCGCCACCGCCGAGACGCTCAGCCTGACCACCCCGAACCGTGCCGAGTACGACCCGATCAGCACCAGCCGCAAGTCGCTGACGATCTGGGCCTACAAGGACGGGCTGCTGTACAAGTTCGTCGGCTGCATGGGCGACGCGACGTTCAACATCGCCGCCGGCGAGGTGCCGACGATCGAGTTCATGTTCACCGGCCTGGTGTCCGTGGCCCCGGCCGCCGGCGCGAACCCGGTGCCCACGCTCACGGGCTGGATCCGGCCCGTGGCCGCGTCGCCCGCCAACAGCAGCAAGGTGACGCTGGGCTGCACCTACAGCGCTGGCGCCGCGGTCGGCGGCACGGCCTACGATCTGAAGTCGCTGTCGCTCGGCCTGGGCAACGACGTGCAGGACGTGGCGCTGATGACGACCGAGACGGTCGACATCTACAACCGGGCATCCAAGGCCTCGCTGGTGCTCGACCTCACGGCGGCGAACGAGGCCACCCAGATCGCCAACATGTACGCGGGCACGACCGTCTGCATGTTCTTCGTGCACGGCACGACCGCGGGCTACAGGGTCGGGCTGTTCGCGCCGAACGGGGTCATCACCGGCATGTCGACGCAGCGCGACGGCAGCAATTTCCTGGTCGGCATGGAGTTGACCCTGGCGCCCAGCGGCTCGGGCAACAACGACTTCAAGGTCTTCCTTCTGTAACGCACACCGGATCCGCCCATGGCCTTCAAGCTCGTCGTCAGCGACACCGTCACCGTGCCCGTCAAGGGCAGCCTGCCCAACGCCGCCGGCGTGGCCGCGCCCTTCGCCTTCAGCCTGCAGGCCCGGCGCCTGCAGGCCGATGCGCTGCGCGACCTGGCGCAGGACAACGAGCGCACCGTGGCGGAGTTTCTGGCGTCGGTGGTCTTCGACTGGTCGGCCGTGCTGGGCGAGGACGACAAGCCGGCGCCTTTCAGCGAGGCCGGGCTGGCGCAGCTGCTGAACATCGTCGGCATGGCCGGCCTGGCGTTCACGGCCTACGTCGAGGCCTGCGGCGCTCGGGGCAAGGAAAAAAACTAGCCGAGGCCGCGCGGCTGCTGGCGCGCGGTGAGCTGAGCACGGAAACCAGCAGCGATGAGCACGCAAGCGGCAATGTCGACGAGGCGCTGGCCGCGTTCGGCCTGGTGCTGGTCGACGATGGCGCGGCACCGGCCGGCGAGCCGGAGTTCCATCTCTGGCCCGAGCACCTGGCAGCCCTGGAGCTGTGGGTCGGCGTGCAGACGCAGTGGCGCCATGGATTCGCCGGCGCGACCGGGCTCGACTATGCCGGCGTGCGGGCCAGCCCGGCCTGGCGGCGCATCGCGCCGCGCGAGCGGGAGCGGGTGTTCAGCGAGCTGTGCACCATGGAGCGCGCCGCGCTCGGCGAGCGGGCGCGGCTGCGGGACAAGGGGTGATCAGGTGGTGAGCGACCGCACCAGCCAGCAGGCCATGAAGGCCAGCACTCAGCGGCCTGACAGCAGCGCCAGCAGGGCGCCCAGCAGCAGCCCTTGTGCACGCGGCTTGCTGGCTGTGTGTCGCAGCGCATCGCGCAGGTTGCGCGCCGCCAGCCGCAGGCCGGCCGCGATGGCAACCACGAAGAGCAAGCCGAGGAGCGCGTTCATGGCGGCAAAGGATAGCGCATGACTGCCGAGGTCGGGATTCGCCTGTCACTGGTGGGCGCGGCCGGCGTCCAGGCCGGCATCGCGGATGTCAACGAGGTGCTGGGCCAGACCGCCGGCGCGGCTACGCGCAGCGCTGACGCCACTGAAGCCCTGTCGGCGAAGCTCGGCGCGATGGCGCAAGGTTTCCTCGGCATGCAGGCCGTGCGCCAGGCGGCGCAATGGGTGCTCGATTTCGGCGATGCCATGCTCAAGGCGCAGGTGCGTGCCGAAAGCCTGACGACAGGGCTGAAGTTTGCCGTTGCGGGGCCAGTGGCTCAGGAGCTGGCCTATCTGCGGGAGACCACCTCGGGCATGGGTCTGGAGTTCGCCAGCACGGCAAAGTCGTACATGCAGTTCTCTGCAGCCGCGCGAGAAACAGCGCTCGAAGGCGCGGGGGTTCGCAAGGTGTTCGAGGCTGTCTCCAAGGCCAGCACCGTCATGGGCTTGTCGGCCGCCGAGAACCAGGGCGTGCTGCTCGCCCTGGGCCAGATGATGAGCAAGGGCACGGTGCAGGCCGAGGAGCTGCGGGGCCAGCTCGGCGAGCGACTGCCGGGGTCGTTCCAGATCGCCGCGCGCGCCATGGGCGTGACGACGGCAGAGCTGGGCAAGATGCTCGAGCAAGGGCAGGTGCTGTCCGAAGACTTCCTGCCGAAGTTCGCCCGGCAGCTCGAATCGGAGCTGGGCGACAGTGCGGCAAAGGCCGGCGAGCGCACCGAGGCGGCCATCAACCGGATGGGCAACGCCTGGGAGCGATTGAAACAGGGTGTCGCCGGATCGGGCGTGGCCGAGGCGCTGGCGGGGCAGCTCACGGTCCTGGGCGATGCCATGGACGGCATGGCCGAGTCCATTGCCCGCGCCAAGAGCAACGGCGGCGGGTTCTTCTCGCAATTGCTGGCCGGCAGCGGGGCCGTGCTGCAGTTCCTGAACCCGTTCAACGCCATCGGCTACACGGCGCAGTCCATCGGCGGCAAGCTGATGCAGGCAGAAGACGAGCTGAAGAAGCTCAACGAGGGCTTGCAGTCGAACCCGGGAAACATCTTCCTGCGCCAGGGGATCAAGGACACCGAAGACCTGATCACCTCGCTTCAGGCGGCCAAGCGCGAGCAGCAGGGCCTGACGAACTTCCGCGCACTGGACAACCAGACCATGGCCGAACTCGCCAGGGCTGAGGCTGCCGACGCCAGGAGGGCGGCGGCGGAGATGGACGCCTTCGACAAGGCGCAGAAGGAATGGGAGAAGCGACGCATCAAGGAGCTTGCCGAGGAGGAGAAGAAGCGCGCCGAGGCCGCCGCCAAGGCGATGAAAGACCAGCAAGGCGCGCTGCTGGAACTGGCGGGTTTTCAGAAGGACTTCTACGACAAGGCCGCCGTGTACAACGCCCTTCGCGCCAAGGGCCTGATCACGGAAAACAAGTACCTGGAGGCCATGCGCGAACTGGCGTCCCGCCAGCCGGTCATCAAGGCCCAGCTGGACGCCCAGGCCAAGGCCGCCGAGGAGCTGTGGAAGTGGCGCGAGAAAGAGGCCGACTCAGCCCAGAAACGCGCCGACACGATCGCCGAGCAGGTGACCAAGCAGCAGGCCGAGAACGACGCCATGCGCTACACCAAGCAGGAGCTGGCCGCGCTCAGCCAGGCGCGGCTGGACGACGACATCCGCATCGCCGCCGAGGTGGTGCAGCGCGACGAGCTGCTGGGCTACTGCAGCCGCGAGACCGAGGCGCACAAGGCCACCCTGCAGGCGCTGCTCGACCTGAGCGCGGCCCGCAACGAGGGCGTTCACCTGGCCGCAGCCAAGGAGGCCGCCGACGAGTGGCAGAAGACCGCCGACACGATCGACAAGGGCCTGACCGACAGCCTGTTCCGCGCCTTCGAGTCAGGCAAGGGGTTCTTCACCACGCTGTGGGAGGGCGTCAAGAACACCTTCAAGACCACCATCCTGCAGCCGGTCATCAAGGCCGTGCTGGCACCGGTGACGAGTTCGATCGGATCGCTGTTCAGCGGCGGCGCATCGGCAGCCGGCGCGGGCGGGTCGGCGCTGGGTGATCTGGGCAGCCTGGCCGGCATCGCCGGCTCGCTGGGCAGCTTCGGCACCGCGGCGGGCTACGGCCTGAGCGCCGCTTTCGGCGGCACCGCGTCGACGGCGATCAGCAGCGGCGTGTCGATGATCGGCGCCGGCAGCTTCGCCGAGGGCGCCGGCCTGGCCGCAGGCGCCGCGGCGCCCTACGTGCTGGCCGCCGTCGCGGCCTACCAGGTGTTCAAGTCGCTGACCGCCGACAAGAACGCCAAGCTCGGCTTCGGCAGCACCACCGGGGCGCGCGCCTTCGGGTTCGGCCGCGGCACCGATGTCGGCAGCCAGGACCAGCTCGTCGCGCTGGCCAGGGCCGTGCAGGGCGGCATCAGCGGCACGGCTGCGGCGCTGGGCGGGTCGGCGGCCGGCATCGACATTCAGGCCGCCACCGACATTGACCGCAAGGGTAAGGGCAGCGGGATCATCGGCATCCTCAGCGGCGGCAGCCTGGTCAGCGGCGTGCAGACCGGCGGCACCAACCCGTTCGCTGCCGCGGCGACCAAGCTCGACGACGCCGGCAAGCTCGGTGACTGGTTCGCCGCCACCACCAGCGCGGCGATCATCGCCGGCCTGCAGAAAAGCGACCTGCCGGCGCGCTTTGCCGATTTCTTCGGCTCTGTGCAGGCCTTCGGCCTGACGCGGGAGCGCGCCGACGCGATGCTGGCCACCGCGCAGGGCGTGAAGACGCTCACCGATGCCCTGTCGCCACTGGGCGGGGTGTTCGGCCAGCTCGGCAGCCTGGGTGTCGAGGCAACGGCCTCGCTGGCGGCGCTGACCGGCGGGTTCGAGCAGTTCACGGCCAAGGCGAACGACTACGTCAGGAACTTCTACAGCCAGGACGAGCAGATGGCGCTGCTCGCGGTGCAGGTCAAGCAGGCATTGCAGGGCGCCGGGATCAATGCCGACCTGAGCACCAAGGCCGAGTTCCGCGCGCTGGTGGATTCGAGCAACCTCGGCACCCAGGCCGGGCAGCAGCAGCTGGCCGCGCTGCTGAACGTGCAGGGCCAGTTCGCCCAGATCGCCGACTACCTGAAGGCCAGCGGCCAGACCGTCGAGCAGCTGGCCGCCACCGCGCCGCCGACCGCTCTGGCCCAGCTCGACGCATCGCAGCGCATGGCCAACGGGATCGACACCCTGGTCGGCGCCACCCGGTCGGCGTCCGACAGCAACGCCGCCGCGCTGGATGCGCTGCGGCAGGAGCTGGCCGCGGTGCGGGCCGACCTGGTCGCGGCGGTCAACCGCAGCGCGATCACGACGCGCACGGCGATCGAGGACGCCGGGTTCTTCGGCGGATCCGCCAACGACCTGGCGCTGGGCTGACGACATGACGATCAGCGACGCCGCGTTCGCCGCCTGGCTCAAGCGCGACAACCAGCAGCGGGTGCTGCTGGTCGAGGCCGAGGCCTACTCGGGCGGGTCGGTCGTCACCCGTTACATGAGTGTCGGCGGTTACGTCAGCACCGCCAGCGACACGCCGGCGAGCACGCTGTATGAGGACCTGCTGCTCAGCTCGCCCAGGGTGCGAAGCCGCATGGCCGATGCGCTGGCCGGCCGCTCGGTGGCCAGCATCGGCGAGGTCGAGATCGACAACAGCAGCGGCGCGCGCGATGCCTGGCTGACCGACGCCTGGGACGGCCGGCCGCTGCGCATGTACCTGGGCGATGCGGCGTGGCCCAAGGCGGATTTCCGCCAGGTGTTCGCCGGCGTCACCGAGGACATCCGGGCCCGCGACTCGCGCGCCCTGGCGCTGAAGATCCGCGACCGCCAGCAGCTGCTCGACGTGCCGCTGTGGTCGTCGGTCATTAGCGGCAGCGACCCCGCCGCCGGCACCCCGAAGCCCGTGTGCTATGGCCAGTGCTTCAGGGTGCAGCCGGTGCTGGTCGACGCCGCCGCCCGCACCTACGCGGTGCACGACGGGCAGATCCAGGCTGTCGATGCGGTGTACATCAACGGCGCGTCGACCGGGGCGTACACCGCCGACCTGAGTAACGGCACGATCACGCTCAGCGCCACGCTGACCGGCAACCTGACCGCCGACGTCAAGGGGTCGGCCACCGGCGGCACCTATGTCTCCAGGGTCGGCGACATCGTGTCGCGGATCCTGACCGAGCGCACATCGCTGACGTCCGGCGACATCGACTCGGCCAGCATCTCGGCGCTGAACACCGCGCTGCCAGGCGCGGCCGGGCTGTACCTGGCCGGCGACGGCAGGGTTCAGGCTGCGCTGGACGATCTGCTGATCGGGCTCGGCTGCTACTACGGCATCGGCCGCGACGGCAAGTTCTACGCGGGCCAGCTCACGGCGCCGTCCGGCTCGCCGGTGGTCACGATCGACTCCGACGATGTGCAGGAGGGTGGTCTCGAATTGGTCAAGCGTCTGCTGCCGGCGCAATCGGTGCGCCTGGGCTACGCCAGGTTCTGGACGCTGGACGCGATGCCCGACACTGGGCTGACGACCGCACAGCGCCAGCGCGCGCAGCAGGTCTATCTGTCGTCGCGCGCCACCAACACGCTGACGGGCCACCTGCTGGCGGTGAACTGGGCACTGCGCGGCACCCCGCTGGTGGCGAAGTCCGACGCCGACACCGAGGCGAGCCGGCAAGCGGCGCTGTGGGCGCAGCTGCGCTATGTCTTCCGCATGGACTGCTTCCTGGCGCCGCAGCAGGTCAAGCTCGGCGACGTGGTGGCGCTCGAACTGGGCCGCTACGGGCTCACCGGCGCGAAGCTGGGGCGGGTGGTGGGCATCGACGAGCGCGCGATGGGCGGCGGCGTGACGCTGGAGGTGTTCGTGTGAGCAACATCCGGTTCGTGCCGACGTCGGACATCGATTCGGCCACGCTGACGAGCAGCGACTTCCTCAGCACGCTGCCCGTGACCAACCTGCAGACCGAGGGCCGGTCGCGCGTGGCACGCACCAGCAACGCGACCGGCGCCAAGTCGATCCTGGGCGACTTTGCAGGGGCGACGTCATGCGCCGCCATGGTGCTGTACGGGCACAACATCAGCAACGCCGGCATCTGGCGGCTGCGCCTGTACAGCGGCGCCGGGCAGACTAGTGCGAGCAACCACACCAACCTGCTGCTGTACAGCGGAGACCTGCGCAACACCGCCGAAGCGGGCTCTACCAGGCCCTGGACGCAATCCGACGACACGGGCAACGCGGTGCTGGTGGCTCAGGTCGCCGGGGCGGCACCCGACGCGGTGTCGGCTGCGTCCAAGCTGCAGGCCAACACCGTGGGGTTGTTGAAGCGCTCTGCGCTGCAGACCTTCGCGGTCGCCGACAACGCCGACGTGACTGTGAGCGTCTATGCAAAGGCGGCCGAGGTGGGCTTCCTGAACTTGGCGGTCGGCACGAAGGACAACACCCCGCTGTTCCCGTCGGTGCTGTTCGACCTGGCCGCCAGTTCGGTGGCCGCCACCTACGCGAGCGGCGCGGCCATTCCGGCCGGGGCAATCGAGGCAGTGGGCGGCGGGTGGTATCGGTGCTCTGTGAGCGTGAACATCCGCAGCGGCTCGTCGACGCCCATGGTGGCCTTCTTGCTGAAAGGCAACGCGAGCAACGCCGATTTCACGTCGACCGCCACCGGTCAGGGGCTGTTGCTGTGGGGCGCCCAAGCCGAGGTCGGCGTCATGACGGGGTATGTCGCGACGACTAGCGCGACCGTCACCGAACCGCTGCCCGTGTACGACTCGGGGTTCAGCTCGCCGGTAGGGATCGCCGGCTGGGGGACCTTTGCCTGGGGCGTCGAGCCCTGGGGAAGTTTCATGGCCGCGGATTGGGAGCAGGCGTTCTGGACCTCGTTCTTCGGGCCGGTGCTGGCGCTGTCGTTCCGGCTCGACCTGGCCGACCCGTCGAATGCGGCTGGGTACATCCAGGCCAAGCGGCTGCTGATCGGTTCGGTGTTCGAACCCGCGGCGAATGCCGCCTATGGTGCGTCATTGGCATGGGGTACGAACAGCCAGCAGGCGCGCACGCTCGGGGGCTCGCTGCGCACGGATCGCCGCTCGCGGTTCCGGGTGCTGCGGCTGACGCTGCCGGGACTGAGCGCGGCTGATCGCACTCGTTGGCTGAATTTGACGCGGGTCGCCGGGGTGCATGGTGAACTGTTCGTGTCGGTGTTCCCGGGTGTGGGCTCAGAACAAGAGCGCGACTATGCGCTGCTCGCGAAGTTCACGACCCCGCCCGAAACGGTATACCCAGGGCCGGCCTATTGGTCGTCGCCAATCAATTTGCAGGAGGTGTGAATCATGGCCTCGATGACTCCGTTTGCCATCAGCCTGGGTGCCTATGATTACCCGGCCAAGATTACCGCTGCCTGGGCATACATCGAGGGGTATCTGACCAACCTTGAATCGTTTTCGTTCGCGGGTGGTGGCGCCTCTCTTGGGGGTGCGGCGAGCGCGTGGGGTGGTTTGTATGTCGGACTGGAGGTCAAGGCTGCATCGATGTACGCCCAGGCTTCGGCCGCCAACATGGTGCTGACGAACAACGCATATCACAACGGTTCGAGCGCCAAGTACAAGCTGGCACCGTCGACGGCGGTGGCGTTCTACCAGCAGGTTGGCGGCGCGCATGGGTGGGGCAGCGCTGCAGCCGGCACGGCCGGCAACAACATTTCATTTCAGCAATATCTGACGTTGAGTGCCGCAGGGCATTTGACGCCCGGGACGGACAACAGCCAAACCCTGGGGTCCGGTGTTGCCAGGTGGAGTGTTGTCTACGCCGGCACCGCGTCGATCAATACCTCCGATGCAAGGCTGAAGACGAGTATCTCTCCACTGTCGTCGGCCGAGATTGCGGCGGCTGTCGATTTGGCTTCTGAAATCGGTACGTTCCAGTATCTGGCGGCCGTGGCGCAGAAGGGCCCGGACCTGGCGCGGCACCATGTTGGGATGACGGTGCAGCGCGCCATGGAGGTCATGAGCGGCCACGGGCTCGACCCGCTGCGGTACGGGTTCATCTGCCTGGACCAGTGGGCCGCCGACGCCGAGCGGGGCGTGGCCGCCGGCGAGGTGTACGGGTTCCGCGGGGAGGAGTTTCTGCTCTTCGTCAGCCGCGGACTGGCTCAGCGGCAGGATGCCCTCGAGGCGCGCATTGCAGCACTCGAGGCACTGGCGTAAGCCGGTCGCCAGACGTCAACCGCGTTTTCGAACTGCGGCGCGCGCCGAGCGCGTTACTCCGCTGCGCTGGTTGATCAATGCGCGTCGAACGTTTGATCAAAGCGCGCGCGTCCGTACACCAAGAACCCGAACGGGTCGAAGCTGTGGCGCTGGAAGTACCGCTTCCACGGCAAGGAAAAGCGGCTGGCGCTGGGCGCCTACCCTGAAGTCCCCTTGGCGAGCCGGCGCGACGGTGCCGCCACCATCAAGGGGGCGCGGCAGTTGCGGGACGAAGCCCGGGCGCTGCTGACCGCGGGCACCGACCCGGGCGAGGCCCGCAAGGAAACCAAGCGGGCGCAGGCCGCGGCCCTGGACAATGCCTTCGAGGTGGTGGCGCGCCCGAGTTCGACACCAACCGCCGTAAGTGCTTGATCCGTATAGGTCAGCCCTTCGGAATTGCCACTACAGCAGCGTCAGCTGGGTGTCGAGGGTGGGTTTCTTGATGCGTAATGCGGCCAGCGCTTGGGCCTGGCGGGGTT
>JAEUOY010000015.1 GCA_016790515.1 Burkholderiaceae bacterium | reverse complement strand
AGGTAGCGCCGCTTCATCTCGATGAAGCGGCCGAAGCGTTCGGGCTCGAAGTGCAGCCGCTCGCTGCCCGGGTCGCTCGGCTGGGACGTCAGGATGTCGGCAAACTCGGCCAGCAGGTTGCTGCGCACGACGTGGACGATGCGCAGCCCCGGCTCGGCCAGCGCCCAGTCGAGCGCGGCCTTGCTGTGCGCCGGCGCCAGCGTGAAGCCGCGCACCGACGCCGCCGACAGGTCGCGACCGCTGGCATCGATGCTGCGTCCCAGCATCATGCGGGCGAACCACGGCGCATCCTTCTCGCGCATCGCGTGCAGCGTGACCGCGGATGCTCCCGGCTGCGCACCCTCGGCCAGCCGGATCGCCTGCGGGTGCAGCAGCTCGCCATCGAAGAAGACGCCTCTGCAACGGTTCAGCGCCGTGGCCAGCCGGTCGGCGCCGCTGTGAGGCGCAGCCAGCAGCAGCGCGGCGCGGCCGGGCAGGTCGGCGGCGATCATCGTGTCGGTGTCGTAGAGGCCGCAGAACGGGTCGGACAGCTCGGGGTCGAGCATGCTCAGCCGCGCATAGGTGCAGCGCACTTCCTGCAGCACGCGCGGCGCGCCGTCGGCGAGGTGCTCGCCCAGGTACAGCCGCAGGCCCCCGCGTTCGCCGCACAGCGCGAAGCGGTCGGTGGCCTGGCCGGCGCTGTCGCTGAGTGTCAGGTCGCCGTCGCCGAGCCGCCAGCGCGCAGCGCCAAGGCCTCGGGCCGGGCTGATGCGGCCGTTGTCGCGTAGCCGCATCAGGCCCGACGCGCTGCCGTCGGCGTCGCGCAGCAGGTACAGCCGGCGCTCCTCGGGCGCCGTCATCATCGCCGGCTGCGCCTCGGACAGCACGCGCAGCAGGGCCTCGTGCGGCGATTGGGCGGCAGCCAGCGGAAGCGCGATGCGCGCGGCGGCGCTGGCGTCCTCGAGCTGCCCGCTGCGGCAGGCCAGGCGCAGCAGTTCGGCCGTCTGCTGCACGCAGGTGGCCGCCAGCATCGCGAGTCCGGCCGCCGGCGCCGGCCCCGGCGGTGCGGCGAGCGTCTGCGGGCCCGGCAGGGGCGTGGGGAGGGGCAGGGCCAGGGCCGTGGCGATCATCGCGCAACTCCGTCGATCGGAAAGTCCCAGTCTAGGCAGGGAGAAACCGCGACCATGCCCCGAAAAGCGCTGGAAAGCCGGCGCATTGGCGGCCCGGGAACGGCCGCCGGGATCGGCCGTGCGAGGGCCGGTGCGTCAGTTCGCGAGCGCGGGATCGGTGTGCGAGGCGGCCCGGCCGACCAGCGAGCTGACATGGCCGACGAGGTCATCGTCGATCCACGGCTTGCGATGGATGCCGCTGATCTGGTGGCAGGCGTCGAGCCGGTCCTGCAAGTCGTCGTGCCCGGTGATGGCCAGGATCGGCATCGCGGCGGCGTGGCCCAGGCGCAGGCATTCGCCGATCAGGCCCACGCCGTCGAGATTGGGCATCTCGAGGTCGGTGATCATCAGCCGGTAGCGGCCCTTGTCGAGCAGTGCCAGCGCCTCGACGCCGTCGCGCGCGACCTGGGCCCGGTAGCCGCAGGTCTCGAACAGCCGGCGCAGCTTGGCGCGCGCGACGGCCGAGTCGTCCACCAGCAGCAGGTCGGCCGCAAAGCCGGGACTTCCTGGCCGCGGGTCGACCCCGGGCATGGCGGCGGCGGGCAGCGCGGGCACGGTGGTCGCCAGCGCAGGGTCGCCGGAGTCGAGTTCCGACTCGGGCGCGTCGGTACCGAACTCGGGTTCCCGGCGCCGGCGCGACGCTGCGTACAGCAGCGCGGCGCCGATCAGCGCCAGCACGACCAGCAGCGGGACCAGGCCGTACAGCAGCAGGTTCTGGATCGGGGCGAGCATCCCGGGGTTCCTTCGCAAGAGGCGGTTGGTCGGCTGCGCCGGCGCGGCGGCCCGGCCGGGCCGCCGCCGCGAGCGGTGCGATGCGCATGCCGCAGGGTATCGGCAAAGCGTGCCGGCGTCTGCAGCGGCCGCCGGCACGCTGCCTCGCCGAAAGCGCGCAAAAGACCGCGCAAGGCTTGCCGGCGCCGGCCCGGGCGCCGTGGCCGAGCACCCGAGGCTGTAGGAATTTGCCTGACAAGGTCCAGCGAAGAAGCGGGACTCCAGAAGGCGATTTGGGCTGATGTTGCCCGCCTGTTGGGCTGCCTACAGTCCATCCCACACCAGCAGCACCTGTCTGCCTCCCACCCAACCCAGGAACAGCGCCATGAACACCGAACAGATCCTTGCCGAAATCCGCGAAGCCAACCTGTCGTACCTGATGCTGGCACAGACCCTGATCCGCAGCGACCGCGACCAGGCGCTGTACCGCCTCGGCCTGAGCGAGGACTCCGCCGGCATGATCGCCGCGCTGACCCCGGCGCAGATGATGAAGATCGCCTCCGGCAACACGCTGCTGTGCCGCATGCGCTGCGACGACGACCTCGTCTGGGGCCTGCTGACCAGCCACGGCAAGAGCGCGGCCAACGAGAGCGTCTCGCGCCTGCATGCCTCGATCCTGATGGCCGGCCGCCATCAAGAGGCGGCCTGAGCCCGCCCGCTGCCAGTCAACCGCCAGCCAGAGCCCGGAGAGAGACCATGCGCACCAAGAGCATCCTGACCGAAGCCAAGCAGATCGACACCGCGGTCGAGCTGATCCGCCTGGGCGCGCGCCTGCAGGTGCTGGAGAGCGAGACCGACTTGAGCTACGAGCGCCTGCTGCGCCTGTACAAGGAGGTCGCCGGCAAGAGCCCGAGCAAGGGCCAGCTGCCGTTCTCGACCGACTGGTTCATGACCTGGCAACCCAACATCCACGCCAGCCTGTTCCTGAACATCCACGAATACCTCAACAAGGTGGCCGAACTCGACGAGATCGACACCGTGATCAAGGCCTACAAGCTCTACATGGAGCAGATCGGGGCACAGTACCTGGAGCCCCAGCTGTCGATCACCCGGGCCTGGCGGCTGGTCAAGTTCGTCGACAACGGCATGCTGACGATGACCCGGTGCAGCAAGTGCGGCGGCCACTTCGTCACCCACCCGCACGAGATCGCACGCCACTATGTCTGCGGCCTGTGCAATCCGCCGGCACGCGCCGGCAAGGGCCGCCATGCCGGCGCGATCCGCCTGCCCGGTGTGCAGGAATGCCTGGCCGACTGAATTCCCTGCACGGCCGGGGCTGGCCGCGGACCGCCTGAGGCCGATATCGTCCCAGGCAGGGCGCCGCGGCCGGATTGCCGCCGCCATCGGTCGTCTTTCACTGTTTGTCTCCTCCTAGCACACCCCTGTGCTCTTCGGGCGGGCTCCTCACGGAGACCGCCCATTTTTCTGGGCGTGCCCGGCCAATGGGCGACATGGATGCCGAAACCCGCCGCGAATCGCGCCCGCGCCCGGTCGAGGCCCCGTCTTTTCCGGCGATCGGCCGCCGCGTCGGCTGCCGACACTGAGCCGATGCGATCCCCGCCCATGGCGCCTGCCGCCCCGCCGCCCGGTCCGGGCCCGTCGAAGGGCGCGGCCGCCACCTGGCTGCCCTGGCCGGCGCCGGCGCTGCTGGTCTGGCTGGCGGCCTGGGGCCTGGCCGGCGCCGGCCTGCCGCTGTGCCGCGCGGCCGGCCTCGCGCCGGCCTGGGCCTGGGCCGCGGCCACCGCGCTGGGCAGCGCTGCCGCGCTGGCATTGCCATCGGCGAGCCGCTGGCGGCGCCTGTTCGTCGCCGGCGGCTTTCCGGCATCGGCGCTGGCCAGCGGCCTGGCCGGCGCCGTGCCAGCCTGGGCCTGGCTGCTGCCGCTGGCATTGCTGCTGGCGGCCTACCCGCTGCGCGCCTGGCGCGATGCGCCGCTGTTTCCCACGCCGGACCATGCCCTGGCCGGGCTCGGCGACGCGGTGCCGCTGGCGCCCGGCGCGCGGGTGCTCGACGCCGGCTGCGGCCTGGGCCATGGCCTGGTCGCGCTGCGGGCGGCCTACCCGCAGGCCGGCTTCGAGGGCATCGAATGGAGCTGGCCGCTGCGGTGGGCCGCCGCACTGCGCTGCCGCTGGGCGCGGGTGCGGCGCGGCGACATGTGGGCCGCCGACTGGTCGGGACTGGCCCTGGTCTACCTTTTCCAGCGCCCGGAGAGCATGGCCCGCGCCTGGGCCAAGGCCAGCGCCGAGATGCCCCCCGGCAGCTGGCTGGTCAGCCTGGACTTCGCCGTGCCCGGCGTGGCGCCGACCGCGGTGCTGCGGCGCCCGCAGGCGCAGGCCGTCTGGGCCTACCGCATTGGCGAGCGCCCCGGCGCCGCTCAATCCGGGCCGGTGGCGGCCGATAACCCCCCCACGAGCCGGTCCGTCGTGGGCCGGCGCTGAACACGCCACCCCCGTCACACCATGTTCGTCATCGTCGGCTGGCTCCTCGCGCTGGGTTGCATCTTCGGCGTCTACATCGCGCACGGCGGCAACATCGGCGTCATCCTGCATGCGCTGCCGTTCGAGCTGATCACCATCTTCGGCGCCGCGCTGGGCGCCTTCCTGGCCAACAACCAGATGAAGGTCATCAAGGCCTCGATGCGCGGCCTGGGCCAGTGCTTCAAGGGCAGCAAGTTCAGCAAGGCGCGCTACATGGAGCTGCTGGCGCTGATGTTCGACATCCTGCAGAAGGCCCGCAAGGAAGGCCTGATGTCGATCGAGAAGGACGTCGAGGACCCGCACAGCTCGCCGCTGTTCCAGAAATACCCGATCGTCGGCAACGACCACCATGTCACCGAGTTCATCACCGACTACCTGCGCATGATGGTCTCGGGCAATCTGAACGCCCACGAGATCGAGAGCCTGATGGACAGCGAGATCGAGACCCACCACCAGGAGGAGCACGCCGCGGTGGCGGCGATCGCCCGCCTGGCCGGCGGACTGCCGGCCTTCGGCATCGTCGCGGCGGTGCTGGGGGTGGTCAACACGATGGGCTCGGTCGGCCAGCCGCCGGCGGTGCTGGGCGGCATGATCGGCTCGGCGCTGGTCGGCACCTTCCTCGGCATCCTGCTGGCCTACGGCTTCGTCGAGCCGCTGGGCGGCCTGCTCGAGCAGAAGGTCGAGGACGCCGGCAAGGAATTCCAGTGCATCAAGACCACGCTGCTGGCCAGCATGCAGGGCTACGCGCCGCAGGTGGCGATCGAGTTCGGCCGCAAGGTGCTGTTCTCGGGCGACCGGCCCAGCTTCAGCGAGCTGGAAAGCCACGTCAAGAAGAAGTGATCGCAGGGGCGGGCCATGGCCGGTGACGCGAAGAAGCTGCAGCCGATCATCATCAAGAAGGTCAAGAAGGGCGGCCATGCGGCGCATGGCGGCGCCTGGAAGATCGCCTACGCCGACTTCGTGACCGCGATGATGGCCTTCTTCCTGCTGATGTGGCTGCTGGGCAGCACCTCCGAGGGCGACAAGAAGGGCATCGCCGACTACTTCCAGAGCCCCTTGAAGGTGGCCCTGCTCAACGGCGGCTCGGGTTCGGGCGATTCGTCCAGCCTGGTCAAGGGCGGCGGCAGCGACATCACCCGCTCGTCGGGCCAGGTCAAGGCCGGCGAGGTGAGGGCGCCGCGCAGCACCGTCAACCTGCAGGCGCTGCGCGCCGAGCAGCGCCAGGCCGAGGCGGCGCAGCTGCAGGCGCTGAGCGAGCAGCTGGCCTCGGAGCTGAAGAACAACGCCAAGCTCGCCCAGTTCGCCTCGCAGATCAAGCTGGACATGACGCGCGACGGGCTGCGCATCCAGATCGTCGACGAACTGGCGCGGCCGATGTTCGATTCGGGCAGCGCGGTGGTCAAACCCCACATGCGCGAGCTGCTGCGCGCGATCGGCAGCGTGCTGCTCGAGGTGCCCAACCGGCTGACGCTGGAAGGCCACACCGACGCCCAGCCCTTCTCCGCCGGCGCGGCCGGCTACAGCAACTGGGAGCTGTCGGCCGACCGGGCCAATGCCTCGCGCCGCGAGCTGGTCGCCGGCGGCCTGACCGAGGAGCGCGTGCTGCGGGTGCTGGGGCTGGCCAGCAGCCAGCCCTTCAACCGCCAGGACCCGGCCGACCCGCAGAACCGGCGCATCAGCATCATCGTGATGAACCGCGACGCCGAGGACCGCTTCTACCGGCCCACCGCCGACCTGGCCGAGCCGGCCGCCGCGGCCGCCACTGCGGCGGACGGCGCCGATGCGTCGATCCGGCCGCCGAGGCCGGCACTGGTGTCAAGTCCGGCGCCGGCCGGCCGATAAGCCCGAGACCACGCGGTCGCACCGCGCCTTCCCACCACCCCTTGCCCCCCGCCCCGAGGACAGACATGAGCCATCCCTCCGACCTCAAGTTCCTGGTCGTCGACGACTTCTCCACCATGCGCCGCATCGTGCGCGGCCTGCTCAAGGAAATGGGCTGCAACAACGTCGAGGAGGCCGAGGATGGCGCGATCGCGCTGCAGATGCTCAAGACCAACCGCTACGACTTCGTGGTCAGCGACATCAACATGCCCAACATGAACGGCTTCGACCTGCTGAAGGCACTGAAGGCCGAGGACCAGCTGAAGCACATCCCTGTGCTGATGGTCACTGCCGAGGCGCGCAAGGAGGACATCCTGCTCGCCGCGCAGAGCGGCGCCGCCGGCTACGTGGTCAAGCCCTTCACGAAGGCCACGCTCGAGGAGAAGGTCACCAAGATCATGCAGAAGCTGGCGGCGACCGCCTGAGCCCCGGGGAGAGCGCGATGAAGATGGACGACATGGCCGTGCTGCTGCCCGAGCAGGGCGCGACGGCCTCGCCCGAGGTGTTCCAGCAGATCGGCACGATCACCCGCCTGTTGCACGACACGATGCAGCAACTGTGCGTGATGCCCAAGCTGCAGCAGGCCGCCGACGGCATCCCCGACGCGCGCAGTCGCCTGAGCTACATCGCCAGCCGGACCGCCGCCGCCGCCGACAAGGTGCTCAACTCGGTCGACCAGGCCAAGGCCGAGCAGGCCGCGATCGCCGAGCAGACGCGCTCGCTGGCGGCCGCGCTGCAGGCCGACCCGGTCAAGGCGGTGGCCTCGGGCGCGGTGTTCAACTTCGTCGACGTCGTCGAAGCGCGCACCCGGTTGATCGACGAGCACCTGACCGACATCATGATGGCGCAGGACTTCCACGACCTGACCGGCCAGGTGGTGGCCAAGGTCGTGGCGCTGGCCAACGACCTCGAGGACAGCCTGATCAAGCTGCTGGTGCAGGTGGTGCCGCCCGAGCATCGCGAGAAGGTCGGCGCCGGCATGCTCAACGGCCCGGTGGTCAACCCCGAGGGCCGCACCGACGTGGTGGCCAACCAGGGCGAGGTCGACGACCTGCTCGCCAGCCTGGGGTTCTGAGGCTCGACGTGCTGCCCGATGGCGCCCGACCGGGCGGCCAGCGGCAGCCGGGCTCACGGCGCCTTGGGGGGCTGGTCGCGCAGGGCGACCAGTTCCTTCGTCAGCAGCTTGGCGAACTCCTCGTACAGCCAGACCACGCGCGAGTTGTCCTGACCACCGGCGAATCCGCCCAGCGCATACGACGTGCCGACCTTGAAGCTGCCGGCCGGGCGCCCGTCGAGACGGGTCAGCGTGGCCGTCCCGTTGAGCGTGTCGCTGCCGGCCATGAAGCCCCACATGATGGCGTTGAAGGTGCTGCGCACGCGCAGCTCGTCGACCGTCACGGTCAGCCTGAAATCGCCGTCGGCGGACATCAGCCTTGCCGCGTCCAGCGTGCGCTGGATGACCCCGCGGAACGCGCCGACGTCGAACTTCTGGGTCTCGGCGGCGTCCATCGACGCCTTGACCGCGGGCGAGATCTCGATCTCGAACGAGGTCAGCGCGCGAACCGGCTCGCGTGTCGCCACGGACTCGGGCGCGCGGGTGACCTGAGACGCGCATCCGGCCAGCGTGGCCAGCATCAGGACGCAGGCGATGCGGCGGAACTTGGACATGGTTGAAGCCTTCACGGGTGAGTTGGTGGACAGCGCCTGCGACCGACCCGTTGGCGACCCATGCGCCTTGTTTGCGCCAGTCTCCTCGCGCGCCGGCAGGGGCGCGTTGACGTGGGTCATCTGGTGGGCCATCTCGTGGGCCATCTCGTGGGCCATCCGTCGGCATTCGAGGCCGCGCACGCCACCGCGGTCGCCGAGCCCCCGTGCAGGGCGAGGCGGCGGGTGGCCATGCGGCAGCGCCGATAAGCGTCCCTTTGGCCGGCCTTATGCGCCCGCCGCCGGGACAGGCCGGCTCCTACCATGACTGGCCCCTTTGCCGCGCCAGGAGCCGCCATGCCCGAAACCCTGCTGAGACCGTCCACCCTGTCGCTGGCCGAGCTGGTCACCGAGGCCCAGCGCCTGCAGCAGGCGGGCCAGGCGGCCGCGGCGGTGGCGCTGTACCGCGACTTCATCGCCGACGGTCCGCCGGCGATGCGCCATGTGGCCTGCTTCAACCTCGGCACCACGCTGGGAGCGCTGAACCGCAGCGCCGAGGCCGAGGCCGCCTACCGCCAGGCGGTGGCGCTGCAGCCGGACTTCCCGCACGCGCGGCTGAACCTGGGCCACCAGCTCGAGCGCAGCGGCGCGCACGACGCGGCGATGGAACAGTGGCGTGCGGTGATCGACAGCGGTGCCGCGCCGGACATGCGGGTGCATGCCTGGAACAACCTGGGCCGCCTGCTCGAGCAACTGCGCCGCTACCCCGAGGCCGAGGCCGCGCTGAGCGAGAGCCTGCTGCTCGACCCCGAGCAGCCCAGCGTGGTGCAGCACTACGTGCACCTGCGGCAGAAGCAGTGCGCCTGGCCGGTGTACCGGCCGGTGGGCGAGGTCGGTCCCAACAAGCTGCTGCAGGGCACCTCGCTGCTGGCGATGATGAGCGCCAGCGACGAC
The DNA here is from genome assembly GCA_016790515.1 of Burkholderiaceae bacterium. Classification (GTDB taxonomy): domain Bacteria; phylum Pseudomonadota; class Gammaproteobacteria; order Burkholderiales; family Burkholderiaceae_C; genus Pseudaquabacterium. The sequence continues at coordinate 106,121 of JAEUOY010000015.1, read as the reverse complement.
CCGGCGCTGCAGCTGCTGTCGGCCAGCCGTTTCGCCCACGAGCGGGTGCCCAGGGCCGCGCCGGTGGCGCTGCACAAGGCGATGCCGCCGCGCAGCGGCCGGATCAAGGTCGGCTACCTGTCGGGCGACCTGCACATGCATGCGGTGGGCCTGCTGACGCCGGAGCTGTTCGAGCTGCACGACCGCGACCGCTTCGAGGTCTGGGCCTTCTGCTGGACCCCCGAGAGCGACCTGCCGCAGCGCCGGCGCATCCTGGCGGCGATGGACCACCATGTGCGGCTGGCCGGCGTCGACGACGCCACCGCCGCGCGGCTGATCGCCGAGGCCGGCATCGACGTGCTGGTCGACCTGCAGGGCCTGACCAGCGGCGCGCGTCCGGCGATTCTCGGCTGGCGCGCCGCGCCGGTGCAGATCAGCTACCTGGGCCTGCCCGGCACCTCGGGCCTGCCGGGGGTCGACTGGATCCTGGCCGACGACTACGTGATGCCGGCCGAGCTCGAGCCCTACTGCACCGAGCGGCCGATCCGGCTGCCGCACTGCTACCAGGTCAGCGACCGCCAGCGCGAGGTGGCGCCGCGGCCGCCGCGCAGCCGCTACGGCCTGCCCGAGGACCGCTTCGTCTACTGCTCGTTCAACAACAACTTCAAGTTCACGCCCGAGGTCTTCGGCGCCTGGATGCGCATCCTGCAGCAGGTGCCCGGCAGCGTGCTGTGGCTGCTGGCCGACAACGACACCGCGCGCGAGAACATGCTGCGCCAGGCCGACGCCCATGGCCTGGACCGCCAGCGGCTGGTCTTCGCGCCGCGGGTCGCGCCGCCCGAGTACCTGGCGCGCTTCCAGTGCGCCGACCTGGTGCTCGACACCTTCCCGTACAACGCCGGCACCACCGCCAGCGACGCGCTGTGGATGGGCACGCCGATCGTGACGCTGAGCGGACGCAGCTACATCTCGCGCATGGCCGGCAGCCTGCTCAACGCGGTGGGCCTGCCCGAGCTGGCCACCACGACGCTGGCCGACTACGAGCGCCTGGCCGTCGCACTGGGCCGCCAGCCGGCGCGGGTGGCCTCGTACAAGCGCTACCTGGCCGAGCAGGGCCGCAGCTCGCCGCTGTTCGACCTGCCGCAGATCGTGCGCGACATCGAGGCCGCCTACGAACGCCTGGCCCTGCAGGCGCGCGCGGCCTGATGCACGGACCGGCAGCGCCGCCGCGAGCCTGAGACGTGCCCGACCGCGACGATCCCGCGCTGAACGAAGCCGCCGAGGCGGCCGGCCGGGACGACGACGCCCTGGCCCAGGCCCTGCTGTGGCTGATGCGCCACCACGGCCAGGACCGCTCGTTCTCGTCGCTGTTCGAGAGCCAGCAGATCGACGGCCTGGTCGGCCCCGACCAGGCGGTGCGCGCGCTGCGCGACGCCGGCTGGAACGCCGCGCTGGTGCAGCGCGGCATCGGCGACTTCAGCGACCTGCTGCTGCCGGTGGTGCTGCTGCTGCGCAGCGGCGATGCGGCGCTGCTGCTGGCGCGCCGCGCCCAGGCCGGCGGCGCCGCGCTGTGCACCGTGGTGATGCCGGGGTCGGTGCCGCAGGAGCTGACCACCACCGAGGACGAGCTGGCCGCCGAATACGCCGGCGTCGCGCTGGTGGCGACGCCGCGCTCGCAGGCGCCGCAGCGTTCGGCCACGGCCAGCGCCGCGGCGGCCGATCCGGCGACCGATCCGTCGATCGATCCGTCGAGCCATTGGCTGTGGAGCACGCTGCGCCGCTTCGTGCCCTACTACCGCTCGGCGCTGCTGGCCGCGCTGCTGAGCAACACGCTGATGCTGGTGACCGGCACCGTCACCTCGGTGATCTACGACAAGGTGATCCCGCACCAGGCCTTCGTCACGCTGTGGGCGCTGGCGGCGGCCGGCGGCCTGGCCCTGGTGTTCGACCTGACGGCGCGGCAGCTGCGTGCCTACCTGATCGACCTTGCCGGCAAGAAGGCCGACCTGCTGGTGGGCACGCAGCTGTTCCGCCAGAGCCTGGCCGTGCGCATGGAACGCCGGCCGGAGAGCGCCGGCGCCTACTCGCACATCGTCGGCCAGGTCGAGCTGGTGCGCGAGTTCCTGTCGTCGGCGACGCTGTCGGCGATCTCCGACCTGCCGTTCATCGTGATCTTCATCGCGATGACCTTCGTGATCGCCGGGCCGCTGGGCTGGGTGCTGGTGCTGGCGGTGCCCGCCATCCTGGGCGCCGCCTGGCTGATCCAGGGCGCGATGCGCCGCGCCACCCGCGCCAACATGCAGCAGCAGGCCGACCTGCACGGCCTGCTGGTCGAGGCGGTCGAGGGCATCGAGGACATCAAGGCCACCGGCGCCCAGGGCCGCTTCCTGCACCGCTACGAGCAGTCGTCGGCGGCGGCGGTGCACAGCCAGCTGCGCTCGCGCCGGCTGACCAGCCTGACGATGAACCTGTCGATGATCTCGCAGCAGGCCGTCACGCTGGTGATGCTGGTCTGGGGCGTCTACCTGATCGAGGCCAAGCTCATCACCGGCGGCGCGCTGATGGGCGGCGTGATGTTCGGCATGCGGGCGATCGCGCCGCTGACCTCGATCGTGATGCTGGCCACCCGCTGGCAGGGCGCGCGCGCGGCGATGGTGGCGCTGGACAAGGTGATGGCCCAGCCGACGGAGCGTGAGGCCGGGCGCCAGTACATCGCGCTGCGCGAGATGAGCGGCCGCATCGCGCTGGCCGACGTCGGCTTCTCGTACCCCGGCAACGCCGGCCAGGAATCGCCGCGCGTGCTGAAGAACGTGACGCTGCGCTTCGAGCCCGGCGAGCGGGTGGCCATCCTCGGGCGCATCGGCAGCGGCAAGTCGACCATCCTGCGGCTCGTCGCCGGCATGTACCGGCCCAGCGAGGGCATGGTCGATGTCGACGGCATCGACCTGCGCCAGCTCGACCCGGGCGACTTCCGCAGCGGCGTGGCCTACGTGCCGCAGGATCCGCGGCTGTTCAACGGCACGCTGCGCGACAACGTGCTGCTGGGACGGCCCGGCGCCAACCCGGCGCGGCTGGCGGCGGTGGCCCGGCTCACCGGGCTGGCCCGGGTGGCCGAGAGCCATCCGCTGGGCTGGGACCTGCCGGTCGGCGAATCGGGTTCGCTGCTGTCGGGCGGCCAGCGCCAGCTGGTGGCGCTGACGCGCAGCCTGATCACCGGGCCGAAGATCCTGCTGATGGACGAGCCGACCAGCTCGATGGACGCGCAGAGCGAGCTGGCCTTCCTGCGCCAGCTCAACGAGGCCGCCCAGGGCTGCACGCTGGTGATGGTGACGCACCGCCCGGCGGTGCTCGAGCTGGTGCAGCGCATCGTCGTCGTCGATGCCGGCAAGGTGGTGATGGACGGTCCCAAGGCCCAGGTGCTGGCGGCGCTGTCGGGCGCGCGGCCGGCGGCCCAGGCCGCACCGGCGCAGGCCCAGGGCGCCGCGCCGCCGACCAACGTGCACCGCCACCCCAGCACCCAGCCCGCCGAGAGCCGGGCAGCGGTCTGATCCGCCGATGGCCGGCGCTTCGAACCCGGGCCCCCGCGCGGCGCTGCAGCGCGGCGACCACGCGTTCCTCACCCCGCTGCAGGCCGCGCACGAGCGCGAACCGGCCGATGCGGCGACCTGGATCGTCTACCTGATGCTGGCCGCGCTGGCGGTGGCGGTGAGCTGGGCAGCGCTCGCCAAGGTCGACATGATCACCCGCAGCGACAGCCGGGTGATCCCGGTCGGCCGCGAGCAGGTGATCGCCAGCCTCGAGGGCGGCATCCTGCGCGAGCTGAAGGTGCGCGAAGGCGAGGCGGTGGCCGCCGGCCAGCCGCTGGCGCTGCTGGACCCGACGCGGGTCGAGGCGCAGCAGAACGAGGGGCGGCTCAAGCGCCTGGCGCTGCTGGCCACCGTGGTGCGGCTGCAGGCCGAGGCCTACGGCAAGCCGCTGGCCTTTCCGAAGGAGCTCGAGCCGCTGCCGCAGGTCACGCAGAGCGAGACCGATTCGTACAACGCGCGCCGGCGCGCGCTGAACGAGGCGGTGGCCTCGAACCAGAGCAACCAGCGCCTGCTCGAGCGCGAGCTGGCGCTGGCCAGCACGATGGCCGCCAAGGGCCTGATGAGCGAGGTCGAGGTGATGCGGCTGCGGCGGCAGGTCAACGACCTGAACCTGGCGACGCAGGAGCGCATCAACCGCTTTCGCCAGGACGCCGCGGCCGAACTGGTGCGGGTGCAGACCGAGCTGACGATGCTGGGCGAGCAGCAGGTCGTGCGCGACGACATCCTCAGGCGCACCGTGCTGACCTCGCCGGTGCGCGGGCTGGTCAAGAACATCCGCATCAACACGCTGGGCGGCGTGGTCGCGGCCGGTGCGCCGGTGATGGAGATCGTGCCGGTGGACGACCAGGTGCTGGTCGAGCTGCGCATCAAGCCGGCCGACATCGGCTTCGTGAAGGTCGGGCAGCCGGTGGAGATCAAGCTGTCGGCCTACGACTACACGGTCTACGGCAGCCTGCACGGCAAGGTCGAGACGGTCAGCCCGGACGCGCTGGGCGATCCGAACGCGCCGGCCGCCGGCGCCGAGGCCACCTGGTACCGGGCGCTGGTGCGCGCCGACGCGGCGACGCTGAAGGCCGGCGGCAAGCCGCTGACGGTGCTGCCCGGCATGGTCGGCACGGCCGAGATCCGCACCGGCCGCCGTTCGGTGCTGAGCTTCGTGCTGCGGCCGATGATGAAGGCGCAGGAGGCCTTCACCGAGCGCTGACGGGCCGTTGCGCAGCCGCCCGATTTGGCGGCGAAAGGCGCCGGGTTTCGGCCGATCGCAGCCGCCGCGCACGGCGTCTACTTGGCACCGGTCTGGCCCCTGCCGCGGCGGGGGCGGCGCCCCGTGAATCCCTCTGCCGTGACACTTCCATCCCTGCGATTGCACTGCCTGCCGGCCTGGCGGCGCGGCCTGGCCGCGGCGCTGCTGCTGCCGGGCGCGATCGGCGCCGCCGGCGCGGCGTCGTGCCTCGACGAGGACAAGCTCGAGCCCTCGCCCGCCGCGCTGTCGGCGGCAGCCGCTGCCGCCGCCCAGGCCGCGCCGGTGCCGCCGCGCAGCCAGCTGCAGACGATGGTGCAGGATGCGCTGGTGCGCAGCAACGCGCTGGGCGCCTCGCGCCTGCTGGCCGAAGCGGCCGAGCAGGACGTCGAGGAGGCCAAGGCCAACAAGCAGCCGCAGGCCTCGCTGGTGGGCGGCCTCAGCCCGTCGTTCGACTCGGGCCGCGGCAGCACCACCACGCAGCTGCAGGGCCGCGCCGGCTTCAACCTGGGCCAGACGATCTACGACGGCGGCCGCAGCGACCGCATCGTCGACTGGCGACGCCAGCAGTCCGAGGCCGCGCGGCTGGGGCTGCTGTCGACGCGCGAGCAGGTGACGCTGACCACCACCTCGCTGGCCTTCGAGCGCGCGCGCTTTCGCATGCAGGCGGTGATCTACGGCCAGAACGTGCGCAAGATGGCCTGCCTGGTCGAGGCCCTGCAGACCATCGTCAACGCCGACAAGGGCCGCACCAGCGAGCTGGTGCAGGCGCGCAAGCAGCTGCAGCAGGCCGAACTGCTGCAGGTGCAGGCGCAGTCGCAGGCCCGCGGTGTCGAGGCCAGGCTGCGCCGCATCGTCGGCGACGGCCTGCCCGGCACCGAGGGCTTCAGCACGCTGCTGCTCGGCGTGCCCGAACTGCCGACGGTGCTGGCCGATGCCGCGACCTCGTCCGACATCACCGCGCTCGACGCCAACGCCGCCGCGCTGCGCGAGATCGCCCGCGTCGTCGAGGCCGGCAACAAGCCGCAGCTGTCCTGGAACATCGCCGGCAACGCGATCGCCGGCGCCGGTGCCGGCAACCCGCGCAACACCGGCGTCGCCGCCGGCCTGACGATCAGCGTGCCGCTGCTCAATCCGTCGCTCGAGTACTCGGCCCAGGCCGCGCGCAAGCGTGCCGATGCCGCGGTGCTGCAGCGCGCCGAGGCGCTGGAGCAGCGGCGCCAGCGCATCGTCGAGGTCCACGAGCAGGCGAGCTCGGCCTTCGACCGCGTGCGCCGCGTCGCCCAGGTGCTGCGCGACAGCGACCAGCTGCGCAACTTCACGCTGCAGCAGTGGCAGCAGATGGGGCGGCGCTCGCTGTTCGACGTGATCGCCGCCGAGAGCGACCACTACAACCTGCGCGTGCAGTACGTCAACGCGCTGACCGACGGCCAGCAGATGAACGCGATGCTGACCTCGCTGGGCAGCGGCCTGAGCCAATGGCTGCAATGAACGCTGCCATGAACAACGCAACGAAGGGCGGGGCGATGAAGACGGTGTGCGTCGAGGGCTGGCGAGGGGTCAGCCATTCCATCGCGCTGGTCAACCAGTGCCAGCTGCTGGTCCTGCTCGACCAGCCGGGACTGCAGCTGTGGCACCGCGACCTGCCGTTCTTCCTGAAGCACTGGAACGCCCGGCAGATGCCCGCCGGATTCACGCCCGGCGAGCAGGCGCGCATCGACGCCATCGCGGCGCCGGCCGATGGCCAGCGCTTCGACACGCTGCTGCGCATCTCGTCGCCGTTCCGCAGCGCCGTCGACCCCGGGCAGAAGACGCTGACCTTCATGGTCACCGAGTGCGGCCTGGTGCCCGAGTGCTTCGACGCCGCGCCGGCCGACCCCGGCGCCTTCACCCGCGACGGCAACCGCATCGTCACGCCCTCGCGCTGGTCGCGCGACCGCCTGGTCGACTACGGGCTGGACCCGGCCGGCATCGTGGTGGTGCCGCACGGCGTGAAGACCGACGTCTTCGCACCGCTGAACCCGGCCGACCGTGTCGCCGGACGGGCCGCGCTGGGCGTGGCCGACGACGAGCTGCTGTTCGTCAACGTCGGCGTGGCGACCTGGAACAAGGGCCTGGACCTGCTGGTGCGGGCCTTCGCCCAGGTGCGGCGGCGCCACCCGCGTGCGCGCCTGCTGCTCAAGGACCACAAGTCGCTGTACGGCCTGGGCGCCGACCGCGTGCTGGCCCAGGTCTCGCGCGAGCACCCGGGCCTGGTCAGCGCCGACGTGCTGGCCGGCATCTCGCTGATCAGCGGCAGCCTCGACCAGGCCCAGCTGCGTGCGCTGTACGCGGTGGCCGACGCCTACGTCTCGCCCTACCGCGCCGAAGGCTTCAACCTGCCGGTGCTGGAGGCGATGGCCTGCGGCACGCCGGTGATCGTCACCGGCGGCGGCGCCACCGACGATTTCTGCCCCGACGCGCTGGCGCTGAAGCTGCCGGCCCGCCCCGGCACCCGCGCCGACGAGCCGGCGATGATCGGCGAGTTCCTGGTGCCCGACGTCGACGCGCTGGTCGAGTGCATGGGCGCGGTGGCCGATGGCCGCGTGCCGCGCGACACCCCCGAGCGCCACGCCGCCCGGGCCCGGCTGGCGCAGGACTACCACTGGTCCCGCGTCACGCAGGACCTGATCGCGCTGTTCTGAGCCGCGAACCCTGAACCGCGAGCCCCGATGCGACACCGCCTGGCCAACGACAACTTCGGCTTCGTGCGCGGCATCACGCTGCGCACGCCCGGCGCGGCGATCCGCGACCTGCGCCTGGGCGCCGCCCGCGCCAACGACCCGCTGGACTGGGAGACCCCGGCCCACCGCCTGCGCATCGACGGCGACACCGCCACCATCCGCTTCGACCGCCCCGACAACTGGGCCCGCTTCGGCTTCGACATCCTGCCGATGGACCCTGGCGCCGAGGTCGCGCCGCTGGGCCGGCTGGACCTGCTGGCCGCCGAGCCCGAAGCCGCCGTGCGCGAGCGCCTGGCCGGCAGGCGCATCGCCTTCCTCGGCACCGCGCGCGATTGCGCCGCGGCACTGCCGGCATCGATCGCCAGGCTGCGCGAGCTGGGCGCGCTGTTCGGCGCCCACGAGATCCACGTCTACGAGAACGACTCGCGCGACGCCACCGGCGCGCTGCTCGACGGCTGGGCCGCCGAGGGCCTGCTGCAGGCCCAGCGCGAGCAGGGCATCGCCGCGCGAATGCCGCTGCGCACCGAGCGCCTGGCCTACGGCCGCAACCGGCTGCTGGACCACGTGCTGGACCGCGGCCCCTGGGACTACCTGTGCTGGGCCGACCTCGACGGCCTGGTCGGCGCGCGCTTCTCGACCGCCGGCTTCCTCAGCAACTTCCAGTTCGAGGACGCCTGGGACGCGGTGTTCCCGCTGTCCTGGCCGCTGTACTACGACCTCTGGGCGCTGCGCGAGGACCAGATCTGCCCCGACGACTACGTCCGCGGCGGCCAGCACCGCCTCAACGCGGCGCTGTTCGAGGGCCGCGAGATCCACGCCGCGACGCAGATCCTGGCGCCGGGCCGGGTCAGGGGCTGGGTGCCGGTGCGCTCGGCCTTCGGCGGCTTCGGCCTGTACAAGGCGGCGGTGGCCGGCCGCGGCCGCTACAGCGGGCTGGACCGCGGCCGCGAGGTCTGCGAGCACGTGCCCTACCACGCGGCCCTGGTGGCCGCCGGTGCGCGGCTGTACCTGAACCCGCAATGCCTGACCCACATTGCCTGACACCCCCCGCCTGACCTCCACGCCCGACGCCCGCCGGAGCCCCGCCATGGCCGAACTGACCCTGATCACCCACGTCTACAACGCCCAGCAGCCGGTGGACCACCAGCTGGCCTTGTGGAAGCGCTACGACCCGGCGCTGCTGGCGCGGCTGGAGTTCCTGGTCATCGACGACCACTCGGACACGCCGCTGCAGGTCGGCAAGGGTCGGCTCGACCTGCGCCTGCTGCGCGTCAGCGACGACATCGACTGGAACATGCCCGGCTGCCGCAACCTGGCGGCGCTGCAGTCGCGCACCGAGTGGATGCTGTTCTTCGACGTCGACAACGTCGCCGACGAGGCGGCGATCGCCAGGATCGTGAACGCGCTGCCGCGGCTGGACCCGAACCGGCTGCACGTCTTCCGCCGCACCGAGGGCGGGGTCGATGTCGAGCCGCACATCAACAGCTTCCTGATCACCCGCCAGGGCTTCTTCCGCGCCGGCGGCTACGACGAGGACTTCAGCGGCCACTACGGCTTCGAGGACGTGCTGTTCCGCACCCAGTGGCGCCGGCACGTCGGCGGCGAGGTGCTGCTGACCGACATCGCCTTCGAGCAGCTCGGCCACCGCACCGGCGGCCTCGACCGCGACACCGCGCGCAACCAGGCGCTGATCCACGCCAAGGCCGCCGCCGGCCTGCCGCGCGCGCGCGGCCTGCTGCGCTTCGGCTGGGACGAGGTGGCGCTGGCGGCCGCGCCGGCCGAAGCCGCCTGAACGCGGGGCGGCCCCCCCGGTTGCGCGCCGGCGCGTGGGGCCAGGGTCCGCTTGGCCGCGCCGGATCGGCCGGATCGGCCGAATTTGGCCGGACTCGAGCCCGCTTTCCCGCCGATCACCCGGGGGGGTGCCATGGTCCCATAGGGGCCTGCCGTCGTGCGCGACCGAGCGTCGGCCGCCGGCCACCCAACCTGTCATCGGAGGAAGCATGGGGACGACACTGGACACCGGCGTGAAGCTGGTGCGCAACGTGGGCCGCTACAACATCGGGGCCGGTTCGCTGGACGAGTTGCAGCCGCTGCTGGCCCGGCGCCGCGCCACCGCCCGCGGCCAGGGCGACAGCGCTGCCGTGGTCTTCCTGGTCGACGAATTCTTCCGCGGCGACAACCGTCTGGCCGAACGCCTGGGCCTGCAGCCGGGCGATGCGCTGGAATTCGTCGCCACCGCCGACGAGCCGACCACCGCCGGCATCGATGCCGTGGTCGCCACGCTGCGCCGGCGCGGCCTGACGCAGCCGGCCGCGGTGGTCGGCATGGGTGGCGGCATCACGATGGACACCGCCAAGTGCACCTCCAACCTGCTGGCCAACGGCGGGCAGGCCGCCGACTACCAGGGCTGGGACCTGGTGCGCGTGCCCGGCATCTTCAAGATCGGCATCCCGACCGTCAGCGGCACCGGCGCCGAAGCGACGCGCACCTGCGTGATGACCAACCCGGTCAGCGGCCTGAAGCTGGGCATGAACAGCGACCACACGGTGTTCGACCACGTGATCATGGACCCCGAGCTGACCGCGACGGTGCCGCGCGACCAGTACTTCCACACCGGCATGGATGCCTACATCCACTGCATCGAGTCGCTCGGCGGCAGCTATCGCAACGCCATCGGCGACGCCTACTCGCGCGAGACCATCAACCTGTGCCGCCAGGTCTTCGGCCCCGGCGACATGATGGCGCCGGAGCGCCGCGAGCAGCTGATGGTCGCCGCCTACCTGGGCGGCTGTGCCATCGCCACCAGCTACGTCGGTGTGGTGCACCCGCTGTCCGCGGGCCTGAGCGTGGTGCTGGGCATCCACCACTGCGTGGGCAACTGCATCGTGATGCGGGCGATGCAGGACTTCTATCCCGCCGCCTACGACGAGTTCTGGCGCTGGGCCGACCTGCAGCGCGTGCACATCCCGCAGGGTGTGTGCGCCGGCCTGGACGATGCCGGCTTCGAGGCCCTGTACCAGGCCAGCATCGTGCATGGCAAGCCGCTGACCAACGCGCTGGGCGAGGGCTACCGCGAGATCCTGACGCGCGAGCGCATGCGCGCGCTGTTCGAGGCCATGTGAGCGCAGGAGAACCGAGATGCCGGGCTACGAGCTGATGGGCCGCGAGGAGCTGGCCGAGATCCAGGACGTGTTCGACCATGGGGCGGTGCTGTTCCGCCACGGCTTCGACGCGCTGCGCCAGGGCCGCTACAAGGTCAAGGACTTCGAGGCCGCGATGGCCGCCCGGCTGGGCGTGCCGCACGCGCTGGCCGTCAGCTCGGGCACGGCCGCGCTGCGCGTGGCGCTGGCCGGTCTGGGCCTGGGCGCCGGCGACGAGGTCATCACCCAGGCCTTCACCTTCGTCGCCACCGTCGAAGCGATCATCGAGTCGCGCGCCACCCCGGTGTGCGCCGAGGTCGACGCCACGCTGAACATGGACCCGGTCGACCTGGCACGCCGCATCACGCCGCGCACCAAGGCGGTGATCGTGGTGCACATGCTGGGCACGCCGGCCCGCCTGCCCGAGATCCAGGCGCTGTGCGACGCGCACGGCCTGGCGCTGATCGAGGACACCGCCTGGGGCCTGGGCGGCGCGCTGCACGGCCGGCCGCTGGGCACCTGGGGCGCCGCCGGCACGCTGAGCTTCGACTTCGCCAAGACCCTGACGACCGGCGAGGGCGGCATGGTCGTGTGCCGCGACCCCGACGTGTGGGCCCGCTGCGCCGCCTGGCACGACCACGGCCACGAGAACAACCCGGCGCTGCCGCGCTGGGAGGACTCGCGCTCCTCGTCGGGCTTCAACTTCCGCATGGGCGAGCTGGCCGGCGCGGTGGGGCTGGCCCAGCTGCGCAAGCTCGACGGCATCGTCGGCGCCCAGCGCGCCCACCGCGACCGCCTGTGGGCGGCCATCGCCGACCTGCCCGGCGTGAGCGCGCGCGCGGTCCCCGCCGGCGCCTACGAGACGGCCGACGCGCTGGTCTTCTTCGTGCCCGATGCCGACGCCGCGCGCCGCAGCCGTGCCGCGCTGCTGGCCCACGGTCTGGCCACCAAGATCCTGCCCGAGGCCACCCGCTGGCACTTCGCCGGCACCTGGACCCACATGCCCGAACTGGTGCGCGCCCACGGCGGCGACCTGCGGGCCGCCTTCCCGCAGTCCAGCCGCTGGCTGGCGAGGGCGGTGGCCATGCCGGTGGGCGTCAGCCTCGCCGACGACGCGCCGCAGCGCGCCCGTGCCGCCCTGTCCGAGGCCCTGGCCCTGGACTTGCCCGCCGCGGCCTGAACCCGTTCGACCGCCGAGGAGCGCCCCGTGCCCCACGCCCAGCCCCTGGTGTCGGTGATCGTCCCGGCCTACAACCAGGAACGCTACATCGGCCGCTGCCTGCGCTCGCTGCTGCAGCAGACCATGCCGCAGGACCGCTACGAGATCATCGTCATCGACGACGCCAGCACCGATCGCACCGCCTACGCGCTGGAGCTGTTCCACGACCAGATCGTGCGCCTGCGCAATCCCAGCAACCTGGGCCTGCCGGCCTCACTGAACCGCGGCATCGCTGCGTCGCGCGGGCAGTTCATCGTGCGGGTCGATTCCGACGACTACGTCAACGCGAACTTCGTCAACATCCTGCACTTCTTCCTCGACCAGAACCCCAACCACGACGCCGTGGCCTGCGACTACCTGCTGGTCGACGACGACGAGCTGGTGCTCGAGCGCGCCGACTGCCTGGCCGAGCCGATCGGCTGCGGCATCCTGTTCCGTCGCGAGCAGCTGCTGTCGGTGGGCGGCTACGACGAGAGCTTCCTGCGCCACGAGGACCGCGAGTTCCGCCTGCGCTTCGAGCAGCGTTTCCGCATCGGCCGGCTGGAACTGCCGCTGTACCGCTATCGCCGCCACGAACGCAACATGACCAACGACGCCGCGGCGATGAACCTGCACCGCGAGCGCCTGAGCGCCAAGCACGGCGCCGAGGCCGCGCACCGCGCCTTCGAGACCACCTCCCCGCTGCCGCTGCTGCCGCAGCCCGTGCACGCCTATTCCAGCCAGCTGAGGATCGCCTGATGACCGCACCGTCCGTGACCCTGGGTTCCCGCACCGTCACCGCCGCAGGCCGGCCCTACGTGATCGCCGAGATCGGCGTCAACCACGAGGGCCGGCTGGAACTGGCCAGGCGGCTGATCGATCTGGCCAAGGCGGGCGGCGCCGACGCCGCCAAGTTCCAGACCTACAAGGCCGGTACCCTGGCCTCGCGCCACTCGCCCTCGTACTGGGACACGCGCAAGGAGCCCACGCGCAGCCAGTACGAGCTGTTCAGGAAGTACGACGCCTTCGGCCCGGCCGAGTACGAGGCCCTGGCCCGCCACTGCCAGGACGTGGGCATAGACTTCCTGTCGACGCCCTTCGACGCCGCCGCGGTCGACTTCCTCGACCCGCTGATGCCGCTGTTCAAGATCGCCTCGGCCGACCTGACCAACACGCCCTTCCTGCGCCAGGTGGCGGCCAAGCGCAAGCCGGTGCTGCTGTCCACCGGTGCCAGCACGCTCGGCGAGATCGACCAGGCCGTGGCCACGCTGCGCGGCGCCGGCTGCCGCGACCTGGTGCTGCTGCACTGCGTGCTGAACTACCCCACGCCCGACGCGCAGGCCCACCTGCGCATGATGCAGGGCCTGCGCCGCGCCTACCCCGAGCTGGTGCTGGGCTACTCCGACCACACCCTGCCCGACGAGGCGATGACGGCGCTGACCACCGCCCACCTGCTCGGCGCGGCGGTGATCGAGAAGCACTTCACCCACGACAAGACCCTGCCGGGCAACGACCACTACCACGCGATGGACGTGCACGACCTGCGCCGCTTCGTCGCGCGCATGGACCTGGTCCACACCCTGCTCGGCGAGGGCGACCACAAGCAGCCCACGCCCACCGAGGCACCGGCGCGGGCGAATGCGCGCCGCTCCATCGTGCTGGCGCGGCCGCTGCGCGCCGGCCAGCCGATCACCGAGGCCGACCTGACCTGCAAGCGCCCCGGCACCGGCGTCAGCCCGCTGCACTGGGACGAGGTCATCGGCCGCCGCGCCGTGCGCGCGCTGGACGCCGACCACGTGCTGCAGTGGGACGACCTGGCCGCCGCCGGCGCCGCGCTGTCGCTGGCCGCCTGAACCCCGCAGCTGCCGCGATGCGTGCGCGCAGCGTCGCCCTGGTGCAGGCCCGCATGGGCTCGAGCCGCTTCCCCGGCAAGATGCTGGCGCCGCTGGGCGGCCTCCCGCTGCTGCACTGGGTGCTGGCGCGGCTGCAGCGGTCGCAGCGGCTGGACGCGGTGGTGCTGGCCACCAGCGAGCTGCCGCGCGACCGGCCGCTGGTCGCGCTGGCGCAGGGCCTGGGCGTGGCCAGCTTTGCCGGCAGCGAGACCGACGTGCTCGGCCGCTTCGCCGCCGCTGCCGAGGCGCATGGCGCTCGGCGCGTGGTGCGCGTGTGCGCCGACAACCCCTTCGTCTGTCCCGGCGAAGTCGACCGCCTGCTCGGCTTCTTCGACCATGCCGGCGCCGACTATGCCTGCAACCACCTGGACCGCCTGGGCAGCGGCTACGCCGACGGCTTCGGCGCCGAGGTGCTGGACGCCGACCTGCTGCAGCGCCTGCACCGCAGCACCACGCTGCCGCGCCACCGCGAGCACGTCACGCTGTACCTGTGGGACCACGCGGCCGACTTTCGCCTCGCCGCGCCGCCGGCACCGCCCGCGCTGGCCCACCCGGCGCTGCGCTTCGACGTCGACCAGCCCGAGCACCTGGCGGCGCTGGAGGCGCTGCGCGCCGGCGCCGGGCTCGACCTGCACAGCACGGCCGTCGAGGTGGTGGCCGCCGCGCTGCGCCGGGGCTGGGGCAGGCCGCCGCTGGCGGCCTGAACCGCCGATCGCGCAGGCTCCGGCACACGACCCCGGTCCGGCGCGGCCCGAGGCGGGTCCGGCCGCGCGCCGGCGGTTCAGCCGCGCAGCGGCACGCCGTGGCTGGCCGAGGACTGCCAGGGCACGGCGAGGCCGAGCACGCGGCACTGGCGCAGCAGGGTCTCGAGGTAGAACACGGTGCCGACCAGGTCGCTCTGCGCCTGGCCCGCCGTGACCTCGTGGCGGTTGTGGTTGGTGATGCTGCCCGCGGCCTCGAACGAGAAGCCGCCGTCGGCACGGTGCAGGCAGTGCAGCTGCTCCAGCCGGCGCGCGCACCAGCCGCGCACCTCGGCCTCGCGGTGGCCGTTGGTGTAGTGCAGCAGGCGCTCGAGCACCACGAAGTGGTCCATGTCGTGGCAGCCTTCGCCCTGGCCTTCGGCGAACACCGCGCTCTCGGCCAGGCTGGCCAGCGTGGTGTCCAGGATGCGCTCGGGCCAGGCCGGCGGCGCGTCGTCGGCGAAGTGCAGACCCCGCATCAGGTGGTAGCCGGCCTGCACCAGGCCGTTGCGGCCCTGGGCCTGCAGCGCGCCCCACAGCCCGGTGGCCGGGTCCTGCCGCGCGTCCAGCCAGCGGCGCATGCGCTGCAGCAGGACCTCCGAGCCGTCGTCGAAGAAGCGCGCATTGGCGCGCAGCATCGTTGCCGCATGGTCGCACATGTTGCCGGCGCCCATCGGCGCGCGGCCCCAGGGCATGTTCTCGGCCATGTAGCGTTCCAGTGCACCGCCGGCGCGCAGCGGGTCGTAGAAGGCGTAGCGGTGGCGCGGCCTGCGGCCCCAGGCCAGCTGCACCGCGGCCACCTGGTAGCCGAAATAGGTGCCCGACATCTCGTGGATGCGCGGCACCGTGGCGTCCAGCTCGGCACGGTGGGGTTCGTGGAAGAAGCCGGTGGCCGGTTCCTGCTGGCCGTCCAGCGCGGCGAAGGCCGCGGCCGCCGGCACCGGCAGCGCCAGCATCTGGGCGAGGTCCAGCGCCAGCGAAGTGGCGTCGACCGACCAGGGGTGCAGGGCGCGCGCGGCCAGCGGCCAGCGGCCCGGCGCCGGGCAGGGCAGGGCGACGAACCAGCGCGGCACGCTGAGCGCCAGGTCCGACCACCAGGCGCGGGCGGCCGGCTCGGCGGCGGCTGCGCGCGCTGCCGGAACCGCCAGCGCCGCGGCCATCAGGCCGGCTTCCCGCACAGCTCGGCCGGCGCCCGGGTCGGGTAGGGGCCGTGCGCCGGGCGGCGCAACCACAGGCGCAGCAGCTCGGGCAGCAGGGCGCCGGCGCGCACCCAGCCGTACATCAGGTAGAAGGGCCAGTAGACACCCTCGCCGCGGGCGACGGCGTTGAAGCCGCGGATGAAGGGGTAGCGCACCACCAGGTGGAACAGCAGCTTGCCGGCCTTGAACGGGTACTTGTAGACGATGCGTGCGTCGCCGCGGCCGTACTTGACGAACTTGCGCACGATGCCGCCGAAGCCGGGCGTCTGCTGGCGCAGCGTCAGCCCGGTGCCGATGCCCTGGCGGAAGCCGGCCAGCTCCATGCGGATCGACAGGTCGGTGTCCTCGTCGCCGACGCCGTCGAAGAACGGGTCGAAGCCGCAGTGGCGCAGCGCCGCGGTGCGGTACAGCGAGGGCCGGCCCACCATGTTGGTGTCCACCGGCGTCTCGGTGTAGGTGATGCCGTGGTTGGTGCTGCCCATCGCGCGCTCCCAGTAGGTGCGCGGCTGGAAGGCCTGCTCGCGGCCCAGCAGCGCATCGTAGCCGTGGGTCTGCAGCTCGCGCAGCAGGGTGGCCAGGAAGTCGGGCGCGACGTGGTCGTCGCCGTCGATGATCGCCAGGTAGGGCTGGGTCGCGGCGTCGATGCCGGCCTGGCGCTGCGACGACAGGCCCTTGACCCCGGGCTGGATGACCCTGGCGCCGCGCGCCCGGGCGATGGCCACGGTGTCGTCGGTCGAGCCGCCGTCGATCACGATGACCTCGGCCGGGTGGTTGGCGAACACCTTGTCCAGGCAATCGCCGATGTCCCGGGCCTCGTTGTAGGTGCAGATGTTGACGCTGATCGGCAGCAGGTCGGGGGCGGTCATGGCGCGGGCTTTCGCGGAAGGGGAACGGGGTTCAGGCGGTGGCGGCCAATTGCTCGTCGAGCACCCGGCAGACCGCGTCGCGGTAGGCCGGCGTGCAGCGCGCGTCCAGCCACAGGTTCAGCACCTCGCGGCCGATGCGGCCGGCCACCGGGTGTGCGGCCGGGGCATCGGCCAGGAAATCGGAGGCCGGCGGGTGCCAGCTGCTGGCGTGCAGCCCGGCGGCGTGCAGCGCGCGCAAGAGGCGGTCGCGTGCCGGCGGCGCGGCCACCAGCAGGTTGGCCCGCCAGGGCACGGCACCGGGGACCGGCGCCAGCCACTGCAACGCGCCGCCCAGCCAGGGGGCCAGCGCCTCGTGCAGCTGCTGCAGGCGTTGCTGGCGCAGCGCCACGGTGGCCGCCAGGCCGGGCAGCGCGGCTGCCAGTTCGGCGCAGCGCGCCGGGTCGAAGCGGTGGCCGAAATCCGGCCCCGCGGCCTGCGCCCGGCGGCGGAAGCCGGCCATCGCCGCGGCGGCGGCCGCGCCGTTGCCGGCCTCCCCGTCGCCGCCCACCAGGCAGTGCTGGTTGTACAGGCGGGTGTGCTCGCCGCCCAGCGTGTCGATGCGGGCCTGGGCGCCGGCGCTGAAGGCCGGCAGCCCGGCGTCCAGCGCGCGCAGGCGCGCGGCCAGCGCATCGTCGTCGGTCAGCACCGCGCCGCCGTGGTCCAGCGACACCGGCTTGCCGGCGCCGAAGCTCAGCACCGAGGCCAGGCCGAAGCCGCCCAGCGGCCGGCCGCCGGGGCCCTGGCCGCCCAAGGCCAGGCAGGCGTCCTCGATCAGCGGGCAGCCGGCGGCGTCGGCGCGGGCCTGCAGTGCGACCAGGTCGCAGGGCGAGCCATAGCCGTGCACCGCCAGCAGCGCGCCGGCGCCGCGCAGCGGCGCGTCCAGTCTGGCGGCGTCCAGCCCCAGGTCGGCCAGCCGCACCTCGGCATAGTCCGGCACGGCGCCGGCGTGCAGCACGGCCAGCGGCACGTTCAGGCAGCTGCTGTCGGGCAGCAGCACGCGGCGCCCGGCCAGGCCCAGGGCCTGCAGGCACAGCGTCAGGCCGATGGTGCCGTTGCCCACCAGCAGCGCGTGGCGCCGGCCGGTGGCCCGGCACAGCATGCGCTCGACCGCCTGCAGCTCGCTCACGCCGCGGGGCCCCAGCGCAGCGTGTGGTAGGGCACCAGGCTGCCGCCGAAGCTCAGCTTGAACCAGCCGCGCTGCGGGCTGTTGACGCCTTCCAGATCGACCTCGCGCACGCCGTGCTCGCGCGCCAGGTGGCCGAAGGCGAACCAGTGCGCCAGCGTGCCCTGCCAGGGCGCGCTGGCCTGCGGGTGACCGGCGCCGTAGAGGTAGTAGGCGCGCCTGGCGTCCCAGCCGTAGAAGACGCAGTACAGCAGCTTGCCGGCGGCGTCGTGGACATGGAACATGGCGCCGCGGGCGCGCGCGATCAGGCCGTCCATCACGCGCTGCATCGCGGCCAGCTTGTCCTCGGGTGCCGGCTCGCCCTGGGCCTGCATCAGCGCGCGGTAGTAGGCCAGCAGCGGCGCGCTGTCGCGCACCACGGCCACCCGGCCGCCCTTCCTGCGCGCCTCGCGCACGCTGTAGCGGCGCACCGTCTCCATGGCCTCGAAGCAGGCGCCGGTCTCGGCGTCCTCGGGCGCCGCGTCGGCGAGCGCGGCGATGTCCAGGTAGCTGGTGTAGCGCAGGTCGGGGCGGTACTGCTGGTCACTCGGGCCGTGGTAGGCGTGCCACAGGAAGGGTCGCAGGTCGTCGATCTGCGGCGCCAGCGGCAGCTCGACGCGGTCGAAGCGGCGCGGCAGCTCGGCGGCGACGAAGGCGCACAGCGTGAAGGCGTCGTGGCGGCGCTTGACCGCCTGGCGCGCCGGGTCCAGATCGAGCAGCGGGCCGGCGTGGATCACCAGGTCGTCGGCGACCACCGCGCGGCCGTCGGCCGAGGTCGGCAGCAGCAGGCCGGCCTTGATGGCCTGGCCCTGCATCAGCCACCAGCGCTGGTGCGGGCAGCCCACCGCGCGCAGGAAGGCGCTCTCGGCGAACAGCGTGCCCTGCGGCGAGCGCGCCACCAGCGCGTCCCAGGCGGCATCGTGTGCCGGTCCGTCGGCCGGCTGCAGGTCCAGTTCAGGCATCGCTCAGCACCCCGTGTTCGCACAGCCGCAGCGCGATCGGCCGCAGCCGGGCGATGTCCACGTCCAGTGCGTGGGCGATGTCGTCCAGGCTGCGGCGGCCGTCGCAGTGCCACAGCAGCCACAGGATCAGGTCCAGCTCGCTGCGCCCGCCCAGCTCGGGGCGCTGGGCGCCGCCCTGGGGCGGGTACAGGTCGTGACGCGACAGCATCACCTCGCCGCCCGGCTGCGTGCGGCGGTAGACCTCGCGCAGCTCCAGCCGCTCGATCACCTCCTGGTGCACCTGCAGTGCCTCGGCCAGCTGGGCGCCGTTGACCAGGCTCAGGTCGTCGGCCGAGCTGTGGTACTGCGGGTACTCGTAGTAGCGGTCCTTGTGCAGCGAGGCCATGTTGATCCGGTACGCTGGCGAGCTGTACTGGCGCTCGTCGCTGCCGTGGATGTCGAAGGGGTAGGTGCGGAAGGGTCGGCCGCGCGCGGTCAGCACCTCGCGCACGATGCGGTTGATCGGGTGGCTGGCGTCCCAGCTCTGCTTGGTGCTCATCGGGCCGGGGCCGCCGCAGGTCGTCACGACCAGGCCCATGTCGATCTGCCGCGCCGCCTCGTCGTTGCGCGCCAGCCAGGTCAGCGCGCCGATCGTCTCGGGCACCCAGATGCAGCGGTAGCTGTACTGGCGCTCGGGCCGCGCCGCCAGCCAGCGCGCCAGGTGGGCCAGCAGCACCGCGCCGCTCAGGCTGTCGTTGGCCATCGACGGGTGGCAGATGTAGGCCGACAGCAGGATCTGCTCGGGCCGCCGGCCCGGCAGCAGCAGGTCGCCGTAGCTCAGGCTGCCGGGCGCCAGCCGGCTGGCTATGCGCACCTGCAGCGGTCCGGGCGCGGCGGCCAGCGCCGCGGCCTGGGCCTGGGTGACGCAGAAGCCCCAGTCGCGCCGGTAGTAGCTGGTGCGGTAGGGGATGGCCTCGGGCAGCGTCGGGTGGGTGTGCACGTGCGGCGCCAGCGCGGCCCAGTCCATCCGGGCGTCCACCGGCGTGCTGTAGCCGACCACGTGCAGGTTGTGGTCGGCGAAGTCGACCAGGCGGCGGCCGCTGGCGTCGGCGATCCAGGCGCCGGCGATGGACCACTCGTCGGGCACCGTCCAGTCGAGCGCCGGCGTGCCGCTGGGCACCTCGTGCACGGTCAGCGGCGCGATCGCGGCCAGCACCCGCAGCGTCTCGCGGTTGGGCTCGCCGGTCAGGCTGCGGCACAGCGGGAACAGGCGTTCCAGCGTCTGCTGCAACTGGCGCGCGGTCTCGGCGGTTGGCGTTCGGCGGTCGAGCAACGAGGGGCTCCTGTCGGTGGGCCGCACCCGCCGGCGGCCGGCGCGACCGGGCAAGCGCAGGGGCGCTGCCTCGGACCAGTCTAGGGTCGGGCCGGTGTGCAGGAAGCCCGCAAATGCGAGCCGAAATCCCGCGATCTCTGCCGCCAGAGGTCCTGGCCGGACCGCGGCCACTGCCGGTGGATTGACCGGTCGTTCGGCTGGTGTTCGACGCATCGGCGGTCGCCCGCCGCGCCGACACTGGCCGGGCCATTCCCACGCCGAGAAGGAACCGCCATGGGCATCAACGCCATCGTTGCCGACGTGCTGGACAGCCTGCGCCCGATGCTCGCGCCGCCGGCGGGCGCCCGCGCCGCCACCCTGGGCGCCCAGGACGTGACGCCGGCGGTCTTCCGCCGCCGCGGCTGGCGCGGCGGCGCGCCGGGCGAGCGGCCGGACCGCCAGCTGCTGGCCAGCCTGGGCTACCCGATCGGCGAGTCGCTGGAGATCTCCGACCGCGCCGACCACTTCCTGGACCTCAACCTGCCGCTGGCCGACGATGCGCTGCTGGCCCGCCGCTACGACCTGCTGCTGGACTCGGGCACGCTCGAGCATGTCTTCGACGTCAAGGAGGCGCTGTTCAACACCGCCAGCCTGGTACGCCCCGGTGGCAAGGTGGTGCACCTGAACCCGGTGCAGGGCTACTGCAACCACGGCTTCGTGCTGATGCAGCCCACGCTCTATTTCTCGTTCTACGAGGCCAACGGCTTCGCGCTGCGCTACTGCGGCATTCTCGAGTACCTGGACGAGCAGCAGCGCAGCGCGCGCCTGGTGCCCGTGCCGGCCGACTACAACAACCTGCGCTTCGCCTCGGCCTCGGATAGCCTGGTGGTGGTGGTCGCCGAGCGCCTGGACGACCGGCCGCGCAGCCGCTTCGAGGTGCCGATGCAGGCCTTCTACCGCCGGCTGTACGAGGCCAAGGCGGCGCGCGGCGGCGCGATGCTGCCCGACGCGTTGTACCGCGAGATCGTCGGCGACCTGCCCGGCAACCACCGCGGCCGCCTGCTGGCCGAAGCGCGCTACCTGTTCGAGGACTGAAGGCCGAGCCCGCGATGCGACCCCTGCTGGTCCTGACCCACCGCCTGGACATCCCGGCGGTCCATCAGCTGGCCGGGCAGCTGCCCGAGGCCCAGCCGGTGGTGGCCTGCCCGCACCTGGCCGACCGCTGCGCCGCCGAGGGCCTGCCGGTGACCTTGCTGCGCCTGCGTGGCGACCAGGTGCAACCGGCCTATGCCGAGGCGCGCCGCCAGGCCCGCGCGCTGCAGCGCCAGGCCGATGCGGTGCTGGGCCTCGTCGAGCCGCTGGCCCCCGGCGCCGACTGGCTGCAGCAGGAGCTGTTCTACCTCTGCTACACCGCCCTGGGCTACCGCGCGCTGTGGCGCCAGCTGCTCGAGCAGCAGCCCGACGTGCCGCGCTGGCACGTCCCGGTGGCCGAGATTCCCTTCCGCTACGGCGCGCACTCCTGCCTGCCGGCACTGGCGCTGCTGGAGCAGCTCGGGGCCACCGGCCGGCCGATGCAGGCCTACAGCCACCCACTGGCGCCCACCGGGCCCGACCCGCTGCCGCAGCTGGCCGGCGAGGGGCTGGACGGCGACTGGCCGCTGCTGAGCCACCTGCCCACCTGCTTCTACGACCACCTCCACTTCGAGGACGTGCTGGTCGACCACGCCGCCGGCCGCGGCGAGCGCTGCCTGAACCTGCGCGCGCCCTACTACGACGTCGAGCTGCCGCGCCTGACCAGCACGCCGCTGCTGCCGCAGGACGCGGTGCGGGCGACGCTGCCGGCCGCCCGGCTCGACCGCATCGACACCGCCGCCGCCGCGCTGGAGACGGCGATGCAGACGGCGCTGCTGCCGCTGATCGCCAGCCCGCGCTACCGCCTGCCCCAGGCGCGCGCGCTGGCCGAGGCATGGCAGCGGCTGCTGGTCTTCTCGGCGGCGCTGGCCCAGCGCTTCGATGCGCGGCCGCCGCGCACGCTGGTGCTGTCCAACCACGACACCGGCCTGCACGGCCCGCTGCTGACGCTGGCGCGCCGCCACCGCGCACGCGTGCTGCTGCTGCCGCACTCCAAGATCTTCAACGCCCCGGTGCCGGCCGTGCCCGGGTTGGACCTGCACTGCCTGACGCACGCCGTGCAAGGCCAGCCGGTGCAGGACGTCGACGGCCGCCGTGTCAGCGCCCACACGCTGGCCTTCCCCGAGCCGCTGGGCTGGGCCGCGCGGCCACCGCGGCCGCTGCAGACGATGGGCGTGCTGCTGTCGGGCGTGTCCTACAACGGCCTGTGCGGCGCCGACCTGCCGCGCTTCGTGCAGGGCCTGCGCGCGCTGCGCGACTGGTGCACGGCGCGGGGCGTGCGCTGCCGCATCCGCTGCAAGCCCAGCGAGCCGCTGGTCAGCCTGCTGACGCAGGACCTGGGCCTGGAGACCGACGAACTGCTGGCCGACATGGCCGGCAGCCTGAGCGAGTTCATCCAGGGCTGCGACATCGGCCTGAGCTACGACGTGCCGACCAGCGCCACCGTCGAGCTGCTGCGCGGCGGCGTGCCGACGCTGCACGTTCAACTGCGCCCGCTGCTGCCCGAGGAGACCGCCCTGGTCGACGGTGCCTTGGTGCCGCGCCTGCCGGTGGCCGAGTTGCTGTCGCGGCTGGACCTGTACCGGGCCGACGCCGTCCACCTCTGGCGTTTCGGTCGCGACCAGTTCCAGGCCTTCGCCCGCAGCTGGGCGACCGCCGAGCCATTGGCCGGCCTGCTCTGACGCACCGGCACTGATCGACCACCCGGGGTAGCCGGGTCGTCGCACCACGGCATGCCTGGCCACCGGCCGGCGTCGGCCGTGCGCCTGGCCGGCAGCCGCCAATCCCCGATGCAGGCACGCCGTCCGTCCCGGGACCGGGACGGACGGCGTGTCAGGGAGGCGGCCGGCGCGGGTCGGGTACCGGTCGCCTCAGGCTCAGAACAGCGGCTGCTGGTTGCGCAGCAGTTCCTCTTCCAGCGAGCTGCGCTGCACCGTCGCCGTGCTGCCGCCGCTGCCCGCAGCCGCGGTGCCGGCACCGGCCTGGCCGCCCGACAGCACGTCGACCGGGGCGTCGGCCAGCAGGTCGGCGATCTGCGGCGGGGTGCTGCGCTGGGTCTGGGCGAACCAGACGTCGGCCATCTGGTGCGTCTGCCCGTCGACCGTGGTGTAGCTGCCCTGCAGCGCCACCGCGTTGCCGTGGTCGACCGCGTCCGACTGGACGTGGGCCAGGTCCAGCGAGCCGATGCCCAGATCGACCAGGCCCTTCAGCTCGCCCAGGTCGGTCTTGCCGTCGTGGTTGGCGTCGACCCAGACCTTCAGTTCGCCGAAGGCGGCGTCGGCGGCCGACAGCTTGCCGTCGTGGTTGCTGTCGAGCGCGGCCATCGCGACGTAGCCGTTGCCGGCGCTGCGGCCGTCGGCCAGCCGGGTGGCCGCGCCGAACAGTTCGCTGCCGTCGTTGATCACGCCGTCGTGGTCGAGGTCGCGCACCAGCAGGCCGTCGTTGCCGCCGACCCAGCCGTACTGCCCGGTGTGGCCGGTGGCGGTCAGGTCGAACTGCACGCCCTCGGCCGCCGAGCGGGTGCTCACGCCGTTGCCGTCCAGGTCCAGCACGATCGGCGACAGCGCCGTCAGCGCGGCTTGTTGCGAGCCGCTCATCCGGTTGTAGTCGTCGGTCGAGAAGGCGGTGGCCTGGGTCATCGACATCGCGGCGATGTCCTGCACCTCCAGCGAACCGATCTGGTCGTCGGTCAGCGCGACGATCTGCGCGGTGGTCAGCGCCGCGGCCTGGGCCGTGGTCAGCGCCGCGATCTGCTCGCCGCTCAGCGCCGCGATGTCGGTGCTGTCCATCAGCCGGATGTGCTGGGTGGTCAGCGCGGCGAACTGGCTGGCGCTCAGCGCCTGCAGGTCGTCGCTGGCCAGCGCGTTGAACTGCGCCGTGCTGAACGCGCGGATCTGGGTGGCGCTGAACTCCTGCAGGTCGCCGGCGCTCAGCGCAGCGATGTCGGCCGTCTCGATGGCGCGGACCTGGGCGGTGCTCAGGGCGGCGACCTGCTCGGCGTTGAAGGCCGCGATGCCGCCGGCGGTCATCGCCGCGATGTCGAGGGTCTCGATCGCCCGCACCTGGGCCGCGCTGAACAGGCTGAAGGTTTCGTCGGCCAGTTGGTTGAACTGCGAGGTCGTCAGGGCCACCACCTGGGCGGTGCTCAGGGCCTGGATCTGCGCGTCGGTCAGCGCCGCCAGGTCGCCGTCGCTCAGCGCACCGATCTGGGCCGTGGTCAGGCCGAGGATCTGGCTCTCCGACAGGGCCTGCAGCTGGTCGGTCGACAGCGCGTCGATCTGGCGGGTCGTCAGCTGGCCGATCTGCGTGCCGGTCAGGCTGCCCAGCGCGTCCACGCTCAGGCCGTGGATGTCGGCGCTGTCGAGGGCGCGCAGCTGGGCGCTCGTCAGGTTGCCGAGCTGGTCGCCGTTCAGGGCGCCGAGGTCGGCGCTGTCCAGCGCGGCCAGCTGGGCGGTGCTCATCGCACGCACCTGCTGGGCCGACAGCCCGGCCAGGTCATCGGCCTCCAGGTTGGACACCTGGCGCGTCGTCAGACCGGCGATCTGCGCCGGCGACAGGGCCTGGAACTGCTCGACGCTGAACGCGTTCAGATCCTCCGTGCCCAGCGAGGCCAGCTGGGCGGTGGTCAGTGCGGCCAGCTGGTCGTTGCTCAGCGCCTGCAACTGCTCGCTGCCCAGCGCACCCAGCTGGGCGCTGCCGAGGGCTGCGACATGGCTCGCGCTGAGGCCGGCGATTGCGCCGACCGACAGCGAACCGATGTCGGCGGTCTCGATCGCCCGCACCTGGGCGGTGCTCATCGCGGCCACCTGCTCGGCGCTCAGCACGCCGACGTCGGCGGCGTCCAGCGCGGCGATCTGCGCGGTGCGCAGCGCGGCGATCTGGTCACCGCCGAGCGCGGCCAGGTCGGTCGATTCCAGTTGGCTGATCTGACGCGTGCTCAGGCCGGCGACCTGGCTGGCCGACAGGGCGCCGAACTGGTCGGCGGTCAGCGCGTTCAGGTCGTCGGTGGCCAGCGAGGCCAGCTGCGCGGTGCTCAGGCCGCCCAGCTGGTCGTGGCTCAGGGCCTGCAACTGGTCGCTGCCCAGCGCGCCCAGCTGGGCGGTGGTCAGCACGGCGATCTGGTCGGCGCGCAGGCTGCCCAGCGCCGTGACGGCGATCGCGCCGATGGCTGCGGTGTCGATCGCACGCAGCTGGGCGCTGCCCAGCGCGGCCAGTTGCTCGCCGCCCAGCACGCCCAGGTCGCTGCTGTCCAGGCCGGCAATCTGCGCAGTGCGCAGCGCCGCCACCTGGGTGGCGCCGAGCGCGGCCAGGTCGGTGGTCTCCAGCTGGTGCAGTTGCTGGGTGGTCAGCGCCGCGATCTGCGCCGTGCCCAGCATCTGGAACTGGGTGTCGGTCAGGCGGTTCAGCGTGTCGGTGGCCATCGCCGCCAGCTGGGCGGTGGTCAGGCCGCGCAGTTGCTCGTCGGTCAGCGCCTGCCACTGGTCGCTGCCCAGCGCGCCCAGTTGGGCGTTGCCGAGTGCGGCCACCTGGGCCGAGCGCAGGCCGGCCAGCGCCGCCACCGTGACCGCGCCGATGTCGGCAGTCTCGATCGCGCGCACCTGGGCGGTGCCGAAGGCGCCGATCTGGTCGGCGCTCAGCAGCGCGACGTCGTCGCTCTGCATCGCGGCGATCTGGCGGGTCGTCAGGCCGGCCATCTGCGAGGCGGTCAGCGCCTGCAGGTCGTCGCTGGCCATGGCGTTGATCTGCTCGCTGCCCAGCGCCGCGATCTGCCGCGTGGTGAAGGCCTGGATCTGCGAGGCCGTCAGCGTGGCCAGGTCATCGCTGGCCAGCGAGGCGACCTGGGCCGTGGTCAGCGCGGCGATCTGGTCGTCGCCGAGCACCTGCAGCTGGTCGCTGCCGAGTGCGCCCAGCTGGCCGTTGCTCAGCGACGCGATCTGTGCCGTCGTCAGGCCGCCCAGCGCGGACGCCGCCAGGCTGCCGATGTCGGCCGAGTCGATCGCGCGCAGCTGCAGCGTGCTCAGCGCGCCGAGCTGGTCGGCGGTCAGCGCGCCCAGGTCGGTGCTGTCCAGCCAGCCGATCTGCTGCGTGGTCAGCGCGCCGATCTGCTCGCCGCCCAGGACCTGCAGCGTGTCGGTGGCCAGGGCGTCGATCTGCGCCTGGCTCAGCGCGCGGATCTGGGCCGAGCCCAGGCCGTTGAGCGCGCTGCCCAGGGCGTTGAGGTCGGCCGTCTCGATGGCCTGCACCTGGCTGGCGCTGAGGGCGCGCAGCTGCTCGCCCGACAGCACCGACAGGTCGGCGCTGTCCAGGGCCACGATGTCCTCGGTGCCCAGCGCGCGGATCTGCGCGGTGTTCAGCGCCATCAGGTCGTCGCTGGCCATGCTGGCCACCTGGTCGCTGCTCAGCGCGGCGATCTGGGCGGTCGACAGGCCGGCCCACTGGCTGCCGGTCAGCGTGCCGAGCTGGTCGGAGCCGAGCGCATTGAGCTGGCTGGCGCTGAGGCCGCGCAGCTGGGTGTCGCTGAGCGCCTGCAGCTGGTCGCTGCCCAGCCCGGCGATCTGCTCGCTGGCCAGGGCGCCGATCTGGGTCGAGCTCAGGCCCCGCAGCGCACCGACGCTGATGCTGGCGATGTCGCCGGTGTCGATGCCGCGCAGCTGCGCGGTGCTCAGGCCGGCGATCTGGTCGGCCGACAGCACGCCGAGGTCGGCGCTGTCCAGCGCGGTGATGCTGGCCACGCCGAGGGCGCGGACCTGCGCCGAGCTCAGCGCGGCCAGGTCGTCGGTCGCCAGGTTGCCGACCTGGTCGGTGCTCAGCGCGGCGATCTGGCGCGTCGACAAGGCCTGGAACTGGCTGGCGGTCAGCGTGTTCAGGTCGTCGCTGGCCAGCGAGGCGATCTGCGCCGTGGTCAGTCCGGCCAGCTGGCGGGCGCTGAGCGCCTGCAGCTGGTCGGAGCCGAGCGCGGCGAGCTGCTCGGTGCTCAGCGCGCCGATCTGCACCGAGGTCAGGGCGTTGAAGCCGGAGCCGGTCAGCGTGGCGATGTCGGCGCTCTCGATCGCACGGATCTGGGCCGTCGTCAGCGCCGCCACCTGGGTGGCGCTGAGCAGACCGATCTCGGCGCTGTCCATCGCCGCGATGGCCCGGGTGCTGAAGGCGGCCACCTGCGTGGCGCTCAGCGCGGCCAGGTCGGCGCTCTCGAGGTTGGCGACCTGCTCGGTGCTCAGCGCGGCGATCTGCGCCGTGCTCAGGTAGCCGAACTGGGTGGCGGTCAGGTGGTTGAGCTGGTCGGTGGCCAAGGCGGCGATCTGCGCCGTGCTCAGGCCGGCGACCTGCTGCTGGCTGAGGGCCTGCAGCTGGTCGCTGGCGAAGGCGGCAAGCTGGGCGGTCGACAACGCGGCGATCTGTGCCGAGCCGAAGCCGGCCAGGGTCGACGCGCCGATGCCGGCGATGTCGGCGGTCTCGATGGCCCGCACCTGGGCGGTGGTCAGCGCCGCGGCGAAGCTGCCGTTCAGCGTGGCCCAGTCGGCGCTGTCCAGCGCGGCGACGCCGCGGGTGGCGATGGCGGCGATCTGGCTGGCGCTCAGCGACAGCAGGTCGGCCGATTCCATCGCGCCGACCTGCAGCGTGCTCAGGCCGGCGATCTGGGCGGTGGCCAGCGACTGGAACTGGCTGCCGGTGAGGGCATTCAGGTCCTCGGTGTCCCAGGCCGCCAGTTGCGCGGTGCCCAGGCCGGCCAGCTGGCTGGCGCTGAGGCTGCGGATCTGGTCGCTGCCCAGGGCGTTGAGCTGGGCGCTGCTCAGCGCGGCCAGCTGCGCCGAGCCGAAGCTGCCGAATGCGGACACCCCGATCGCGGCGATGTCGCCGGTCTCGATGGCGCGGATCTGGGCCGTGCTCAGCGCGGCCAGCTGGCTGCCCGACAGCGCTGCGATGGCCGACGACTCCATCGCCGCGAGGTCGCGGGTCTCGATGGCGCGGATCTGCGCGGTGCTGAAGGCCGCCAGGTCGGCGGTCTCGAGGCTGGCGAACTGCTGCGTGGTCAGCGCGGCGATCTGGGCGCTGCCCAGCGCGGCGAACTGGCTTGCCGTGAAGGTGTTGAGGTCGTCGGTGGCCAGGCCGGCGAGCTGGGACGTGGTCAGGCCGGCCAGCTGCTGGGCGCTCAGGCTCTGCAGCTGGTCGCTGGCCAGGGCACCCAGCTGGCCGGTGCTCAGCGCGGCGATCTGGCCGCTGCTCAGCGACTCCAGCGCGTTGACGCGGATGCCCGCGATGTCGGCCGAGTCGATGGCACGGAGCTGCGCCGTGCTCAGCGCGGCCAGCTGCTCGCCGCTCAGCGCACGCAGCTCGGCCGAGTCGAGCGCTGCGATGTCGCGGGTCTCGATGGCGCGGATCTGCGCGGTGCTGAAGGCGGCCAGGTCGGCGGTCTCCAGGTTGGCGAACTGCAGCGTGCTCAGTGCGGCGACCTGGGCGGTGCCCAGCGCGGCGAACTGGGTGGCGGTGAAGGTGTTGAGGTCGTCGGTGGCCAGGCCGGCCAGCTGCGCCGTGCTCAGGCCGCCGAGCTGCTCGGTGGTCAGCGCCTGCAGCTGGTCGCTGGCCAGCGCGCCCAGCTGGCCGCTGCTCAGCGCGGCGACCTGCGCCGTGCTCAGGCCGGCCAGGGCCTGCGAGCTGAGGCCGGTCAGCGCGGCGGTCTCGATGGCGCGGATCTGCGCGGTGCTGAACGCGGCCAGCTGCGTCGAGGTCAGGGCGGCCGTGTCGGCGCTGTCCAGCGCGACGATGGCGCGGGTGGACAGGGCCGCGGCCTGGCTGGCCTGCAGCGCAGCGAGGTCGGCGCTTTCCAGCGCCCGGATCTGCGCCGTGGTCAGCGCGGCCACCTGGGTCGAGCTGAGCGCGGCGAACTGCGCCGTGGTCAGTGCGTTCAGGTCCTCGGTGGCCAGGCCGGCCATCTGCGCGGTGGTGAGCGCGCGCAGCTGGTCGGTGGTCAGGGCCTGGAACTGGTCGCTGCCCAGCGCGTCCAGCTGGCGGGTGCTCAGCGCCGCCAGGCTGGCCGGCGCCAGGCCCGCCAGGGACTTGGTCGTGATGCCGGCGAGGTCGGCCGATTCGATCGCCGCCAGCTGGGCGGTGCCCAGGGCGCCGAACTGCAGGCTGGTCAGGGCCTGGATGTCGCTGCTGTCGAGGGCCGCGATGTCGCGGGTTTCCATCGCCTGCAGCTGGTCGGTGCCCAGCGCGGCGATGTCGCTGCTGTCCAGCGAGGGGACCTGCAGCGTGGTCAGCGCGGCGACCTGGTCGCCGGTCAGCGCGGCCAGCTGGGTGGTCGTCAGCTTGTCGAGGTCGTCGGTGGCCAGTGTCGCGATCTGCAGCGTGCTCAGGCCGCGCAGCTGGTCGGCGCCGAGGGCGCGCAGCTGCTCGCTGCCCAGCGCGTCGAGCTGGATCGAGCTCAGCGCGGCGATGCGGTCGCTGGCGATGGCGGCCAGGGCCTGCGTGGTCATCGCGGCGAGATCGGCGGTCTCGATCGCCCGCAGCTGCTCGGTGGTGAGCGCGGCGACCTGGGCCGACGACAGGGCGAGGAAGTCCTCGGAGTCGAGGGCGGCGATGTCGCGCGTCTCCATCGCGCGGACCTGCGCGGTGGTCAGCGCGGCGATGTCGGTGCTGTCCAGCGAGCTGAACTGCGCCGAGCTCAGCGCGACGACCTGGTCGGTGGTCAGCGCCTGCAGCTGGGTGCTGGTCAGGGCGCCCAGGTCCTCGGTGGTCAGGCTGGCGATCTGCTGCGTGCTCAGGCCGCGCAGCTGGCCGGCGCTCAGCGCACGCCACTGGTCGCTGCCGAGCGCTGCCAGCTGCGCCGTGCTGAAGCCGCTGAGGGCCTCGGTGGGCAGCGTGACGATGCCGGCCGTGGTCATGGCGGCGAGGTCGGCGGTCTCGATGGCGCCGAGCTGGGCCGAGGTCATCGCGGCCACTTGCGTCGAGCTCAGCACGCTGAAGTCGGCGCTGTCCAGCGCGGCGATGGCGGCCGTGCTCAGGGCGCGGATCTGCGCCGTCGAGAGCGCGGCCAGGTCCTCGCTCTGCAAGGCATTGATCTGCGAGGTGCTCAGTGCGGCCAGCTGGGCGGTGCTCAGCGCGGCGATCTGGTGGCTGCCGAGGGCGGCGATGTCGGTGCTGTCCAGGCCGGTCAGCTGCTCACTGGACAGCGCGCGCAACTGGGCGCTGCCGAGCGCCAGCAGTTGCTCGCTGCCCAGTGCGCCGAGCTGCTGCGAACTCAGCGCCTGCAGGTTGGCCGTGGCCAGCGCGGCGATGCCGGCGCTGGAGATGGCGGCCAGGTCGGCGGTCTCCAGGGCGCGCAACTGGGCCGAGCCGAGGCCAGCCACCTGGGCGGTGCCCAGGGCGGCCAGGTCGGCAGAGTCCAGCGCGACGATCTGCTGCGTGCTCAGCGCGCGCAGCTGGGTCGACGCCAGCGCGGCGATGTCACCGCTTTCCAGCGCGGCGACCTGGGCGGTGGTCAGCGCGCGCAACTGGTCGGTGGTCAGCCAGCCGAGCTGGGTGCTGGTCAGCGCGTTCAGGTCCTCGGTGGTCAGGTGGGCGATCTGGGCGCTGGTCAGCGAGCGCAGCTGGGTGCTGCCCAGTGCCTGCCACTGGTCGCTGCCCAGCGCGGCCAGCTGCTGGGTGCCCAGCGTGGCCAGGCCGGTGCCGGCGATGGCCGCCAGCGCGCTGGTGTTCAGTGCGGCCAGGTCGGCGCTCTCGATGGCGCGCAACTGGTCGGTGGTCAGCGCAGCGGCCTGGGCGGTGGACAGGCCGCCGAAGTCCGCGCTGTCGAGGGCGGCGATGTCGCGCGTCTCCAGCGCGCGGAACTGGGCGGTACCCAGCGCGGCGATGTCGCCGCTGTCCAGCGCGGCGAACTGCGCCGTGGTCAGCGCCACCACCTGGGCGGTGCTCAGGCTGGCCAGCTGCTGGCTGGTCAGCGCGGTGAGGTCGGCGCTGTCCAGACCGGCCACCTGCTCGGTGGTCAGCGCGCGCAGCTGGGCGGTCGACAGCGACTGCCACTGGTCGCTGCCCAGCGCGGCCAGCTGGGCCGTGGTCAGCGCGGCGATCTGCGCCGCCGACAGGCCGGACAGTGCCAGGGTGTCCAGGCCGACCAGGTCGGCGCTGTCCAGGCCGCGCAGCTGGGCGCTGCCCAGGCCGGCCAGTTGCGAAGACGACAGCACGGCCAGGTCGGCACTGTCCAGCGCGCCGAGACGCTCGGCGTCGATGGCGCGCAGCTGGGTCGAGCCGAGCGCGGCCAGGTCGGCCGATTCCAGTGCGCCGATCTGCGTGCTGGTCAGGCTGGCGATCTGCTGCGTGCCCAGTGCGGCGAACTGCGCCGTGGTGAACTGGTTCAGGTCGTCGGTGGCCAGGCTGGCCAGCTGGGCCGTCGACAGGCCGCGCAACTGGGCACTGGACAGGCTCTGCAGCTGGTCGGAGCCCAGGCCGGCGAGCTGGCGGCTGGTCAGCGCGCCGATCTGGCTGCTGCTGAAGTCCTGCCACTGCGCGGTGCTCAGCGCGACCAGGTCCTCGGTGGCCAGCTCGGCCAGCTGCCGCGTGCTCAGGCTGCGCAGCTGGGCCGAGGTCAGGGCACGCCACTGGTCGCTGCCCAGCGCGGCGAGCTGGGCCGAGCCCATGCCGGCGATCTGGCTGGTCGACACGCCGGCCAGCGCGTTGCCGCTGAGGCCGCTCAGGTCGTCGGTGCCCAGCGCGGCCAGCTGCGCCGAGGTCAGCGCGGCGGTCTGCGCCGAGCTCAGGGCGGCCAGGTCGGCACTGTCCAGGCCCTGCAGGGCGCGTGGGTCGATGGCGCGGATCTGGGCCGACGTCAAGGCGGCCAGATCGGCGCTTTCCATCGCGCCGAGCTGGCTGCTGGTGAGGGCGGCGATCTGGTTGGTGTTGAGCAGCGTGAACTGCTCGCTGGTCAGCAGGTTGAGGTCGTCGCTGGCCAGCGCGGCCAGCATCTGGGTGCTCAGGCCGCGCAGCTGGGCGGACCCCAGCGACTGCACCTGGTCGGACGAGAGCGCGCCGAACTGGGCGCTGCTCAGCGCGGCCAGCTGGGCGCTGCCCAGGCCGGTCAGCGCGGCGGTGCTCAGGCCGGCGAGGTCTTCGGTGCCGAGCGCACGCAGCTGGTCGGAGGTCAGCGCGGCCACCTGCGCCGAGCCCAGCGCGGCCAGGTCGGCGCTGTCCAGGCCGGTCAGGGCCAGCGTGCCCAGCGCGCGCACCTGGGCCGAGCCCAGCGCGGCCAGGTCGGCACTCTCCATCGCGCCGAGCTGGCGGCTGGTGAGCGCGGCGACCTGCGCGGTGCCGAGCAGGCCGACCTGCGAGGTGGTCAACGCGTTGAGGTCGTCGCTGGTCAGGCTGGCGATCTGCTGCGTGCCGAGGGCGCGCAGCTGGCCGCTGGACAGCGACTGCCACTGGTCGGAACCGAGGGCGGCCAGCTGGACGCTGGTCAGGCCGGCGAGCTGGCTGCCGCCAAAGCCGGCGAGCGCCGCGGTGCTCAGGCCGCCGATCTCGGCGCTGCCCAGGCCGCCCAGCTGGGTCGAGCTGAAGGCCGCCAGCTGGGCGGAGGTGAGGGCGCCGAGGTCGGCGCTGTCCAGCGCGGCCATGCTGCGGCTGTCGAGCGCGCGCAGCTGGGTGCCGGTCAGCGCGGCGAGGTTGTCGGTGCCGAGTGCGGCCAGCTGGGTGCTGGTCAGCGCCGCGACCTGGGCGGTGCCCAGCGAGGCCACCTGCTGGGTCGACAGCGCGGCCAGGTCGTCGCTGGCCAGCGCGGCCACCTGGGCCGTGCCCAGGCCGCGCAGCTGCGCGGTCGACAGCGCCCGCCACTGGTCGGTGCCGAGGGCGCCGAGCTGGGCGCTGCTCATCGCGGCGACTTGGGTGCTGCTCAGGCCGGCCATTGCATCGGTGCTCAGGCCGACCAGGTCGGCGCTGTCCAGCGCGCGCATCTGGGCGCTGCCGAAGGCCGCGACCTGGGCGCTGGACAGCACGGCCAGGTCGGCGCTGTCCAGCGCGCCGAGGTCCCGGGTGTCGATGGCGCGGATCTGGGCGGTGCTCAGCGCGGCCAGGTCGGCCGACTCCAGCGCGCCGATCTGCACGCTGGTCAGGCCGGCGATCTGCGCCGTGGCCAGCGTCGCGAACTGGGCGGCAGTGAGGGTGTTCAGGTCGTCGGTGGACAGCGCGGCCAGCTGGGCCGTGCTCAGGCCGCGCAGCTGCAGGCTGGTCAGCGACTGCCACTGGTCGGAGCCCAGCGCGCCGAGCTGGCTGCTGGTCAGGCCGGCGATCTGCGTTGCGCCGAGGCCGCGCAGCGTCTCGGTGGTCAGGCCGACCAGGTCGGCGCTGTCCAGCGCGGCCAGCTGGGTCGAGCTCAGGCCGGCCAGCTGGGACGAGCTGAGCGCGGCCAGGTCGGCGCTGTCCAGCGCCGCCAGGGCGCGCGCGCCTAGGCCGCGCAGCTGCAGCGTGGTCAGCGCGGCCAGGTCGGCGCTCTCCAGCTTCGACAGCTGGTCGCTGGCCAGCGCGGCGATCTGGGTCGAGCTCAGGGCGCGGAACTGGTCGCTGGTGAAGGTGTTCAGGTCGTCGGTGGCCAGGGCCGCCAACTGGGCCGTGCTCAGGCCGCGCAGCTGGGTCGAGGTCATCGACTGCAGCTGGTCGCTGGACAGCGCGGCCAGCTGGGCGTTGGTCAGCGCGGCGATGCGGCCGGTGCTCAGCGCGGCGATCTGGCCGGTGCTCAGCGTCGCCAGGTCGTCGCTGCCCAGCGCAGCCAGCTGGCTGGTGCTCAGGCCGCTCATCTGCCTGCTGCTGAGGGCGCGCAGCTGGTCGGACGACAGCGCGCCGAGCTGGGCGGCGCTGAGCACGCCCAGCTGCTGCGAGCTGAGGCTGGCCAGCGTGTCGGTGGCCAGGCTGGCCAGGTCGGCGGTCTCGATCGCGCGCAGCTGGGCCGAGTTCATTGCCGCCAGCTGGGCGGTGGTCAGCGCGGCGATGTCGGCGCTGTCGAGCGCGGCGATGTCGCGGGTGTCCAGCGCGCGGATCTGCGCGGTGGTCAGCGCGGCCAGGTCGGCCGACTCCAGCCTGGCGATCTGGGTCGAGCTGAGCGCGGCGATCTGCTGCGTGGTCAGCGCCTGGAACTGCGCGCTGGTCAGGGTATTGAGGTCATCGCTGGACAGCGCCGCGAGCTGGGCCGTGCCCAGGCCCCGCAGCTGCGCCGTGCCGAGCGCCTGCCACTGGTCGCTGGACAGGGCGGCCAGCTGGGCCGAGGTCAGCGCGGCGACCTGGACGGACGTCAGGCCGGCGATGGTGTCGGTGCTCAGGCCGGCGACGTCGTCGGTGCCCAGGCGGGCGAGCTGGGTGCTGGTCAGCGCGCCCAGCTGGTTCGAGCCCAGTGCCGCCAGGTCGGCGCTGTCCAGCGCCGCGATCGCCCGCTCGCCGATGGCGCGGACCTGGGCCGAGGTCAGCGCGGCCAGGTCGTCCGAGGCCAGCGCGCCGATCTGCACGCTGGACAGCGCGGCGATCTGGGTCGTCGACAGCTGGCGGAACTGGGCACTGGTCAGCGCGTTGAGGTCGTCGCTGGCCAGCGAGGCCAGCTGGGCCGTGGTCAGCACGGCGAGCTGGCTGCTGCTGAGCGCCTGCAGCTGGTCGCTGGACAGCGCCGCCAGCTGGGCGGTGGTCAGCGCAGCGACCTGCGCGCCGGACAGGTCGCGCAGGTCCAGGCCGGCCAGGTCGGCGGTCTCGATCGCGCGGATCTGCGCCGTGGTCAGCACGCCGATCTGGGTGCTGGACAGCGCGGCGAAGTCGGCGCTGTCCAGCGCCGCCAGGTCACGCGTCTCGAGCGCGCGCACCTGGGCCGTGGTCAAGGCGGCCAGGTCGGCGGACTCCAGCGCGCCCATCTGGGCGCTGGTCAGCGCGGCGATCTGGCCGGTGCCCAGCGCGGCGAACTGGTCGGAGGTGAGCAGGTTGAGCTCGTCGGTGGCCAGGCTGACCAGCTGCTCGGTGGTCAGGCTGCGCAGCTGGGCGCCGCTGAGCGCCTGCAGCTGGTCGCTCGACAGGGCGGACAGCTGGGCCGTGGTCAGCAGGCCGATCTGGGCCGAGCCGAGCAGCG
Organism: Burkholderiaceae bacterium; assembly: GCA_016790515.1. GTDB lineage: Bacteria > Pseudomonadota > Gammaproteobacteria > Burkholderiales > Burkholderiaceae_C > Pseudaquabacterium. The sequence continues at coordinate 70,886 of JAEUOY010000015.1, read as the reverse complement.
CCAGCTTGGCCGCGCTGATGCCGGCCAGGTCGGCGGTCTCGATCGCGCGCAGCTGGGCCGAGGTCAGCGCGGCGATCTGGCTGCTGCCGAGCACGGCCAGGTCGGCGCTGTCCAGCGCGGCGATCTGGCCGGTGCTCAGGCCGCGCAGCTGGGCGCTGCTCATCGCGGCCAGGTCGGCGCTGGCCAGGTTGGCGATCTGGTTGCTGCTCAGGGCACCGATCTGGGCGCTGCTGAGGGCCGCGAACTGCGTCGTGCTCAGCAGGTTCAGCGACTCGCTGCCCAGCGCCGTCAGCTGGGCGGTCGACAGGCCGCGCACCTGGGCGGTGGTCAGGGCCTGCAGGTCGTCGGAGGCCATCGCGGCCAGCTGGCTGCTGGTCAGCGCGGCCAGGCGGCTGGTGCTCAGCGCCTGCAGCTGGCTGGCGGTGAGCGTGCCCAGGTCGTCGCTGGACAGCGAGGCCAGCTGGGCGCTGCCCATGGCGCGCAGCTGGGTGGTGGTCAGGGCCTGCAGCTGGTCGGAGCTCAGCGCGTCGATCTGCGCCGTGGTCAGCACGGCGATCTGCGCGGTGCTCAACTGGGCCAGCACGGCCGGCGCGACGCCGCGGATGTCGGCCGTCTCGATCGCGGCGATCTGGGTCGTGCTCAGGGCGGCCAGCTGGGCCGAGCCGAGCACGGCCAGGTCGGCGCTGTCCAGCGCGGCGATGCCGCGGGCGCCCAGCGCACGCAGCTGCGCGGTGTTCAGCGCGGCCAGGTCGGCGCTCTCGAGCGCGGCGAGCTGGGCCGTGGTCAGCGCGGCGATCTGCCGGGTGCCCAACGCGGCGAACTGCGCCGTCGTGAGCTGGTTCAGGTCATCGCTGGCCAGGCTGGCGAGCTGGCGGCTGCTCAGGCCGGCCAGCTGCGTGCCGCTCAGCGCCTGCAACTGGTCGGACGACAGCGCAGCCAGCTGGGCGCTGCCGAGCACGGCGATCTGTGCGCTGCCCAGGCCGGCCAGGGCCGCGACGCTCAGGCCCTGGAGGTCGGCCGAGTCGAGCGTCGCGAGCTGGGCGCTGTTCATCGCCGCCCACTGGGTCGAGCTCAGGGCCGCGAGGTCGGCGCTGTCGAGCGCGGCGAAGTCGCCGGCGTCGATGGCGCGCAGCTGCGCGGTGCCCAGCGCTGCCAGCAGGTTGCCGCCGAGGGCGCCGATCTGGGCGCTGCTCAGGCCGGCGATCTGCGCGCTGGTCAGCGCGCCGAACTGGCCGGCGCTCAGGTTGTTCAGGTCCTCGGTCGACAGCGAGGCCAGCTGGGCGATGGTCAGGCCGCGCAACTGGGCCGTGGACAGCGCCTGCAGCTGGTCGCTGGACAACGCAGCGAGCTGGGCGGTGCTGAGCTGGGAGATCTGCACCGAGCTCAGCGCGGCCAGCTTGCCGGCCTCGATGCCGGCCAGGTCGGCCGTCTCGATCGCGCGCAACTGGGCCGAGCCGAGGGCGGCCAGCTGCTCGGTGGTCAGCACCGCCAGGTCGGCGCTGTCCAGCGCGGCCAGGCCGCCGGCGCTCAGGCCGCGCAGCTGCGCGGTGCTCAGCGCGGCCAGGTCCTCGCCCTCGAGCTGGCTGATCTGCTGGGTCGTCAGGCCGGCGATCTGCGCGCTGCTCAGGGCGCGGAACTGGTCGCTGGTCAGCTGGTTGAGTTCATCGGTGGCCAGGCTGGCGAGCTGGGCCGTGGTCAGCGCGCGCAGCTGCGCGCTCGACAGCGACTGCCACTGTTCCGAGCCGAGCGCGGCGAGCTGGCTGCTGCTCAGCGCGGCGATCTGCACGCTGCTCAGCGCCGACAGCGCCGCCGTGCCCAGCCCGGGCAGATCGGCGGCGTCGATCGCCCGCAGCTGGCTGCTGGTCAGGCCGGCCACCTGGCCGGCCGACAGCGTCGCCAGGTCCGCCGAGTCCAGCGCCGCGATGCCGTCCGCGCTCAGGCCGCGCAGCTGGGTCGAGCTGAGCGCTGCCAGGTCGTCGGACTGCAGTCCGGCGATCTGGTCGGTGGCGAGCGCGGCCAGCTGCACGCTGGTCAGCGCCTGGAACTGGCTGCTCGTCAGCTCGTTCAGGCCGTTGCTGCCCAGGGCCCTGAGCTGGGCCGAGCCCAGCGCCGCCAGCTGGCTGGCGCTGAGCGCCTGCAGCTGCACCGAGGTCAGCGCCGCCACCTGGGCCGTGCCGAGCGCGGCCACCTGGGCGGTGCCGAAGCGCGACACGGTGTCGGCGTCCAGGCCGGCCAGCGCCGCGCCGTCGAGCGAGCGCACCTGGGCGGTGCTCAGCGCCGCCAGCTGCACGCTGCTCAGCGCCGTCAGGTCGGCCGAGTCCAGCGCGCCGGTCGCCGCGGTGCTGAGGCCGCGCAGCTGGGCGGTGTTCAGCGCCGCGATCGTCGTGTCCGACAGCACCCCGACCTGGGTGCTGGTCAATGCCGCCAGCTGCCGGCTGCTCAGCGCGGTGAACTGGTCCTGGTTCAGCGCCAGCAGGTCTTCGGTGGCGAGGTTGCTCAGCTGCTGGGAGGTCAGGGCACCGACCTGTGCCGTGCCGAGATTCTGGATCTGGCCGGCGCCCAGCGCTTCCAGTTGCGGCGAGGACAGCGCAGCGACCTGTGCCGTCGACAGCGCGGCCAGCGTGCTGCCGGACAGCGTCGCCACCTCGGCCGTCGCCAGGATCCGCATCTGCGCCGTGCCGATGGCGTTGAGCTGGCTGCCCGACAGCGAGTCCAGGTCGGCCGCGACCAGGCCCGACATCGCCGAGGTCGAGATCGCGCGCAGCTGCGCCGTGCTCATCGCCCCGAAGTCGCTCGGGTCGAAGGCCGCCATCTGCGTCGCCGTCAGGCCGCCGATGCGCTGCGCCGGGATGGCCATGACCTGTTCCACCGTGAGCGCGGCGATCTGGTCGACGCTGAACGCTGCCCAGTCGGCCGCAGAGAGAGCGGCGATCTGCGCCGTCGACATCGCAGCGATTTCGGCGGGGGTCAGGCTCGTGATGTTGGTGGCCATGATCAGAAGGTCCTTCGGCGCAAATGTTTCTGCAGCAATCTCGGGGTCTTGCGGCGCTGGCGTCGTCGGCCCGTGCAGGGCATGGACGGCACCTTCGGCGCGTTCCTCGTCGGCTTATCGGGCCCCGGCTCGGCGAACTTGAGCTGAAAACCGATCAGGCGAGGCTTTGCCCGCTTTTTCACGTGTCCCGCTAGCTTGGGCCTCAACTGCGCCGGGCTGCGGGCCGAAAACAAGGCGTTTGCCGAGGCTTATCGGCCCCCTGGGGGACGCGGGCGGCGGGCACCATGGCATGGCTCGGGCTTGCGGCCCGGGCCACCCTTGCCATGGCCGACGCCCAGGACCGCAACCTTCCCGCCTCAGAACGCAAGATCCGCAAGGCCCGCCGCGAGGGCCAGGTGGCGCGTTCGCGCGACCTCGCGCACCTGCTGGTGGTCGGCGGCGGCGGCGCGCTGCTGGTCGCGGCGATGCCGCTGCTGGGCGACTGGCTGCACCGGCTGCTGGCCGCCGGGCTGCGCTTCGACCATGCCCTGCTGGCGCAGGACGGCGCGATGGTGCAGCGCCTGGGCGAGCTGACCCGGGCCTGGCTGCTGGTGCTGCTGCCGCTGGGCGGCGCCGGCCTGGCGCTGGCGCTGGGCGCGAGCCTGGCCTCGGGCGGCTGGAACTTCACGCTGAAGCCGCTGCTGCCCAACTTCGGCAAGCTCGACCCGCTGGCCGGCCTGGGCCGCATGGTCTCGGGCCAGCACCTGGGCGACCTGGCCAAGGCCTGCGTGCTGGCCCTGGGTCTGGGCGTGATCGGCGGCAGCTGGCTGGTCGCCCACCTGAGCGATTTCCACGATGCGCTGAAGATGCCGCTGCCGGTGGCGCTGGCCCACACCGGCCGCACGCTGGCCGGCGGGCTGGCGCTGCTGGTCGTGCTGCTGGTGGTGTTCGCCGCGATCGACGTGCCGCTGCAGCGCATGATGCTGGCCAGGCGGCTGAAGATGAGCCACCAGGAAGTCAAGCTGGAACACAAGGAGGCCGAGGGCAACGTCGAGGTCAAGGGCCGCATCAAGGCCCGCATGCGCGAGATGGCCAGCAAGCGCATGCTCGCCGCGGTGCCCAAGGCCGACCTGGTGGTGATGAACCCCAGCCACTACGCGGTGGCGCTGAAGTACGACGAGGCCCGCATGGCCGCGCCGCGCATCGTCGCCATGGGCGCCGACCTGCTGGCGCTGAAGATCCGCGACATCGCCCGCGAGCACCAGGTGCCGGTGCTGCAGGCGCCGCCGCTGGCGCGCGCGCTGTACGCCCACGGCGAGGTCGACCGCGAGATCCCGGCGCGGCTGTTCTCGGCGGTGGCCCAGGTGCTGGCCTACGTCTACCAGCTGCGCGCGGCGCTGTCCGGCCGCGGCGCGATGCCCGGCGAACTGCCGGCCATCGCGGTGCCGCCCGACCTCGACCCGCAGCACCCTGAAGCGGCGCCCAAGCCATGAACGCCCTCATCGCCCAACTGCAAGGCCTGCTCGGCAACCCGCGCGTCCAGCAGGCGTCCGCCCGGCTGGGCGTCGGCGCCGGGATGCTGAAGTCGCTGGGCGCACCGGTGTTCATCGTGATGGTGCTGGCGATGATGGTGCTGCCGCTGCCGCCCTTCGTGCTGGACCTGCTGTTCACCTTCAACATCGCGATGGCGCTGATGGTGATGATGGTCGCTTCGCAGATGGTGCGCCCGCTGGACTTCGCCGCCTTCCCGGCGGTGCTGCTGGTCACCACGCTGCTGCGGCTGAGCCTGAACGTGGCCTCCACCCGGGTCGTGCTGCTCGAGGGCCACACCGGCGCGGCGGCGGCCGGCAAGGTGATCGAGAGCTTCGGCCACTTCCTGGTCGGCGGCAACTTCGCGGTCGGCCTGATCGTTTTCGCGATCCTGGTGGTGATCAACTTCATCGTCGTCACCAAGGGCGCTGAGCGCATCGCCGAGGTCGGCGCGCGCTTCACGCTGGACGCGATGCCCGGCAAGCAGATGGCGATCGACGCCGACCTCAACGCCGGGCTGATCGACGAGAAGGAGGCCAAGCGCCGCCGCGCCGAGGTCGGCGAGGAGGCCGAGTTCTTCGGCTCGATGGACGGCGCCAGCAAGTTCGTTCGCGGCGACGCGATCGCCGGCATGCTGATCCTGGTGATCAACATCGTCGGCGGCTTCGTCATCGGTGTCGCCAGCCATTCCCTGAGCGCCGGCGAATCGGCCGAGCGCTACGTGCTGCTGGCCGTCGGCGACGCGCTGGTCGCGCAGATCCCGGGCCTGCTGATCTCGGTGGCCGCGGCGATGGTCGTCTCGCGCGTCGGCAAGGAACAGAACATCGGCAGCCAGATCGGCAGCCAGGTCTTCGGCAGCGCCAGGGCGCTGGGCATCACCGCAGGCATCGTCGGCCTGCTGGGCTTGATCCCGGGCATGCCGCATCTCGTGTTCCTGCTGATCGCCGCCATGCTGGGCGCGCTGGCCTGGTGGCTGCGCCGCCGCGACGCGCTGGCCAGGGCCACGCCGCCGGCGCCGCCGCCCGACGCCCAGCCGGCCAACGCCGAGGCCAGCTGGGACGACCTGCAGCCGGTCGATACGCTGGGGCTGGAGGTCGGCTACCGGCTGATCGCGCTGGTCGACAAGACCCGCGCCGGCGACCTGCTCAGCCGCATCAAGGGCGTGCGCAAGAAGTTCGCGCAGGAGGTCGGCTTCCTGCCGCCGGCGGTGCACATCCGCGACAACCTGGAGCTCAAGCCCAGCGCCTACCGCGTGCTGCTGCGCGGCGCGGTGGTCGGCGAGGGCGAGGCCTACCCGGGCATGCTGCTGGCGATCAACCCCGGCGGCGCGACGGTCAAGCTGCCCGGCACCGCGACCACCGACCCGGCCTTCGGCCTGCCCGCGACCTGGATCGACGAGCGCCAGCGCGAAATGGCCCAGATGAACGGATTTACGGTGGTTGATTGCGCGACCGTCGTCGCGACCCATCTTTCACACTTGATGCAAGTGAACGCAGCTCGCCTGCTGGGCCGGGTCGAGACCCAGCAGCTCGTCGAGCACGTCACCAAGCAGGCCCCCAAGCTCATCGAGGACGTGATCCCCAAAATGGTCGGCATCGCCACATTGCAGAAGGTGCTGCAGCTGCTGCTCGACGAGGGCGTGCACATCCGCGACATGCGCTCGATCGTCGAATGCATCGCCGAGCACGCCGCGGCGATCACCGATCCCGGCGAGCTGGCCCGCCGCATCCGGGTGCACCTGTCGCCGGTGATCGTGCAGCAGATCTACGGCCCGGTGAGGGAGCTCGACGTGATCGCGCTCGAGCCCGAGCTCGAGCGCCTGGTGACCCAGGCGCTGACCAGCCCGCACGGCGCCGCGCTCGACCCCGGCGTCGCCGACACGCTGACCCGCGCCGCCGCCGACACCGCGCGCAAGCAGGAGGACCTGGGCCAGCCCGCCTGCCTGCTGGTGCCCGATCCGATCCGGGTGCCGATGGCCCGGCTGCTCAAGCGCGCCGCGCCGCGGCTGAAGGTGCTGGGCCACAGCGAGATTCCTGAGACGCATTCGATCCGCATCGGCTCGATCATCGGAGGTACGACATGACCCCCCACGCTCACGTGCGTTCGCTGCCCCCCCCAGGGGGGCTGGCCTCCCTAGAGGCGGCTCGTCGGGAGGCCGTGACCCCCCACGCTCACGTGCGTTCGCTGCCCCCCGGGCCCGGGACGGGCCCCTGCGGTGCCATTGGGGGGCTGGCCTCCCTCGAGGCGGCTCGGCGGGAGGCCGCATGAACGTGAAACGCTTCAGCGCGAAGACCGCCCGCGAGGCGCTGGCCCAGGTGCGCGAGGCCCTCGGCGAGGATGCGGTGGTGCTGTCGACCAAGCCGGCCGGCGACGGCGTCGAGGTGCTGGCGATGGCGCCCGAGGGCATGGCCCGCCTCGAGCAGGCCGCCGCCCAGGCGCCGGTGCTGCGGGCCAGGCCGAGCGCGGTGGCGCCGGCCTCGACGCGCCCGGCGACCCTGGCCGAGCGCATCGCCGCCCGCGGCGAACGGCTGGAGCCGCGGCTCGAGCCCACGCTGGCCGGGGCCGGGGCCGACCCAGGCGTCGAGCGCGATGTCGAGACCCTGGGCATGAGCACGCTGACCTTCCAGGACTACGTTCGCGAGCGCATGCTCAAGCGCCGTCAGGCCGAGCTGGCGCAGCAGGGCCGGCCGCAGGACGAGCCGCTGGTCGCCCCGGCGGCCGCTGCGGTGGCGCGCGCCGCCGGCCCGGCGACGCCGCCGCTGCGGGTGGTGGCCGCCGACGGCCGCCATGCCGAGCCGCCGCGCGCCGCCCCGGACGGCCCGCCGCTGCGCCACGCTGCACTGCGCGAGCGCATCAACCCGCCGCGGCGCGAGCCGCCGGTGCTGCGCGACGAGATCCGCTTCGGCGCCCCCGCGCAGCGCGGCAGCCTCGACGACGGCCAGGCGCCGGCCCGGCGCCTGGACGGCCTCGGCGATGAGCTGCGCAGCGAGCTGCGCTCGGTGCGCGAGCTGATCGACGAGCGCTTCGGCACGCTGGCCTTCATGGAACGGCTGCAGCGCGACCCGCGCCAGGCCGCGCTGTCGCAGAAGCTGTTCGAGGCCGGCCTGTCGCCGGCGCTGGTGCGCAAGCTGGTGCAGAGCCTGCCGGCCGATCGCCAGCAGGCGCCCGACGAGCTGGCCTGGGCCGCCGGCGTGCTCGAACGCAACCTGCACACCGACGAGCACGAGCCGCCGCTGGAGGACTGCGACGGCGTGTTCGCGCTGATCGGCCCCACCGGCGTCGGCAAGACCACCAGCACCGCCAAGCTGGCCGCCGCCTTCGCCACCAGGCACGGGGCGGCCAACCTGGGCCTGATCACGCTGGACGCCTACCGGATCGCCGCCCACGAGCAGCTGCGCACCTACGGCCGCATCCTCGGCGTGCCGGTGCACACCGCGCACGACCGCGCCTCGCTCGAGGACCTGCTGGACCTGCTGTCGGGCAAGAAGCTGGTGCTGATCGACACCGCCGGCATGGCCCAGCGCGACGCCCGCACCCGCGAGCTGCTGGAGATGCTGCAGCACCGCGCGATCCGCAAGCTGCTGGTGCTCAACGCCGCGGCGCAGGGCGAGACGGTCGAGGACGTGATGGTCGCCTACGGCGTGCAGCAATGCCACGGCGTCATCGTCAGCAAGCTCGACGAGGCGGTCAAGCTGGGGCCGGCGCTGGACGCGCTGATCCGCCACCGTGCCAAGGTGGTCGGCGTGGCCAACGGCCAGCGCGTGCCCGAGGACTGGCACCGCCTGTCGGCCAGCTCGCTGGTGCAGCGCGCGCTGCGCGGCGGCGGCAGCGCGTCGTGGAAGCTCGATGCGGCCGAGGTCAACCTGGTCTTCGCCGCGATCCACGGCGCCGGCTACCCCGGCGCGGCCGCTGCGCCGCGCGGCGCCGCGCTGCCGGCCTGAGCCTGCCACCTCGCCCCGTTGTCCCGCCGAATCCCCGCCATGCCCGCCACGCCCACCCGCCGCGCCGCCGCTCCGCGCGACCAGGCCCACGGCCTGCGCCAGCTGTTTGCCGGCCGTCCCTCGTGCTTCGTGCCGCTGGTCCACAACCCGCATGTCGGCGACACCGGCGTCGTGATGGAGCGGCTGTGCGCCGCGTTCGCGACGCTTGGCCTGCGCACGCTGGTCGTCGACGCGGCCGACACCGCGTCGCCGCCGCACGAACTGGCCGGCGTCGACCTGGCGGCCTGCATCGAGCCGCTGTCGCCGCAGGTCTCGTACCTGGCCGCGCGCGGGCTGGCGATGAACTACCTGGACGGTCGCGCGACGCTGACCGGATTCCTCGAGGCGCTGCGCGGCGCGGCGCCTCAGGCCGACGTGGTGCTGCTGCACGCCGGCGCGCTGGACCTGCGGCGCATGTTCATCGGCGCCACGCCGCGGCCGGTGCTGCTGGCCGGCGCCGGCGCCGACAGCCTGACCCACGCCTACACCTCGATGAAGCTGCTGTCACAGCGGCTGGGCGCGCTGGCCTACGGCCTGGTCGTCGCCGGCGACGTCTCGGCGCGGCGCGCGCGCCGCATGGCCGACCGGCTCGACGACTGCGCCGACCATTTCCTCGGTGCCGCGCTGCGCGACCTGGCGGTGGTCGACACCCTGGCGCCGCCGCACGCGCCGCTGGGCGCCGACCTGCGCCGCCTGGCCGCCGGCCTGGTCGCGCCGCCGGGGCCGGCTGCGGCCGTCAACGGCCTGGCCGAGCTGCCCGCCCCCCGCACGCCCGAGCGACGGCCCCCGGCGGCCGGCCGCCTGAACTGAATCGACCGGAGCATGATGACCATGTACACCGCCAAGGGCCGCCTCGACGCGAACGCGCTGCTCAAGCAATACAGCCCGCTGGTACGGCGGCTGGCCCACCAGATGATCGCCAAGCTGCCGGCCAACGTCGAGATCGACGACCTGATCCAGGTCGGCATGATCGGCCTGTCGGACGCGCTGACGCGCTTCGACACCGCGCACGGCGTGCAGTTCGAGACCTTCGCGACCCAGCGCATCCGCGGCGCGATGCTCGACGAACTGCGCGGCAACGACTGGATGAGCCGCGGCGACCGGCGCCAGCAGCGCAGCATCGAATCGGCGGTGCACAAGCTCGAGCAGAAGCTCAAGCGCGCGCCGCACGAGAGCGAGATCGCCGCCGAGATGGGCCTGACGCTGACCGAGTACCAGGACCTGCTGGGCAAGGTGCGCGGCACCCAGCTGGTCTACCTCGAGGACATGACCGGCGACGAGGGCGACGACGACTACCTCGACCGCCATGTCGCCGACGAGGAGGCCAACCCGCTGGCGATGCTGCAGGACCGCCGCATGCGCGAGGCGCTGGTCGAGGCGATCAAGAACCTGCCCGAGCGCGAGCAGTACGTGATGAGCATGTACTACGAGCACGACATGAACCTCAAGGAGATCGCCGCGGTGCTGAAGGTGACCGAGAGCCGGGTCTGCCAGCTGCACAGCCAGAGCATCGCGCGGCTGCGCAGCAAGCTGCGGGCGTGGTGACGACGGCAGGGCGATGAGGGCGGTCCTCCGGCGCGCCGCGGTCGAGGGCCTGGCGGCGCGGGTCGAAGCGACGAGCAGGCAGAGCCCGGCACCGTCGGCCAGCCCGACGCGCGCCTCGGCACGCTGGCGTGCACCGAGGCGCTGCCCGACATCTCCGAGCACCTGATCCGGCGCACCGCGGCCTGCGGCATCGAGGCCGCCAGCACGCCCTTCGTGCAGGCCGCGCTGCAGGCTGCGGCGCGCATCGCCGCGCTGCTGGAGCAGGCGCTGCAGGGCGGCCGCATCGACCGGCCCGGCAAGCTGGCGTGGCATTCCGCGAACGGCCGCAACCGCCGCATCTTCGATGACCGAACCGGGCTGCGCCCGGTGCACGACGGCAAGCCCGTCCTGCCGCGGAGCGACCGTCGCAACAGCGGCGGCGGCCCGTTCGTGCGGCCGGAGGCAGCCGCCGCGCCGATCACCGTCGCCGGCCGGCACTGGGGCGGGGCGCGGCCGGCGCTCCGGGTCTGACGCGCTGCGCCGCCGGTCAGACCCGGCGGTCGCTCAGGGGACGCCGCCGGCCAGCGGCTGCGGCTAAGGTGGTCGCCCGACCACGACGACGCCTGAGCCGATGAAACGCCTGCTGATCGCCAACCGCGGCGAGATCGCGATCCGCATCGCCCGCAGCGCCGCCGATCTCGGCATCGCCAGCGTCGCGGTGCATTCCGACGACGACGCACGGTCGCTGCACGTCAGGGCCTGCGACGACGCGCTGGCGCTCGGCGGCCTGGGGCCGGCCGCCTACCTCGACGGCGAGCGCATCGTCGCCGCCGCGCAGGCCGCGGGCTGTGACGCGGTCCACCCCGGCTACGGCTTCCTCAGCGAGAACGCGCAGTTCGCGCAGGCCTGCACCGACGCCGGGCTGGTCTTCGTCGGCCCGTCACCCGAGGCACTGGCGGTGTTCGGCGACAAGGCGCGGGCGCGCACGCTGGCCCGGCAATGCGGCGTGCCGGTGCTGGCCGGCAGCAGCGGGGCGACCAGCCTCGACGAGGCGCGCGGCTTCTTCGAGGCGCTGGGCCCCGGCGAGGGGCTGATGGTCAAGGCGGTGGCCGGCGGCGGCGGCCGCGGCATGCGGCCGGTGTTTTCGCTCGACGAACTGGAGGCGGCCTGGTCGCTGTGCCGGTCGGAGGCGCAGCAGGCCTTCGGCGTCGCTGACGTGTACGTCGAGCGCCTGATCCCGCACGCCCGCCACCTCGAGGTGCAGATCGTCGGCGACGGCAGCGGTGCGGCCAGCCACCTGTGGGAGCGCGAGTGCAGCCTGCAGCGCCAGCGCCAGAAGCTGGTCGAGCTGGCGCCGGCGCCCGGCCTGGCGACGGCGCTGCGCCAGCGCCTGCTCGACGCCGCGCTGGCGATGGCCCGCGCGGTGCAGTACCGCGGCCTGGGCACCTTCGAGTTCCTGGTCGACGGCGACGGCGGCTTCGCCTTCATCGAGGCCAACGCGCGGCTGCAGGTCGAGCACACGGTGACCGAGGCGGTGACCGGGCTCGACCTGGTCGCGCTGCAGCTGCGCATCGCCGACGGTGCGACGCTGGCCGACTTGGCGCTGACCCAGGACCGCGTGCCGCCGCCGCGTGGGCTGGCGCTGCAGGCGCGCATCAACCTGGAAACGATGGCCGCCGACGGCAGCGCGCGGCCGGCCGGCGGCCAGCTGTCGGCCTACGAGCCGCCCAGCGGCCCGGGCGTTCGCGTCGACGGCTACGGCTACGCCGGCTACCGCACCAGCGCACGCTTCGATTCGCTGATCGCCAAGCTGATCGTGCACAGCGCCGACGGCGACCTGCCGGCGCTGATGCGCAAGGCGGCGCGGGCGCTGGCCGAGTTCCGCATCGCCGGCGCCGCGACCAACATCGGCTTCCTGCAGGCACTGCTGCGCCATCCGGCGGTGCAGGCCAACGCGGTGCACACCCGCTTCGTCGACGAACACATCGCCGCGCTGGTCGCCGATGCGGCGACGCCGGTACCGGCGCTGCACTTCGCGGTCGCCGCCACCGCGCCGTCGGCACGACTGGCCGGTGCCAGGGTCGACGCCGCCGACCCGCTGGCGGTGCTGGACCATGGCCGGCGTGCGCCGGTGCCGGCGGCGCCGGCCGACGATCCGGTCGCCGATCCACACCCCGAGAGTCCGCCCGGCACCCAGCCGGTGCGCGCGCCGATGCTGGGCACGGTGGTCGCCATCGAGGTCCGCGAGGGCGATCGCGTGCGCGCCGGCCAGCAGCTGCTGGTGATGGAGGCGATGAAGATGCAGCATGTCGTCGCCGCGCCGCTGGGCGGCCGGCTGCAGGCGCTGACGGTGGCGGTCGGCGACACCGTCCACGAAGACCACCCATTGGCCTTCATCGAGCCGGCCGACGACGACGGCGCCACCGCCCAGGCGCAGGCTGCGCCGGACCTCGATGCGATCCGCCCCGACCTGGCCGAGGTGCTGGCGCGCCAGGCCAGGCTGCTCGACGAGAACCGCCCCGACGCCGTCGCGCGCCGGCGCCGGACCGGCCAGCGCACCGCGCGCGAGAACATCGCCGCGCTGGTCGACGAAGGCAGCTTCCACGAATACGGCGGCCTGGCGGTCGCCGCCCGCCGCCGCACGGTGCCGCTGGCCACGCTGATCGAGACGACGCAGGCCGATTCGGTGATCACCGGGCTGGCGCGGGTCAACGGCGACCGTTTCGCCGACGAGCGCGCCCGCGTCGCGGTGGTGGCCTACGACTACACGGTGATGGCCGGCACCCAGGGCCGCAAGGGCCACGAGAAGAAGGACCGCATCTTCAGGCTGGCCGAGCAGTGGCGGCTGCCGCTGCTGCTGTTCGCCGAAGGCGGCGGCGGCCGCGGCAGCGACACCGATTCGGTCGCTGTCGGCAGCCTGCAGCTCGACACCTTCCACCGCTTCGCGCGGCTGTCGGGGCTGGTGCCGCTGGTCGGTATCGCCTCGGGCCGCTGCTTCGCCGGCAACGCGGTGCTGCTGGGCTGCTGCGACGTGGTGATCGCCACCGCCGGTTCGTCGATCGGCATGGGCGGCCCGGCGATGATCGAAGGCGGCGGCCTGGGCGTCTACCGGCCCGAGGAGGTCGGGCCGATGGCGGTGCAGGTGCCCAACGGCGTCGTCGACATCGCCGTGGCCGACGAGGTCGAGGCGGTGCGGGTCGCGCGCCAGTACCTGTCGTACTTCCAGGGCGCGGTGGCCGACTGGGACTGCGCCGACCCGCTCGCGCTGCGCCATGTCGTGCCGCCGAACCGGCTGCGTGCCTACGACATGCGCCGGGTCATCGGCGGGCTGGCCGACACCGGCTCGGTGCTCGAGATCCGCAAGGGCTTCGGCGCCGGCATGATCACCGCGCTGGTGCGCATCGAGGGCCGGCCCTTCGGCGTCGTTGCCAACAACCCGGCGCACCTGGCCGGCGCGATCGACAGCCCGGCCGCCGACAAGGCCTCGCGCTTCATGCAGCTGTGCGACGCCCACGACCTGCCGCTGATCTTCCTGTGCGACACGCCGGGCAACATGGTCGGCCCCGAGCACGAGAAGACCGCGCTGGTGCGCCACTGCTGCCGCACCTACCTGGTCGGCGCCAACGTCGGCGTGCCGACCTTCACGGTGGTGATCCGCAAGGGCTACGGCCTGGGCGCGCTGGGCATGGCCGGCGGCAGCTTCCACGCCTCGGTGTTCACGATCGCCTGGCCGACCGGCGAGTTCGGCGGCATGGGGCTGGAAGGCCAGGTCAAGCTCGGCCGCCGCAAGGAGCTGCAGGCGATCGCCGACCCGGCCGAGCGGCTGGCACTGTACGAATCGCTGGTTGCCGAGGCCTACGAGCGCGGCAAGGCGCTGAACACCGCGTCGCTGTTCGAGATCGACAACGTGATCGACCCGGCGGCCACCCGCGACTGGATCCTCGCCGGGCTGCGCTCGATGCCGGCGCCGGCGCCGCGCAGCGGCAAGAAGCGGGCCTTCGTCGACGCCTGGTGAGGCGCGCTACCCGCGCAGCCTGAGCGCGGCATGTTCGCAATCGGCCACGTCGCAGTCCTCGCAGACCCAGCGCCAGGCGGCGGCCTGAGCCCGCGCGGCCTCGTCGCGCTCGGCCAGCCGGGTGAACAGGCCGTCGCCGGCCAGGCTGCGGCCGCGCAGCAACGGCGTCACCGCGTCCAGCGCCGCCTCCAGCCTCGCAGCGCCGAGCCCGGCGACCAGCGACCAGGGCAGGCCATGGCCGGTCAGCAGCGCGCGCACCCGGTCGTCGACCGGCGCGCGCACCTGCGGGCCGTCGCGCTGCAGGCCGTCGGGTTCCCAGGCGAGGTCCAGCGCGGTCAGCAGCGTCAGCCGGCAGCGGCGCTGCTGCTCGACGGCGTAGGCGTGCAGGCTGCGGTCGTCGAACAGCAGGTCGCTGTAGACCGCGGTCATCAGCGGCGTGGTGTCGCAGATCACCAGGTCGTGGCGCGCCGCGGCCGCGTCGATCAGCGCCTGCTGGGCCCGGGCGATGGCCGGCTGCTCGTCGGGCCGCGGCGTGCGGCCTTCGCGTTCGCACCAGATCCGCAGCCACTCGTGCACCGCGGTGCAGCGCAGGCCGGTCAGTTCGGCGAGCCGTTGGGCCAGCGCCTGTGCGAGCCAGGTCTTGCCGGTGCTTTCGGCGCCGACGATCGCGATGCGCAGCGCCTCAGCCATGCGACACCGCGGCCGGGCGCGGCAGCAAGGCCGCCCAGGCCCGCCAGCCGACCACGGCCAGCACCGCGAACAGCGCGTACAGGCCTACGGTCAGCCACAGCCCCTTGGTCGCGAAAAGCACGATGCTGACCAGGTTCACCGCGACCCAGGCCGGCCAGTTCTCGAGCCACTTGCGCGCCAGCAGGTACTGGCCGACCAGGCTGCCGACGGTGGGCAGCGCGTCGAGATAGGGCACGTCGCTGTCGGTGATGCGCGACAGCAGCCAGCCCAGCAGCGGCCAGCCGACCGCCGTCACCGCGACCGCGGCCCAGCGCTGGCGCGCCTCGAGCGTGCGCACCGGCAGCGGTTCGCCTTCGCGCGTGGTGCCGCGCAGCCACTGCCACCAGCCCCAGGCGCCGAGCGTGATGAACACCCCCTGCAGCGCCGCCTCGCCGTAGAGCCTGCTGTGCACGAACAGCAGCGCGTACAGCGCCGAACTGAGGATCGCCAGCGGCCAGCCCAGCGGGTCGACGCGGAAATTGCACAGCACCATCCACACCGACAGCACGACCGCGACGATCTCCAGCCAGGTGATCGCGCTGCCGGCCAGGCTGAAGGCGGGCGCGAGCAGCGGGGCGGTGGCGGACAGGAAGTTGCTCATCGCAGCGGGGACGCGCCTCGCGCGCCGCGGGCAGGTTCAGCGCCGCGGCGCGTACTGCACCAGGATCTCGTCGGGCCTGACCATGCCCAGGTCGGCGCGGGCGCGCTCCTCGACCATCTCCAGGCCCTGGCGCAGGTCCTCGACCTCGGCCACCAGGCGCCGGTTGGTCTCGCGCCGTTCGGCGTTGGCGCGCTGCCTTTCGGCCAGTTGCGCCTGCAGCCGCCGCACCTCGGGCACGCCGCCGTCGCCCAGCCACAGCTGGTAGTGCACGGCGCCCAGCAACAGCAGCAGCGCGATGGTGACGGGGCGCATCGGCCGGCAGGCCCTGCGGTCAGCGCAGGTTGTAGAACGCGCCGCGGCCGGGGTAGCTGGCGACGTCGCCCAGGTCTTCCTCGATGCGCAGCAGCTGGTTGTACTTGGCGATGCGGTCGCTGCGGCTCATCGAGCCGGTCTTGATCTGGCCGGCGTTGGTGCCCACCGCGATGTCGGCGATCGTCGAGTCCTCGGTCTCGCCCGAGCGGTGGCTGATCACCGCGGTCCAGCCGGCGCGCTTGGCCATCTCGATCGCGGCGAAGGTCTCGGTCAAGGTGCCGATCTGGTTGATCTTGATCAGGATCGAGTTGGCCACGCCCTTGGCGATGCCGTCCTTCAGGATCCTGGTGTTGGTGACGAACAGGTCGTCGCCGACCAGCTGCACCTTCTTGCCGAGCCGATCGGCCAGGTGCTTCCAGCCGGCCCAGTCGCCTTCGTGCATGCCGTCCTCGATGCTGATAATCGGATACTTGTCGACCCAGGTCGCCAGCATGTCGGTCCAGCCTTCGGCCGACAGCTTCAGGCCGCCTTCGCCTTCGAGCACGTACTGGCCGTCCTTGTAGAACTCGCTGGCAGCACAGTCCAGGCCGATCGCGATCTGCTCGCCGGGCGTGTAGCCGGCCTTGTCGATCGCGTCGAGGATCATCTGGATGGCCGCCTCATGGCTGGCGACGCTGGGGGCGAAGCCCCCTTCGTCGCCGACGGCGGTGCTGATGTGCTGGTCGTGAAGAATCTTCTTCAGGGCATGGAACGTCTCCGCCCCCCAGCGCACCGCCTCGCGAAAGCTCGGCGCGCCGACCGGGATGATCATGAACTCCTGCAGGTCCAGGCTGTTGTTGGCGTGCGCGCCGCCATTGATCACGTTCATCATCGGCACCGGCAGGCTCATGCCGCCCGAGCCGCCGAAGTAGCGGTACAGCGGCAGCCCCGATTCCTCGGCCGCCGCGCGGGCCACCGCCATGCTGACGGCCAGTGTCGCGTTGGCGCCGAGACGGCTCTTGTTGTCGGTGCCGTCGAGGTCGATCAGCGTCTTGTCGAGGAAGGCCTGCTCGGCCGCATCGAGCCCCAGCACCGCTTCGCTGATCTCGGTGTTGACGTGCTCGACCGCCTTCAGCACGCCCTTGCCGAGGTAGCGGGACTTGTCGCCGTCGCGCAGCTCGATCGCCTCGCGGCTGCCGGTGGACGCGCCCGAGGGCACGGCCGCGCGGCCCATCGTGCCGCTCTCCAGCAGCACGTCGCACTCGACGGTGGGGTTGCCTCGGCTGTCGAGGATCTCGCGGCCGACGATGTCGACGATGGCGCTCATGGGGATGGTCTCCGTGGGTGAAAGGGGGGTCAGTGTGCCGTGCGGCGGTTACCGGCGTGCATCAACTCACGCCGTCGACGACCACCAGGCGCATCACGCCGGCGCCTTCGCGCAGCGTGCGGGCGTGGGTGTAGGTGGCGCTGTCGTAGAAGGCCCTGGCGGTCGCCCGGTCGGGGAACTTCAGCACCACCAGACGGCCGGGGGTCCAGGGGCCCTCGAGCACCTCGACCTCGCCGCCGCGCACCAGGATCTCGGCGCCGAACTCCTGCATCGCGCGGCTCGACCAGACGCGGTAGGCCGCCATCTTCTCGGCGTCGGTCACCGTGACGTCGGCGATGATGTAGGCCGCCATGCTCAGCAGGAGAAGTCGTTTTCCAGCAAAGGCTGGGCCTTGACGACGCGGTCGAGCGCGACCAGCTGCTCCAGCAAGGCCTGCATGTGCTTCAACGGCACCGCGTTCGGCCCGTCTGAAAGCGCCTTGGCCGGGTCGGGGTGCGTCTCCATGAACAGCCCGGCGACGCCGACCGCGACGCCGGCGCGCGCCAGCACCGGCACGAACTCGCGCTGGCCACCCGAGCTGGTGCCCTGGCCGCCGGGCAGCTGCACCGAGTGGGTCACGTCGAAGACCACCGGCGCGCCGGTCTCGCGCATGATGGCGAGCGACCGCATGTCGGAGACCAGGTTGTTGTAGCCGAAGCTCGCGCCGCGCTCGCAGGCCATGAAGCGGTCTTCGCTCAGGCCCGCCTCGCGCGCCGCGTCGCGGGCCTTGGCGATCACGTTCTTCATGTCGTGCGGCGCGAGGAACTGGCCCTTCTTGATGTTCACCGGCTTGCCGCTCCTGGCCACCGCGTGGATGAAGTCGGTCTGCCGGCACAGGAAGGCCGGCGTCTGCAGCACGTCGACCACCGCCGCCACCGCCGCGATCTCGGCCTCGCCGTGCACGTCGGTCAGCACCGGCACGCCGAGCTGGCGCTTGACCTGGGCCAGGATCTCGAGCCCGGCGTCCATGCCCGGGCCGCGGAAGCTCGAGCCGCTCGAGCGGTTGGCCTTGTCGTAGCTCGACTTGAAGACGAAGGGGATGCCGAGCTGGCCGGTGATCTCCTTCAGCCGGCCGGCGACGTCGATCTGCAGTTGCAGCGACTCGACCACGCAGGGCCCGGCGATCAGGAAGAACGGTCGGTCGAGTCCGACCTCGAAGCCGCAGAGTTGCATGGCGGTTCCTGTCGTTCAGGCGGCCTGCGGCAGCGCGGCGGCCTGCGCCTTGTGCGCCAGAGCGGCCTGGATGTAGCTGATGAACAGCGGGTGGCCGTCCCAGGGCGTGCTCTTGAATTCGGGGTGGAACTGCACGCCGACGAACCAGGGGTGCACGGTCTGCGGCAGCTCGACGATCTCGGTCAGCTTCTCGCGCTGGGTGATTGCCGAGACCACCAGGCCGGCCTTCTGCAGCGCATCGAGGTATTTCTCGTTGGCCTCGTAGCGGTGGCGGTGGCGCTCGGTGACCACCGCGCCGTAGATCTGGAAGGCCAGCGTGCCGGGCTTGACATCGGAGCTCTGCGCGCCCAGGCGCATCGTGCCGCCGAGGTCGCTGAGCGCGTCGCGCTTCTGGATCGTGCCGTCGCGGTCCTGCCATTCGTCGATCAGCGCGATCACCGGGTGCGGCGTGGCCGGCTCGAACTCGGTCGAGTTGGCGTCGGCCAGCCCGGCGACATGGCGCGCGAACTCGATCGTCGCCACCTGCATGCCCAGGCAGATGCCCAGGTAGGGCAGCCGGTGCTCGCGGGCGTACTGCGCGGCGACGATCTTGCCCTCGATGCCGCGCTTGCCGAAGCCGCCGGGCACCAGGATCGCGTCGTACCGGGACAGCTGGCCGGCGTTGTCGGCGCCCAGCGTCTCGGCGTCGACGTATTCGATCCTGACCCGCGCATGGTGGTGGATGCCGGCGTGGCGCAGCGCCTCGTTGAGCGACTTGTACGAGTCCGACAGGTCGGTGTACTTGCCGCACATCGCGAT
Source organism: Burkholderiaceae bacterium (assembly GCA_016790515.1). Lineage (GTDB taxonomy): Bacteria > Pseudomonadota > Gammaproteobacteria > Burkholderiales > Burkholderiaceae_C > Pseudaquabacterium. The sequence goes on along the minus strand of JAEUOY010000015.1, from coordinate 51,908 downwards.
CGTCACCTCGTGCTTCGGGTGCAGCACCTCGTCGACCAGGCGGTCCCAGCGCGTCAGGTTGGCCGCCTTGGTCAGCAGCTGCAGTTTCATGCACAGCTGCTCGTCCAGCCCCTGCTCGTGCAGCAGCCGCGGCACCTTGTAGATCGTGTCGACGTCCCACATGCTGATCACGCCGTGCGGAACCACGTTGGTGAACAGCGAGATCTTCTCGCGCTCCTCGGCCGGCACCTCGCGGTCGGCGCGGCACAGCAGCACGTCGGGCTGGATGCCGATCTCGCGCAGCTTCTGCACCGTGTGCTGGGTCGGCTTGGTCTTCAGCTCGCCGGCGGCGGCGATCCAGGGCACGTAGGTCAGGTGCACGAACGCGGTGCTGGTCGGCCCGAGCTTCAGGCTCATCTGCCGCACCGCCTCGAGGAAGGGCAGCGATTCGATGTCGCCGACGGTGCCGCCGATCTCGACGATGGCCACGTCGACGTCGGCGGCGCCGCGCTTGATGAATTCCTGGATCTCGTTGGTGACATGCGGGATCACCTGCACCGTCTTGCCGAGGTAATCGCCGCGGCGCTCCTTCTCGAGCACGCTCTTGTAGATCTGGCCCGAGGTGAAGTTGTTGCTGCGCTTCATCCGCGTGGTAATGAAGCGCTCGTAGTGGCCGAGGTCAAGGTCGGTCTCGGCGCCGTCGTCGGTGACGAAGACCTCGCCGTGCTGGAACGGGCTCATCGTGCCCGGATCGACGTTGAGGTAGGGATCCAGCTTGATCAGGGTGACTTTGAGGCCGCGCGATTCGAGGATCGCGGCCAGCGACGCCGAGGCAATGCCCTTGCCCAGCGAGGACACCACGCCGCCGGTGACGAAGACGTACTTGGTCATGTCGTGCAGCACCCTGGGCGCCGCCGCTGGCGAGTTGCTGGCGGATCGCAGGAATGCTCAGGTGGTAAAGCGCGAGTATACGGGTGGGGTCCGGCGCGGCCGGCGCGCGGGCGGCAACAATCGCCGCATCCACCAGGAGGAGCAGGGATGAAGTGGCTGCGTTTCCGGCACCGTGGCGCCGAGGGCTTCGGGGTGCTCGACGGCGAGCGGGTATGGGTGCACGAGGGCTCGATGTTCGACGCCCCCCGGGACACCGGCGCCAGCCTGGCGCTGGCCGAGGTCGAGGTCCTCGCGCCTTGCCGGCCCGGCAAGATCGTCGGGCTGTGGAACAACTTCCGCGCCGCGGCCGAGAAGAACGGCTGGGCCACGCCGGCCGAGCCGCTGTACTTCCTGAAGTCGCCCGGCAGCGTGATTGGCGCGCGTCAGGGCATCCCGCAGCCGGCGTCGTACGACGGCCGCGTCGCCTACGAGGGCGAACTGGCGGTGGTGATCGGCCGGCAGGCCCGCGCGGTGCCGCGCTCCGAGGCCGCGGCGCACATCTTCGGCTACACGATGGCCAACGACGTCACGGCGATCGAACTGCTGCAGCGGGACCCGTCGTTCCCGCAATGGACCCGCGCCAAGAGCTTCGATGGCTTCTGCCCGCTGGGCCCGGTGATCGAAACCGCGTTCGACCCGGCCGCAGCGGTGCTGCGCACGCTGGTGGGCGGGCGCGAGCGGCAGAACTACCCGCTGGCCGACATGTTCTTCAGCCCGGCCGAGCTCGTCTCGCGCATCTCGCAGGACCTGACGCTGGAGCCCGGCGACGTGATCCTCTGCGGCACCTCGCTGGGCGTACTGCCGATGAAGCCGGGCACCACCGTCGAGGTGCTGATCGAAGGCATCGGCAGCCTGGTCAACAGCTACGGCTGACCGCGCCGTCGCTCAGCGCCGGTCGGCAGGATTCTTTGCTCCGTCCGGCGCGGGCCGCTTCGACTTCGCGCGCTGCACCAGCGCCTGGCAGCCGCTGGCGGCCTGGCGGGCCTCGTCGCTGTCGCCCGGGTCGACCAGCGGAATCAGCGCGGCCAGCGGGTTGACGAAGGCCAGCAGCACCGAGGCCGCGAGCTTGGCGCCGGCCACGCGCTTGTCCACCGACACCACCGGCGCGGTGAACGGGCCGCGCACGGTCAGCGGTGCGCGCAGCGTCAGCGGGCTGAAGTCCTTGGGCGTCACCACGGCGCGCAGGTCCATCGTCTCGGTGGCCAGCGACAGCGAGCCGTCGACCCAGATCGTCGAATCGGCGGTGTCCAGCACCATCAGCTTCGGCCGCAGCACGCCGTTCTCGGCCTGCAGCGAGGCCACCGCGCACTGCACCTGCAGCGCGTCGTCGCCCTTGAGCATGATCCCCAGGCCTTCGGCCAGGTCGAGGCCGGCGGCCTCGATCGCCAGGTGCGACACCGCGCCGCGGCGCAGCTCGGTGCGCAGCGGGCCCGACAGGCTGGCCAGGATCGCAGCCGTCGAGCGGCCGTGGCCGCTGACGTCGGCCTGGCCCTGCAGCCGGCCGGCGATGAAAGGCGGCCCGCCCTTGTCGCGCGGCTGCGCGATCCACTGCTCGAGCTGCACGCCATGCCAGGCCAGTTGCGCCCGCCACAGCGCCTCGTCGCCGCGACCGTCGAGCTGCAGGTCGCCGCGCAGCCGTCCCTGGGCTGTGCGCGCGTCCAGGTCCTGCAGCCGCAGCACGCCGCCGGTCAGCGCCAGGTGGCCTTTCAGCGGCCGCAGCGGCCGCAGGCGCGGATGGTTCAGGTCGACTTCGTCGATGGCGATCTGCACGTTCGCATCCATCGACCGCAGCGCGGCCAGGTCGAAGGGCTTGTCGGGCAGCAGCTTGCGCGCTCGGCCGGTCGCCGGCCTGGACGCCGCTTCGGCGCCGATCGTCGGTGCCAGGTCGACCAGCATCAGCCGCCGCCCGCCCAGCCGGCCGGCCAGCAGCGGTACCCGGGTGCCCGGGGCGTAGCTGAAGGCGCCGTTCAGCTGGCTGCTGCCGACGGTGGCGTCGTCGACCAGCACCTGCCAGGCCGGGCCCTGCTTGACCAGGCGCCCGACGGTGCGGAACGCGCCGGTGGTCGGCAGGGTCACGCCCAGCGGATCGCCAACCGCGGCCAGCGACGGCCCGCGCAACTGGTAGCGGCCGCGCAGGCCCGCCAGGTGCCGCGCGTCCTGCGCGGTGCCCTGGAAATCCAGGCTCGAACGGCCGACCACGAGCGTCAGCGTCAGCGGTACCGCCGCCGACCTGTCCGACGGCGCCACCCAGGGCAGCAGGCCGGCCGAGGTCAGCGTCAGGCGCAGCGGCGTCTGACGGAAACTGCCGCTGGCGTGCAGCTTCAGGCCCGCGGCGGAGGATTCGCTAGCGACCCCTTCGACCAGCGTCAGCTCGGCCGCAAGGGCAATCGCCGAGGGCTCGTCGTGCAGCGTCACGCGGCCCGACGCGACCTGCAGCCATTCGAAGACCGGCACATGCGGATCCTGGGTCAGGTGGCCCGGCGGCGTTGCGGTGTCGAACTGCCACGACGCGCGGCTGTCGGTGCGCCGCTCGAGCCGGGCGTCCAGGCGGGCCGCCTGCAGCCGGTGCACGCGCAGCAACTCACCCCGGCGTGCGCGCCAGAGGTCGCGGTAGCGCAGTTCCAGCTGCACGTCGTGCGCCAGCAGCAGGTGCGGGGCGCTGCTCCAATCCGGTGCGGCGATGAACAGCCGCGGCGTCGACAGGCGCAGCCCGCCAATGAAACGCAGCCGCCAAGGGCTGGACGGCGCTGCGCCGGGCGAGTCGTCGGCGCGCATCTGCACCGGCCGCCCCAGCGCCCGCGAGGCCATGCGTTCGAGCGGGCCGGCCAGGAAGGGCCAGCCCAGGCCCTCGCCGATCGCCAGCCCGGCGGCGCCCAAGGCCACCACCAGCAGGAGCGCCAGCCGCCAGCGCCGGCGCCTCGCCGCTGGGGCAGCGTCGACCGGCGGCGGGCGGGAAGGGTCAACGGCGGTCATCGGGCCCGACATCATCGCGCGGCGCCGCGCCGGCGGCCGTCAGCGAAGGCCCCGGTCGGCTGCCGGCCGGCGCCTCCAGGGCGCGCGGCTGCGGGTCAGCTGGGTTCCACCCGCAGCCGGCCCTGCCGGCTGGCCAGCGTGTGCGCCAGCAGCTTGACTGCCGCATAGATCGCGTTGATCGCCGGCGTGGCGATGCCGGTGATGCAGCCCAGCTCGACCACCGAGCCGACCAGCGCCTCGATCTCGAGCGCGCGGCCGGCCTCGACGTCCTGCAGCATCGAGGTCTTGTGCGCGCCCACGGCCTCGGCGCCGGCGATGCGCTTGTCGAGCGAGATCTTGAACTGCACGCCGAGCTTCTCGGCCACCGCCTGGGCCTCGGCCATCATCGCCGCGGCCAGCGCGCGCGACGGCGGGAAGCGGCAGATGTCCTCGAGCGTCGCATGGGTCAGCGCCGAGATCGGGTTGAAGCTCAGGTTGCCCCACAGCTTGATCCAGATCTCGCTGCGGATGTCCTTGGACACCGGCGCCTTGAAGCCGGCGCGGATCAGCGCGGCCGACAGCGCCTCGATGCGCTCGCTGCGCTCGCCGTTCGGTTCGCCGATCGTGAAGCGGTTGCCCTCGATCACCCGCACGACGCCGGGCTCGACCAGCTCGGCGGCCGGGTAGACCACGCTGCCGATCAGCCGCTCGGGCTCGATGTGGGAGGCGATCCGGCCGCCCGGGTCGACGCTGGCCAGGCCGCGGCCGTCGAACTCGCCGCCCAGCCGGTGGAAATACCACCAGGGGATGCCGTTGATCATCGTGACGACCATCGTCTGCGGGCCGAACAGGTCCCGCAGCTCGGGCAGCAGGTCGCCGACCTGGTGCGCCTTGACGGTCAGCAGCACCACGTCCTGCGGCCCGGCGTCGGCCATCTTCTGCACCGCGCGGGCGGTCGGCGCATGCTCCTCGCGGCCGTCCTCGAGGATCAGCCTGAAACCGTGCGTGTTGATCGCCGCCAGGTTGCGGTTGCGGGCGATGAAGGTCACCTCCTCGCCGGCGCGGGCCAGTTTCGTACCCAGGTAGCCGCCGATGGCGCCGGCGCCGACCACGGCGAATTTCATGGGCTGTCCCTCCTCACACCCGGCCGAAGGCACCGCCTTCGCGCCTCAGCACATTGCGCCTGAACATGCCGACCAGCGGCCACAGCAGCATCAGCAGCGCCAGGCCGACGATGCTGCCGACCAGCGGGTTGGCCCAGAAGATCGACAGGCTGCCCTGGCTCAGCAGCATCGCCTGGCGGAAGCTGGCCTCGGCCATGTCGCCCAGCACCAGCGCCAGCACCAGCGGCGCCAGCGGGTACTTCAGCTTCTTGAACAGGTAGCCCAGCACGCCGAAGACCATCATCAGCACGACGTCGAACATCGAACTGTGCACGGTGTAGGCGCCGATCGCGCAGATCACGATGATCACCGGCGCGATCACCGAGAACGGGATGCGCAGGATCGCCGCCCACCAGGGCACGGTGGTCAGCACGACGATCAGGCCGACGATGTTGCCCAGGTACATGCTGGCGATCAGGCCCCAGACGAAGTCCTTCTGCTCGACGAACAGCATCGGCCCGGGCTGCAGGCCCCAGATCAGCAGGCCGCCCAGCAGCACCGCGGCGGTCGGCGAGCCGGGGATGCCCAGCGTGAGCATCGGCAGCAGCGCCGAGGTGCCGGCGGCATGCGCCGCGGTCTCGGGCGCGATCACGCCCTGGATCTCGCCCTTGCCGAAGCGATCGGGGTGCCTGGACAGCCGCCTGGCCATGCCGTAGCTCATGAACGAGGCTGGCGTCGCGCCGCCCGGCGTGATGCCCATCCAGCAGCCGATCGCGGTGGCGCGCAGGAAGGTCTTCCAGTACTTGAAGATGTCGGTCCAGGTGTCCCAGACCGCGCGGCTGCTGATGCGCGCGCTCTTGCCCTTGAAGGCCAGGCCCTCCTCCATCGTCAGCAGGATCTCGCCGATGCCGAACAGGCCGATCACCGCGATCAGGAAGTCGAAGCCCTTCAGCAGCTCGGGCACGCCGTAGGTCATGCGCAGCGTGCCGGTCACGCTGTCCATGCCGACGGCGGCCAGCGCGAAGCCCAGCATCATCGCCGCCAGCGTCTTGGCCGGCGGCTCCTTGCTCATGCCGACGAAGCTGGCGAAGGTCAGCATCTGCACCGCGAAGAACTCGGCCGGGCCGAACTTCAGCGCGAACTTCGCCAGCAGCGGGGCGGTGAAGCTGATCAGCAGCACCGCGAACAGCGCACCGATGAACGAGCTGGTGAAGGCCGCCGTCAGCGCCTGCGCCGCCTTGCCCTGCTGGGCCATCGGGTAGCCGTCGAAGGTGGTGGCCACGCTCCAGGGCTCGCCCGGGATGTTGAACAGGATCGAGGTGATCGCCCCGCCGAACAGCGCACCCCAGTAGATGCAGCTGAGCATGATGATCGCCGAGGTCGGGTTCATGCTGAAGGTCAGCGGCAGCAGGATCGCGATGCCGTTGGCGCCGCCCAGACCCGGCAGCACGCCGATCAGCACGCCCAGCGTGATGCCGATCAGCATGAAGCCGAGGTTGGGCAGCGTCAGCGCCACGCCGAAGCCGTGGGCCAGGTTGCCGAGCTCTTCCATCGCCGCCGCCTACAGCCCGAGCAGCCGCTCGATCGGGCCCTTGGGCAGGGGCACCAGGAACCAGCGCTCGAACACCGCGAAGAACGCCAGCGGCACGGCCACCGCCACCGGCAGCGCCAGCCGCGCCTTGTAGCGGCCGTGGCGCAGCATGAAATAGGCGATCAGCAGCGCCGAGGCGACGTAGATGCCGATCGCGAAGATCAGCGCCACGTAGATCAGCATCGGCACCAGCACCTGCACCACCAGGCCGATCTGCTGGCGGCTGGCGAAGCTCGCGCTGTCGCCGCGCCAGCGCCGCATCTGCGTGACCAGCACCCAGCCGCTGGACAGCGCCAGCAGCAGCCCGACGTAGAACGGGAAGTAGCCGGCGCGCGGGCCGTCGTCGGCCCAGCCGATGCCCACGCGCAGGCTGTCGGTGATCACCGCCATCGCGATCGCGAACAGCAGCGCCGCCACGGCCAGCTCGGGGCCGCGGTTGCGCAGGTCGGTCGACGTGTCGTCGCGGGTGTCGTCGAAGGTGTCGTCGAGGGGGCCGGACATGGTGGGCGCCTGGTCTGCAGCGTTCACTCGTTCACTTGGCCAGGAAGCCGGCGTCGCGCATCAGCTCGCGGTGCAGCTGCTCGTTGCGGCCCAGCCAGTCGAAGTATTCCTGCCCGGTCAGCGAGGCGGTGTTGAAGGCCCCCTTGTCCATGAACTCCTTCCACTCGGGCAGCGCGCGCAGCTTCTTGAACAGGTCGAGGTAGAACGCGACCTGGTCGGGTGCCACGCCCGGCGGCATGAAGATGCCGCGCAGCATCAGGTAGTCGACCGGCAGGCCTGCCGAGGCGCAGGTCGGGATGTCGGCCCAGCCCTGGGTCGCGGTCAGCTTGGTCTTGTAGGGCATCTGCGCCTTGTCCATCACGCACAGCGGCCGCAGCTTGCCGGCGCGCCAGTGCGATTCGGCCTCGATCGGGTTGTTCACCGACGAGGTCACGTGGTTGCCGACCAGCTGCACCGCAACGTCGCCGCCGCCCTTGAACGGGATGTAGGTGATCTTCTTGCCGGCCGCCTTCTCGATCATCACGGTGATGATCTGGTCTTCCTGCTTGGAGCCGGTGCCGCCCATCTTGAAGCTGTTGGGCGCGCCGGCCTTCACCGCGTCGAGGTAGTCCTTCGCGGTCTTGTACGGCGAGTCGGCGTTGACCCACAGCACGAACTGGTCGAGCGCCAGCATCTGCACCGGTGTCAGGTCGCGCCAGTTGAACGGCACGGCGGTGGCCAGCGGCGTGGTGAACAGGTTCGACAGCGTGATGACGATCTTGTGCGCGTTGCCCTTGTCGCCCTTGACGTCGAGGAAGCCTTCGGCGCCGGCGCCGCCGCTCTTGTTGACGACGATGATCGGTTGCGCCATCAGCTTGTGCTTGGCGACCACGCCCTGGATGAAGCGCGCCATCTGGTCGGCGCCGCCGCCGGTGCCGGCCGGCACGACGAACTCGACCGGCTTGCTCGGCTCCCAGGCGGCGAGCGCCGAGCCGGCGGCAGCGAAGAGCCCGAAAACGGACAGCGCGGCGCAGCCCAGCGCCTTGATCCTCAACGACATGACTTGTCTCCTGTTGGAACCGCGACATCGGCGCCCCGCGGTGGGCGTATCGAACCATTTTGGGAAACCGGCACGGGCCGGTCAATTCAGATCGGCTTGAATGTCGATTCAGCATTGGCTGAATCGACGCGGGCGTCGAATCAGCCGAGGCCGAGCTTCTGCGCCAGCCCTATGCGCTGCAGCTTGCCGGTGGCGCCCTTGGGGATCTCGTCCATGAACAGGATCTTCTTCGGCACCTTGTAGTCGGCCGCGCGGCTGCCGACGAAGGTCTGCAGCTCGCGCTCGCTCGCCTGCCGGCCTTCGCGCAGCACCACCACCGCGGCCACTTCCTCGCCCAGCTTCGGGTGCGGCATGCCGAAGCAGACCACCTGGGCCACCGCCGGGTGGTCCATCAGGATCTCGTCGACCTCGCGCGGGCTGACCTTCTCGCCGCCGCGGTTGATGATCTCCTTCAGCCGCCCGGTGATGCTGATGTAGCCGTCGGCGTCCATCACCCCCTGGTCGCCGGTGCGGAACCAGCCGTTGCGGAAGCCCTCTTCGTTGGCCTTCGGGTTGCTTTCGTAGCCGGCGGTCACGTTGGCGCCGCGGATCACGATCTCGCCGGTGTTCTCCACGCCGCTGCCGCGCGGCAGCAGCGTGCCGTCGGCGGCCATGATCGCCACCTCGGGGCCGGCGGCCAGGCCCACCGTGCCGGGCTTGCGCACCGCCGGCGGCAGCGGGTTGCTGGCCATCTGGTGGGTGGCCTCGGTCATGCCGTAGGCCTCGATCAGCGGGGCGTGGAAGATGTCCTCGAGCTCCTTGATCACCTGCGGCGGCATCGACGACGACGACGAGCGCAGGAAGCGCAGCGGGTTGCGCTCGATGATCTCGGTGTTCTTGGGCGCCCGCGAGACGATCGCCTGGTGCATCGTCGGCACCGCGGTGTACCAGGTGGGGTGGGCCTCGTCCATCCAGGCGAAGAACTTCAGCGCGTTGAAGCCCGGGGTGCAGAACACCTGCGAACCGGCGGCCAGCGGCGCCAGCACGCCGGCGATCAGGCCGTGGATGTGGAACAGCGGCATGATGTTCAGCCCGCAGTCCTGGGCGCTGAACCGCAGCGTGTTGCGGATGTTGCTCGCCGACGCGGCCAGGTTGGCCTGCGACAGCGGCACGATCTTCGGCCGCGAGGTGGTGCCCGAGGTGTGCAGCACCATCGACACGTCGTCGGGCCGGGCGAAGCCGCCTGCCGCCGCTGCCGCAGACGGCGCCGCGGCGCCGCCGTCGCGCGGCTGCAGGACGAACAGCCCGGCCGGCGCGCCGTCCGGCACCACCAGGTCGACCAGCCGCACGCCGAGCTTCCGTGCCACCTCGATCGCCGGCGAGGCGCTGCCCTGCTCGACGATCAGCGCCTTGGCGTTCAGGTCGGACAGGTAGAACTCGAACTCGTCGGCGCGGTAGGCCGGGTTCAACGGCGCGCTGGCCACGCCGCTGGCGCAGGCCATGAAGCAGGTGGCCATCTCGGGGCCGTTGGCCAGCACGATGGCCACGCGGTCGTTGCGGCCGATGCCCAGGCCGTTGAGCCGGGCGATCGTGTCGCCGATCAGCTGGCGCAGCGCGCCGAAGCTCAGCGGGCTGCGCGAGGGGGCAGAGATCGCCGGCGCGGCAGCGGCGCCGGTGGCCAGCAGGTCTTTCAGGGTGGGTTGCATCGTGGGCGGACTCGGCAAGGGGACTGCGCGGCGTTATACCCGAGCCCCCGAGGCCCCACCACCCGTATCTGCCGGGGGCTGGCGCCCGCCGGCAGGCGCCGTCAGGCGGCCATGCGCTGGTCCTTGGCGTCGAGCACCGCTTCGGGCTCGTCGGCCTCGACCGGCGTCTCGTGCGCCAGGTGGGCCTGCATCCGGTCGGTGTCGAGCTCGCCGCACCACTTGGCGACGACCAGCGTGGCGACGCCGTTGCCCACCAGGTTGGTCAGCGCGCGGGCCTCGCTCATGAAGCGGTCGATGCCCAGGATCAGCGCCAGCCCGGCCACCGGCACGTTGCCTACCGCGCTGAGCGTGGCCGCCAGCACGATGAAGCCCGAGCCGGTGACGCCGGCCGCGCCCTTGCTGGTCAGCAGCAGCACGCCCAGCAGCGTGAGCTGCTGCGTCAGCGTCATCGGCGTGTCGGTGGCCTGGGCGATGAACACCGCGGCCATCGTCAGGTAGATCGAGGTGCCGTCGAGGTTGAACGAGTAGCCGGTGGGCACCACCAGGCCGACCACCGGCTTGCTGGCGCCCAGGTTCTCGAGCTTGGCCATGATGCGCGGCAGCACGCTCTCCGAGCTGCTGGTGCCCAGCACGATCAGCAGCTCTTCCTTGATGTACTTGATGAAGCGCCAGACCGAGAAGCCGTGGAAGCGGGCGATCGCGCCGAGCACGACGAAGACGAAGATCAGGCAGGTGGCGTAGAAGGTGGCCATCAGCTGGCCCAGGCTCAGCAGCGAGCCGACGCCGTACTTGCCGATCGTGAAGGCCATCGCGCCGAAGGCACCGATCGGCGCCACCTTCATGATGAAGCCGACGATGCGGAACAGCACGTGCGAGGTCTTCTCGATGAAGTCGAACACCAGCGTGCCGCGGCCGCCGAAGGCATGCAGCGCGAAGCCGAACATCACCGAGAACAGCAGCACCTGCAGGATGTCGCCCTTGGCGAAGGCATCGACGACGCTGCTGGGGATCACGTTCAGCAGGAAGTCGGTCGTCGAGCCCATCTTGCCCGGCGCGGTGTAGGCGGCGATCGCCTTGGTGTCGAGCGAGGCGGCGTCGATGTGCATGCCGCGGCCCGGCTGCACCAGATTGACGATCACCAGCCCGACCACCAGCGCCAGCGAGCTGACGATCTCGAAGTACAGCAGCGCCAGCCCGCCGGTCTTGCCGACCTTCTTCATGTCCTCCATGCCGGCGATGCCGACGACGACGGTGCAGAAGATGATCGGCGCGATGATCATCTTGATCAGCTTGATGAAGGCGTCGCCCAGCGGCTTCATCGCCTCGCCGGTGGCGGGCCAGAAATGGCCCAGCACGATGCCGATCACGATCGCCGTGATGACCTGGACGTAGAGCGACTGGTAGACCGGGCGCCTGGCGGCGCCGGCAGTGACGGGAGTGGCCATGTCGGGTTTCCTCCATTCGGGTAAGCGATGATCCACCTTGCCCCGCCGCCTGGCGTCCGTAATTTCCACAGCGGCGCGGTCGTGGCCCGCGCCGGCCGCGCCCGGCGTTCAGCCCGGCTTCATCGTCGCCAGCAGCGCCAGCACCCGGGCCGCGGTCTCGGCCGGCTTCTCCATCGGGTACAGGTGCGTGCCGTCGACCCAGGCAAAGCGCTCGCCGGCCAGCCGCCGCGCCGTCTCGAGCCCGCCCTGGCGGATCTCGGCCGACCGGGTGCCGGCGATGAAGCCCACCGGGCATTGCAGCGGGTGGCGTCGCAGCACCGTGCCCAGCTGGTGCGGCAGCGTGTTGTAGATGCGGGTCTCGATGTCGCGGTCGAAGGCCAGCACGGTCTTGCCGCCCAGGCGCCGAGTGCCGGCGGCGATGTAGTCGGCCAGCATGCCCGGCGCCCAGCGGGCGAAGATCGACTTCGCGGCGTAGTGCGCCAGCGCCGCCTGGCGCGACGGCCATTCGTGGCGGCGGGTCTGCGACACCTTGCCCGGCCCCAGCCGCTGCATCAGCCGGCTGCGCTTGAGCACCTGCACGGTGTGGGCGCGCCAGCCGGTGACCACCGGCGAATCGAGCATCACGACGCCCAGCGCCAGATCGGGCCGCTTCGAGGCGGCCAGCAGGCTCAGCAGCCCGCCCAGCGAATGGCCGACCAGGCAGGCGCCCTGCGGCGACTGGGCGGCTACGAAGTCGATCAGCTGGTCGCGCAGCCGCGGCCAGTTGCTGGTGACCGGGTAGCGCGGGTCGTGGCCGAACTTGTCGACCGCCAGCACGCGCCAGCCGGCGGCGCGCCAGATCGCGAACAGCTGCCGGTAGGTGCCGGCGGGGTAGCCGTTGGCGTGCGAGAAGACGAGGGTGGGGCGCATGGCAGGATTCGAGGCAACGGCCGCCAGTGTGCCTGGGCCGGCCTGGAGAGCCCTGTCCACCACCGCCGCCGATGCGTCGATAGACTGATCGACCGCTGCGCCCGACCCGCCTGATCTTCCCGCCATGCTCGACCCGATCATCTACGCCGTGCCGGTGTTCCTGGCGATGATGGCGGCCGAGTACGCGGTCGAGCGCCGGCGCGGCGAGCCGGTCTACCGGGCGGCCGACACCATCAGCAGCCTGTCGCTGGGCATCCTGAGCCAGCTCGTCGCCGCGTTCAGCAAGCTGGCCGCGCTGGGCATCTACACGCTGGTCTGGCAGCACGCGGCGATCTGGCCGCTGCCGGCCGATTCGGCGTGGGTGTGGGTCGGCGCGCTGCTGGCCTACGACTTCTGCTACTACTGGCTGCACCGCATGGGCCACGAGGTCAACATCCTGTGGGCGGCGCACGTGGTGCACCACAGCAGCGAGGAGTACAACCTCAGCACCGCGCTGCGCCAGACCGCCACCGGCCACCTGTTCGGCTGGCTGTTCTACCTGCCGCTGGCGCTGGCCGGCGTGCCGCCGCTGGTGTTCGTCGTCGTCGGGCTGATCGACCTGCTGTACCAGTTCTGGGTCCACACCCGGCAGGTCGGCAAGCTGGGCTGGTTCGACCGGGTGTTCTGCTCGCCGTCGAACCACCGCGTGCACCACGGCCAGAACGACTGGTGCCTGGACCGCAACTACGGCGGCATCCTGATCCTGTGGGACCGGCTGTTCGGCACCTTCACCGAGGAGCGCGACGGCGAGGCCATCGTCTACGGCATCCGCGGCCAGCTCGGCAGCTTCGACCCGCTGCGCGCCAACCTGCATGTCTACGCCGACCTGTGGCGCGACATCCGGCTGACCCGCCGGGGGTCCGACAAGCTGCGCGTGCTGTTCGCCCACCCCGGCTGGCGGCCGGCCGATGCCGCCGCGGCGGCGCCGAAGCCGGCCTGGGACCTGAGCCGCTTCGAGCGCTATGCGCCGCCGCTGCCGGCCGCCTGGGGGCTGCACGCGCTGCTGCAGCTGGCGGTGCTGATCGCCTTCAGCCTGCACTTCCTGGCGGTCGTGCCGAGCCTGGGCCTGGGTGCCGGCCTGGCCTACGCCGGACTCATCGGCGCGCAGCTGGTCGCGCTGTCGCGGCTGACCGAATGGCGGCCGGCGGCGCTGCGCATCGAGGCGGCGCGCTGGGCTGCCGGCGTGCTGGCGGTGGCGCTGTCGCCGCTGCACGGCTGGCCCTGGCTGGTGCTGGCGCTGGCCAGCGGCTCGAGCGCAGTGTGGGCGGTGTGGGCACTCCGGGCGATGCAGCGCGGCGCGGCGCTGCCGGTCAGACGATCCGCTCCTCCGGCCGCGTGATCTTGCGCATCGGCTCGTAGCGCGCGCTGGGCGCCAGCAGCGGGTGCTCGGCGGCGCCGCCGCCCCACTGCGGGTCGGCGATGCCCTCGAAGACCTCGCGCAGCCGCTGGCCCCAGGTGCTGTGGATCATCTGGAAGTACGGGTTCTGGTCGTCGATGCAGACGATCTGGTCGGTCTGGAAGCTGCCCTCGCGGTAGACCAGCAGGTCCAGCGGCAGGCCGACGCTGAGGTTCGATTTCAGCGTCGAATCCATCGACACCAGCGCGCACTTGGCGGCCTCGTCCAGCGGCGTGGTCGGCGTCAGCACGCGGTCGAGGATCGGCTTGCCGTACTTGCTCTCGCCGACCTGGAAGAAGCAGGTCTCGCGCGTCGCCTCGATAAAGTTGCCGGCCGAGTAGACCAGGAACATGCGCATCGCCTCGCCCTTGATCTGGCCGCCGAAGATCATGCTGGCGTTGAAGTCGATGCCGGCGGCCTTCAGCGACGGTCCGTCCTGCTGGTAGACGCGGCGCACCGCCGCGCCGAGCACCCGCACCGCGTCGAACATGCTGTCGGCGTTCCAGATCGTCAGCGGCTCGTGGTGCGGGCCGCGATCGACCTTCTCGAGCTGCAGGATCTCGCGCACCGACTGGCTGATGCTTAGGTTGCCGGCCGACAGCAGCACCATGAAGCGGTCGTTCGGCTTCTCGTAGACGATCATCTTGCGGAAGGTGCTGATCTGGTCGATGCCGGCGTTGGTGCGCGAATCGGACAGGAAGACGAGGCCGGCGTTCAGGCGGATGCCGATGCAGTAGGTCATGGCGGGGCGCCGCAGGCGGCGCGGTGGCGGATCGGATCCCGCAAGCCTATCAGGCGGCGAATGGCGAGTCCCGGCGAGCACCGGCTGGCCGCATCGCGCACCGCCATATGGCACCGTGCCTCGGTTGTCAACGCCTCGCCGCGCAGCGATGATGGTCGCGCAACGTTGCGCCGCTACGAATCGAAGTGAGGACCGTCAGATGGCGACGATCTACGTGTCGTACAAGTACGAGGACGCCCCCATCGTCCGGGCTCTGGTGCCCCTGCTGCAGAGCAAGGGCCACAGGATCCGCTCCGACCAGGAGCTGCCGATCGGCGCCGCATGGCGCGATCAGCTGATGGGCTCGATGCTGGCGTCCGACGTTGTGCTGCTGATCTGGACCGAGAACACCGCGAGGTCGCAGCATGTGCCTGCGGAGGTGGGCGTCGTCCGGGCGACGCCCAGGTTGGCGCTGCTGCCCGTGTTGGTCGGGGATGTCGCGATACCGCCGTTCATCCAGGACCTGATCGCCGATCGCATCCCCGACACGTCCGACGACACGCTGCAGCGGCTGGGCGAGCGGCTGGACGCGTCGATCCGAAAGCACCTCGACTACCGTACGCTGGGCACGCGCGGCCGGCCCAAGATCTTCATCAGCCACCGGCACAAGGATGAGGACATCGTGCGTGCGCTGCTCGATTGCCTGGAGCGGCATTTCGAGATCCAGCGGCAGGACATTCGCTGCACCTCGGTACGGCCCTACCGTCTGCCGGTCGGCGAGAACACCGCCGACCGCCTGCGCGCCGAGATCACCGACGCCGAGGTCGTGCTGGGCATCCTGACGACCGACACGCTGGCGTCGAGCTACGTGGCGTTCGAGCTGGGCTCCGCCTGGGGCCAGCGGGTCTGGACCTGCCCGCTGCTGGCAGGCGGCGCCGACCAGAGCCACATCCCGGACCCGATCCGCGGAACGTCGCCGCTGTTCCTGTCCAAGGAGGGCGACTGCCACCAGTTGCTCGGCGACCTGGAAGGCTTCACGTCGCTCGCCAGGCGCAGCGATCTGGATCGCAGAGAGCTCGACGACCGGGTGCGGCGCCTGGCGAAGGCGGCGAGCGGCACGCCGGGCGCGGCTGCGACGGCGGCGCCCGGATGACGCAGACAAGCCGGCGGCGCGGGTGGTTTCCGCCGCCACGCACGATGCTTCATTCGATCGGCTTGTCCAGCAAGCCGCGCAACCGGTAGACCAGTTCCAGCGCCTCGCGCGGGCTCAGCGCGTCGGGGTCGATCGCGGCCAGCGCCGCCTCGACCGCCGAGGGCTCCGGCGCGGCGGCGGCCTCCGGCGGCGGTGCGAACAGGTCGACCTGCAAATCACCGGCGCGTTGGTGGGCTTCCAGCGCCTCGAGCGTCGCACGCGCCTGGCGGATCAGCGCCGCCGGCATGCCGGCCAGCCGCGCCACCTGCACGCCGTAGCTGCGGCTGGCCGGGCCCGGCTCGATCGCGTGCAGGAACACGATGTCGTGCCCGGCCTCGACCGCCGAGACATGCAGGTTGACCGCGCGCTCGTGCTTCTTCGGGAACTCGGTCAGCTCGAAGTAGTGGGTGGCGAACAGCGTGAAGGCCTTGTTGCGGTCGTGCAGGTGGCTGGCGATCGCGCCGGCCAGCGCCAGGCCGTCGAAGGTGCTGGTGCCGCGGCCGATCTCGTCCATCAGCACCAGCGACTGGTCGGTGGCGGCGTGGATGATCGCCGCCGCCTCGGTCATCTCGAGCATGAAGGTCGACTGCGCGTTGGCCAGGTCGTCGGCGGCACCGATGCGGGTGTGGATCGCGTCGATCGGCCCCAGCGTGCAGGTGGCCGCGGGCACGAACGAGCCGATGCCGGCCAGCAGCACGATCAGCGCGACCTGGCGCATGTAGGTGCTCTTGCCGCCCATGTTCGGGCCGGTGATCACCAGCATGCGGGTGCGGGCATCGAGCCGGCAGTCGTTGGCGATGAAGTCCGCGCCACCGGTCTCCATCAGCCGCGCCTGCACCACCGGGTGGCGGCCCTGCACGATGTCGATCGCCGGCTGCGGCACGAAGCGCGGCCGGCACCAGCCCAGCGTGGCCGCGCGTTCGGCCAGCGCGGCCAGCACATCCAGCCCGGCCAGCGCGCGGGCCAGCGCGCCCAGCGGCGCGAGAAAGCCCTGCAGCTGGTCGAGCAGCTGCTCGAACAGCCACTTCTCGCGCGCCAGCGCGCGGTCCTGCGCCGACAGCGCCTTGTCCTCGAAGGCCTTCAGCTCGGGGGTGATGAAGCGCTCGGCATTCTTCAGGGTCTGCCGGCGCTGGTAGTCGGCGGGCACCTTGTCGAGTTGTCCCGAGGTGACCTCGATGTAGAAGCCGTGCACGCGGTTGAACTGCACCCGCAGGTTGGCGATGCCGCTGCGCGAGCGTTCGCGCGATTCCAGGTCGATCAGGAAGGCGTCGCAGTTCTGGCCGATGCCGCGCAGCTCGTCGAGATCGGCGTCGAAGCCGGGCGCGATCACGCCGCCGTCGCGCAGCAGCACCGCGGGTTCGTCGGCGATCGCCGCCTGCAGCAGCGCGTGCAGCGCGGGCGGCGGCTGCAGTGCGGCGTCGAAGCCGTCGAGCAGCGCGGTGCCGGCATCGGGCAGCGTCGCGCGCAGCAGCGGCAGCGCGGCCAGCGTGGCGCGCAGGCCGCTCAGCTCGCGCGGGCGCACCTGGCGCAGCGACAGCCGGGCGCTGATGCGCTCGACGTCGCTGACCTGGCGCAACGCGGCGCGCAGCGGTTCGACGCCATGGTCGATCAGCCGGGCGATGGCGTCGTGGCGGGCGATCGCGGTGTCGCGCTCGCGCTGCGGATGCGTCAGCCAGTGCCGCAGCAGCCGGCTGCCCATGCCGCTGCGGCAGCTGTCGAGCAGCGACAGCAGCGTCGGCGCCGGCTCGCCACGCAGCGTCTGGGTCAGCTCGAGGTTGCGGTGGGTGGCCGGCGGCAGGTCGATCAGCGACGAGGCGCGCGCGACGTCCAGCGTCGCCACATGCGCCAGCGCCTGGCCCTGGGTGTGCTCGGCAAAGCTCAGCAGCGCGGCGGCAGCGGCCTGGGCGGCGGCGAGGTCCTGCGCATTGAAGCCCTGCAGCGAGGCCACCTTCAGCAGCGCGCAGAGCTTGCGCTCGCCCAGCGCGGCGTCGAACTGCCAGGGCGGGCGCTGGGTGCGCGCGGCACGGTGCTGGGTGATCGCGGCGGGCAGCCGGTCGGCCCCGTCGCCCTGCGGCAGCAGCAGCTCGGCCGGGTCGAGCCGGGCCAGCCAGCCGGCCAGATCGGCCTCGCCGCATTCGGTCAGGCCGAGCTGGCCGCTGGTCAGCCCCAGCCAGGCCAGGCCCCAGGTGATCCTCGACCTGAACACCGCGCACAGCAGCGTGTCGACGCGGTCGTCGAGCAGCTCGCTGTCGGTGACGGTGCCGGGCGTGACGACCCGCACCACCTTGCGCTCGACCGGCCCCTTGGCGGTGGCGACGTCGCCCACCTGCTCGGCGATCGCCACCGCCTCGCCGAGCTTGATCAGCCGCGCCAGGTAGTTCTCGACCGAGTGCACCGGCACGCCGGCCATCACCACCGGCTCGCCGGCGCTCTGGCCGCGGGTGGTCAGCGTGATGTCGAGCAGCCGGTTGGCCTTGCGCGCATCGTCGAAGAACAGCTCGTAGAAGTCGCCCATCCGGTAGAAGACGAGCGTGTCCGGATGATCGGCCTTGATGCGCAGGTACTGCTGCATCATCGGCGTGTGGGCGGCAAGCTTGGCCTCGAGGACGTCGGCGGTGGAGATCGGGGCGGTCATGACGGACCTGATGGTAGGTCACGACCGTTGGCACGGTCGCCCGGCGAGCGGGCAGTGTCCGGTGCGGACGCCGATCCTGCCGCGTGCGTCGGAATGGCCGATGAACGGCTGCTGTGTGACGGAAACCGCGACGGCCGGCGCCAGCCATCACCGCCAGCGAGCGCTGCCGAGCACCGCTTAATTCGGGCGCCAGGGGCTGGCGCTGGGTCAGGCAGCCGGCGGTCAGGCAGCCGGGGCGTTCGGCGCCCCGGTCGGGTGTGCCGGCGTCGGCAGGGCAGGGCGGTCGGTGTCGTCGGCCACGCCGCGTCGCCGGCGCATCGCCAGGCCGATGCGGTCGAGTTCGGCATCGCTCAGAAGACGCCGGGCCATCGGCAGCAGTTCGGACTCCTCGCGCGCGATGTGCCGCTCGTAGCACTCGGTGAAGCGGGCCACCTCGTCCTGGGCCAGCAGCGCGGCCTGGCCGGCCGCCACCTGCGCCAGCACCGCGCGCAGGGCCTGCCAGCATCGCTCGAGCTCGCGATGCTCGGCGGTCAGGGCCGCGGTCATCTCGCGCAGGCAGACCGCGTCCGAGCCGGCCATCGACTCGAGCAGTGCCGGGAAGAGATCGCGCTCCTCGTCGTCGTGGTGGTGGCGCGCCGCGGTGTCGAAGTAGCGCATCACCGCCGCGGCGGCCTGCTGCGCCTGGCGGTCGCAGCCCTGCGCCGCGAGGTGCGGCACCAGGCGCAGCAGCGTCGCGCACTGGTCCTGCACCCGCAGGTGGCAGGCCGCCAGCATCTCCAGCGGTACCTCGAAGCCGGCCGTGAGGCCGGACTGCCCCGGCAATTCGATGCGCATCATGGGGTTCTCGCGTTTCCTCTCGAGTGGCTCGGCAAGTGGCTCAGCCCTGCGCCGGCGCCTTGGCGGGCCGCGCAGGTCGGGTGGACACCGGCAGGGCCACGCTGACGACCGGCCCGCGGCGCGCCGTCGCGCCCGTCGGGGCGGCCACGAGGTCCGTCGTGTCCGCGGTCAGGTCGGCCAGCGTCGCGCCGTCCAGCGCCCGGAAGTAGCCGCTCAGCGCGGCGTCGAACACCTGCCTCAGCCGGCAGCCGGGCGTCAGCGTGCACGCGCTGGTGCCGGCATCGAAGCACTCGACCAGCCGGAAGTCGGTCTCGGAGGCGCGCACGACGTCGCCGATGCGGATGCTCGCGGGCTCCCTCGACAGGCGCAGTCCGCCACCGCGCCCCCGGGTGGTCTCGATCAGGCCCTGCCGTGCCAGGTCGTTCACCACCTTCATCAGGTGGCCTTTCGACAGGTCGTGCCGCTCGGCCAGCTCGGCGATCGTGACCAGCCGCTGCCGGTTCCTGGCGCAGTACATCAGCACGCGCAAGGTGTAGTCGGTGTATTCGGACAGCCGCATCGATGACCCTAAAGATGGATGCAGTGTATTGCTTTTGCGGCAGCCGGTCTTTAAGATGCGTCAAAGATCAATGTTTTTGTCGTTCCCTGACCTCCAGCCAGACCCTGCGCTGGCCACCCGATGACGATGCCTGTTCCGCCCCTCTCGGCTGTCGGCCCGGCCGCCGTGCCGTCGCCACGCGGCTGGCCGCTGCTGCGGCTCGGCTTCCGGCCGTTCTACCTCGGGGCCGCCGCCTATGCGCTGCTGGCCGTCCCGCTGTGGATCGCGCTGCTGCAGGGCCGGGTGTCGCTGACGCTGACGGTCGCGCCGCTGCTCTGGCACGCCCATGAGATGCTGTTCGGCTTTGCCGTCGCGGTGATCGTGGGCTTCCTGCTGACCGCGGGCAAGGCCTGGACCGGCCTGGCCACGCCGCGCGGCGGCCCGCTGGCGGCGTTGGCGCTGCTGTGGCTGGCCGCCCGCGGGGCGGCGGTGTTCGCGCCCTATGCCGTCTACGCGGCGCTGGACCTGCTGCTGCTGCCGCTGGTGGCCGCCGTCTTCATCAGGCTGCTGCTGCGTGCCGGCAACCGGCGCAACCTGCCGATCGGCGCGATCCTGGTGCTGCTGGCGCTGGCCAACGCGGCGTTTCACGCCGCCGTCGCCGGCTTCATCGGGATTGCGCCGGTGCGCGCCCTGCACGCCGGCCTGGCGCTGGTGGTGATGATCGAGTGCGTGATCGCCGGGCGCGTGATCCCGGCGTTCACGACGTCGGCGCTGCCCGGCGCCAAGCTGCAGGCGCCGCGGCTGCTGGAGCAGCTGACGCTCGGCGGCACGGCCGCCGGTCTCGCGCTGTGGGTGCTGGCGCCGGCCGGCGGCTTCACGGCAGCGGTCCTCGGCACCGCCGCGGCGCTGCATGCGCTGCGGCTGTGGCACTGGAAGCCGCTGCGCACGCGCGCGCGGCCGATCCTCTGGGTGCTGCATGCGGCCTATGCCTGGCTCCCGATCGGCCTGCTGCTGCTGGCGATGTCGCAGCTCGGCGCGGTCGGCGCCTCGGCGGGCGTGCACGCGCTGGCCGTCGGCGCCACCGGCGGCCTGGTCATCGGCATGATCACCCGCACGGCCAGAGGCCACACCGGCCGGCCGCTGCAGGCGTCCCGGCTGGAGGTGGCTGCCTACCTGCTGGTGGCCGGTGCTGCCGTGATGCGGGTCGTGCTGCCCTTGCTGGCGCCGCGGCAGCTGAACGTCTGGCTGGTCGCCGCGGCTGCCGCCTGGGCGCTCGCCTTCGGCCTCTACCTGTTCGTCTTCGCCCCCTGGCTCTCGAGCACCCGTCTCGACGGCAAGGACGGCTGACCCGCGGCTCGATCCACCGGCGGCGCGCCGTGCCGGCGCTGGCCGCACGCCGCCTGCTCCCCTGTCCTCGACCCGAAAGGCCCTTCGCCGATGTCCCGCCTCGCCGTGCAGGCACCGCCAGCGCAGCGGCTGCCTGGGCCTGTGCGCGGTCGACGCCTCTCGTGAACGCCCGAAGTCCGCACCGTGAACAGACCGCCCTCCCACCCCATCATCCCGATCCGGCCAGCTGGTGCCGCTGCCGCGCCCGACGACGGCGCGCAGTTCGTCGCCATGTACCAGAAGCGGCCCGACATCTACCCGCGGGCGGTGAAGGGCTGGTTCGCCAGCTGGCGCTGGACCTTCGTCTGGCTGACCCAGCTGCTGTTCTACGGCCTGCCGTGGTGGCAGTGGCAGGGCCGCCAGGCCCTGCTGTTCGACCTGGAGGCGCAGCGCTTCTACATCTTCGGCCTCGTGCTGTACCCGCAGGACCTGATCTTCCTGGCCGCGCTGCTGGTGATCTCGGCGCTCGCGCTGTTCTTCTTCACCGCGG
This sequence comes from Burkholderiaceae bacterium, assembly GCA_016790515.1. Lineage (GTDB taxonomy): Bacteria > Pseudomonadota > Gammaproteobacteria > Burkholderiales > Burkholderiaceae_C > Pseudaquabacterium. The sequence goes on along the minus strand of JAEUOY010000015.1, from coordinate 30,540 downwards.
TGGCGGGGCGGCTGTGGTGCGGCTACACCTGCCCGCAGACGGTCTACACCGAGATCTTCATGTGGGTCGAGCGCAGGTTCGAGGGCGACCGCATCGCCCGCATGCGTCTGGACCAGGCGCCCTGGTCGGCCGGCAAGTTCGCCCGCAAGGGCGGCAAGCAGGCCGCCTGGGTGGCGATCGCGCTGTTCACCGGCTTCAGCTTCGTCGGCTACTTCACGCCGATCCGCGAACTGGGCCAGTCGCTGCTGGCGCTGAGCGTGACACCGTGGAACGCCTTCTGGATCCTGTTCTACGGCGCGGCCACCTACGGCAACGCCGGCTATCTGCGCGAGCAGATGTGCAAGTACATGTGCCCCTATGCCCGCTTCCAGAGCGCGCTGATCGACAAGGATTCGCTGATCATCACCTACGACAGCGCACGCGGCGATCCGCGCGGTTCACGCTCGCGCAAGGCGAGTGCCGCAGCCCAGGGGCTGGGCGACTGCATCGACTGCACGCTCTGCGTGCAGGTCTGCCCCACCGGCATCGACATCCGCGACGGCCTGCAGAACGAGTGCATCGGCTGTGCCGCGTGCATCGACGTCTGCAACGACGTGATGGACAGGATGAACTACCCGAAGGGCCTGATCCGCTACTCGACCGAGAACGGCGTGGTCCACGGCTGGTCCAGGCTGCAGATGCTCGAGCGCGCGCTGCGGCCGCGGGTGCTGATCTACGGCGGCGTGCTGACCCTCGCCAGTGCGGCCTTCGCCGCCAGCGTCGCGCTGCGCAGCCCGTTCCAGGTCGATGTGCTGAAGGACCGCGGCGCCCTGGCCAGGATCGTCGACGATGGTGCGATCGAGAACGTCTACCGGCTGCAGATCATGAACCGCACCGAGTTGCCGCAGACCTACCGCATCAGCGCCCTGGGCCTCCCGGGCCTGGCGGCGCAGACCACCGAGGTCAGCGCGCCGCCGGCTGCCATCCGCTCGGTGGTCGTCAGCCTGCGCCTGCCGTTCGGCGCCGCGCAGGCCCTGCGTGGACGATCGGCGCCGATACGGTTCGAGGTGACATCGCTGGGCGGCGCCGGCAGCGCGCCGGCGGTGCAGCGCGAGAAGTCGACGTTCTTCGTCCCGCGCTGAGCGGGTCCATGAGCCCACCGCAAGGCATCGCTGCCGATGCCTTCGTGCACACCGGCTTCGATCTCGCCGGCCAGGTGCCGACGATCACGCTGGACCGGCCCGAGCGCCGCAACGCGCTGAACTGGCGCGCCCATGCCGAACTCGAGTCGGCTTTCCGGCCGCGCACGAGCACCCGCAGCTGCGCTGCGTGATCGGGACCGGCGCCGCCCCCGCGCGGGGGCGGCTTGCCTCGGTGGCCCGGCAAGGTATGCTGGTCGCCCGCTGTCAGACCTGAAGGTTCGGACCATGGCCGATGTGCGCTGGGGCATCCTGGGGGCCGCGAAGTTCGCGCGCGAGTACATGGGACCGGCGCTGACGCTGGCGCCGGGCGGCCAGGTCGCCGCGCTGGCCACCTCGGAGCCGGCCAAGGCGGCACCGTTTCGCGTCTTCGCCCCGGGCATGCGCGTGCACGACAGCTTCGATGCGCTGCTCGCCGACCCCGACATCGACGCGGTCTACATCCCGCTGCCGAACCACCTGCATGTCGAGTGGAGCCTGAAGGCGATGCGCTGCGGCAAGCATGTGCTCTGCGAGAAGCCGATGGCGATGCAGGCCGCGGACTTCGACCCACTGATCGCCGCCCGCGACGCGGCAGGCGTGCGGGCGGCCGAGGCCTTCATGATCGTGCACCACCCGCAGTGGCAGCGCGCACGGCAGCTGCTGGCCGAGGGCGCGGTCGGGCGGCTCTGGCGCATCGACGCGGCGTTCTCGTTCAACAACCGCGACGCCGGCAACATCCGCAACCAGGCGGCGGCGGGCGGGGGCGGACTGCGCGACATCGGCGTCTACGTGATGGGCGGCGCCCGCTTTGCCACCGGGCTGGAGGCGACCGGGGTGCAGGCCCGCATCCAGTGGGAGAACGGCGTCGATGTCTACGCCGCGATCTCGGCGCGGTTCGGCGAGGCCGATTACGTCAGCTTCACCTCGATCCGCATGCACCCGCGCCAGGAGATCAGCTTCCACGGCGACGCGGGCGTGCTGCGCCTGCCGGTGCCGTTCAACGCGCGCGTCTTCGGCGAGGCACGGCTGGAACTGCAGCGCGGCATGGAGACGATCATCGAGCGCTGGCCGGCCGTGAACCACTACGAACTGCAGGCGGCGGCCTTCAATCGCTGGGTGCGCGAGGGCGGCGACTATCCCTGCCCGCTGGAATTCTCGCGCGGGACCCAGGCAATGATCGACGCGGCCTTTGCCAGCGCCGGCCGATCCGGCTGATCCGGCTGATCCGCCTATCGCGACCATTGCAAAACGCAAATCGCCAGCCGGCCTGCGCTCGATAGACTGTGTCGGCGTTCACCGCGATGGCCGGCAGCGCGCCGGTCCGGTGGACGCTGCGATTCGTCGCCGATCACCCGCCGCCGGCTGGCCGGGTCAGCGGGCATCGCTCAACCAGATCACGAACGGAGATGGACATGGATGCAAAGCAACAGAGCACTGCGGGCCGCTGCCCGGTGGTGCATGGCGGCAACGCGGTCGTCGGCAACTCGACCATCGATTGGTGGCCCAAGGCGCTGAACCTGGACATCCTGCACCAGCACGACACGAAGCCCGACCCGATGGGACCGGGCTTCGACTACCGCAAGGAAGTCAGGAAGCTCGACGTCGCCGCGCTGAAGCAGGATCTCGCGGCGCTGATGACCGGCAGCCAGGACTGGTGGCCGGCCGACTGGGGGCATTACGGCGGCCTGATGATCCGCATGGCCTGGCACGCGGCGGGCACCTACCGCACCGCCGACGGCCGTGGCGGCGGCGGCACCGGCAACCAGCGCTTCGCGCCGCTGAACTCCTGGCCCGACAACGCGAACCTGGACAAGGCGCGCCGGCTGCTCTGGCCGATCAAGAAGAAGTACGGCAACCGGCTCAGCTGGGCCGACCTGATCATCCTGGCCGGCAACGTGGCCTATGAATCGATGGGCCTGAAGACCTTCGGCTTCGGCTTCGGCCGCCCGGACATCTGGCATCCCGAGAAGGACATCTACTGGGGCTCGGAGAAGGAGTGGCTGGGCGCCGGCCGCTACGACGGCGAGAACCGCGACTCGCTGGAGAATCCGCTGGCGGCCGTGCAGATGGGCCTGATCTACGTCAACCCCGAAGGCGTCAACGGCCAGCCCGACCCGCTGAAGACCGCGCACGACGTGCGCGTGACCTTCGCCCGCATGGCGATGAACGACGAGGAGACCTGTGCGCTGACCGCCGGCGGCCACACGGTGGGCAAGGCCCACGGCAACGGCAGTGCGGCGAAGCTGGGGCCCGCGCCCGAAGGCACCGACGTCGAGGACCAGGGCCTGGGCTGGCTCAACAAGTCCAGCCGCGGCGTCGGCCGCGACAGCGTGACCAGCGGTCTCGAAGGCGCCTGGACGACCCATCCCACCCGGTGGGACAACGGCTACTTCGACATGCTGCTCAACCATGAGTGGGAGCTGAAGAAGAGCCCGGCCGGCGCCTGGCAGTGGGAGCCGGTCGACATCGCCGAGGAAGACAAGCCGGTCGACGCCGAGGACCCGTCGATCCGCCACAACCCGATCATGACCGACGCCGACATGGCGATGAAGGCGGACCCGGCGTACCGCGAGATCGCCGAGCGCTTCCACCGCGATCCGGCCTACTTCTCGGAGGTCTTCGCCCGCGCCTGGTTCAAGCTGACGCACCGCGACATGGGCCCGAAGGCGCGCTACATCGGCCCCGAGGTGCCGGCCGAAGACCTGATCTGGCAGGACCCGGTGCCCGCCGGCAGCACCGGCTACGACCCCGCCGCGGTCAAGGCCAGGATCGCCGCCAGCGGCCTGTCGATCGCCGAGCGCGTCGCCACCGCTTGGGACAGCGCGCGCACCTTCCGCGGCTCGGACATGCGCGGCGGCGCCAACGGCGCCCGCATCCGGCTGGCCCCGCAGAAGGACTGGGAAGGCAACGAGCCGGCACGGCTGGCCAAAGTGCTGGGCGTGCTCGAAGGCATCGCCGCCGACACCGGCGCCAGCCTGGCCGATGTCATCGTGCTGGCCGGCAACCTGGGCGTCGAGCAGGCGGCGAAGGCGGCCGGTTTCGAGGTCAGCGTGCCCTTCGCCCCGGGCCGCGGCGACGCCACGCCCGCGATGACCGATGTCGAGTCGTTCCAGGTGCTCGAGCCGGTCCACGACGCCTACCGCAACTGGCTGAAGAGCGACTATGCGGTGCCGGCCGAGCAGCTGATGCTCGACCGCACCCAGCTGATGGGCCTGACCGCTCCCGAGATGACGGTGCTGGTCGGCGGCATGCGGGTGCTGGGCACCAACCACGGCGGCACCCGGCACGGCGTCTTCACCGACCGCGACGGTGCGCTGACCAACGACTTCTTCGTCAACCTGACCGACATGGCCAACACCTGGGTGCCGGCGGGCAGGAACCTGTACGAGGTTCGCGACCGCAAGACCGGCCAGGTCCGCTGGACGGCGACCCGGGTGGACCTGGTCTTCGGCGCCAACTCGATCCTGCGCGCCTACGCCGAGGTCTACGCGCAGGACGACAACCGCGGCAAGTTCGTCGACGACTTCGTCGCCGCCTGGACCAAGGTGATGAACGCCGACCGCTTCGACCTGGGCTGACGACCGGCGGCCGGGCGGGTTCGTCCAGGCCCCCAGGACCTCGATACAGTGCCGACGATGAGCGATGCGACCCCTGGCGCCGACCCCGGCCAGCCCTCGATCGGCGCGGTGCGGGACAACCAGCGCCTCGACGAAGTGGCGCTGGATGCCTGGTTCCGCGCCAGCGTCGACGATCCGGCCGAGCCGCTGGTGCTGAGCCAGTTCAACAGGGGCGCGTCGAACCCGACCTACCTGGTCAGCGCCGGCCAGCGCCGCTGGGTGCTGCGCAAGAAGCCGCCGGGCCCCTTGCTGGCCAGCGCGCACCAGGTCGACCGCGAGTACCGGGTGATGTCGGCGCTGGGCCGCATCGGCTTCCCGGTGCCGCGCATGCGCGCGCTGTGCGAGGACGCCTCGGTGATCGGCACCGCGTTCTACGTGATGGACTTCCTCGACGGCCGGATCTTCCGCGATGCCCGGCTGCCGGGCATGGCGCCGGCCGAGCGCGCGGCGATCTACGACGAGCTCAACGCCACGCTGGCGCGGCTGCACCAGGTCGATTTCGCCGCCATCGGACTGGCCGACTTCGGCCGCCCCGGCAACTATTTCCAGCGCCAGATCGACCGCTGGACCCGGCAGTACCGCGGCGCCGAGACCGAAACCATCCCGGCGATGGAGCGGCTGATCGCCGAGCTGCCCGGGCGCATCCCGGCTGCCGACGAGGTGGGCATCGTGCACGGCGACTACCGCCTGGAGAACGTGATGTTCCACCCGAGCGAGCCGCGCATCATCGCCGTGCTCGACTGGGAGCTGTCGACGCTGGGCCATCCGCTGGCCGACATCGCCTACGGCTGCATCCTCTACCACTCGGATTCCGAGAGCTGGGGCACGCTCGCCGGCGTCGACCCGAAAGCCGCCGGCATCCCCGACGAGCCCGCCTGTGTGGCGGCCTATTGCCGCCGCACCGGCCGCGACGCGATCCCCGACTTCGACGTCTACCTGGCGTTCTCGATGTTCCGGCTGGCGGCGATCGGCCAGGGCGTCTTCAAGCGCAACCTGATCGGCATCGGCAACGCGAGCGCCGCCGGCGACAACGCCCACACCCGGCGCCTGGCGGCCACCGCCTGCGCGATCCTGGACCGGTAGCCGGGCGGCCGCCGCGACCGGCCCTGCCGGCTGCGTATCATCGGCCGCACCATGCAGGGTTGCGCCTACATCGACGGGGCCTTCGTCGCCCCCGAGGACGCGAAGATCTCGATCTTCGACTGGGGCTTCCTGCATTCGGACGCGACCTACGACGTGGCGCATGTCTGGCGCGGCCGCTTCTTCCGCCTCGACGACCACCTCGACCGCTTCGAGGCCAGCCTGGCCGCGCTGCGCCTGGTCCCCGGCGTCGACCGGGCGCGCATGCGCGAGGTGATGCACGAGTGCGTGCGCCGCGCCGGGCTGCAGGACGCCTATGTCGAGGTCCTGTGCACCCGCGGCCAGCCGGCGCCCGGCTCGCGCGACCCGCGCAGCTGCGTCAACCGCTTCATGGCCTTCGCGATCCCGTTCGTCTGGATCGCCACCCCCGAGCGCCAGCGCCAGGGCATTGCGCTGATCGTCGGCAGTCCGCGGCGGATCCCGGCGGCCAGCGTCGATCCGCGCATCAAGAACTACCACTGGCTGGACTTCGTGATGGGCCTGTACGAGGCCTACGAGCGCGGCGCCGAGACCGTGGGGCTGCTCGACGCCGAGGGCCACGTCACCGAGGGCCCGGGCTTCAATGTCTTCGCGGTGTTCCGGCCCGGCGGCCGGCCGCGGCTGGTCAGCGCCGATGCCGGCGTGCTCGAAGGCGTGTCGCGGCTCACGGTGATCGAGCTGGCGCGCGCCGCCGGCTTCGAGCTGCAGCTGCGCCCGTTGCCGCTGGCCGAGTTCCGCCAGGCCGACGAGATCTTCCTGACCAGTACCGGCGGCGGCGTGATCGCGGTCGCCTCGCTCGACGGCGTGCCCGTCGGCGGCCGCGCGCCCGGCGTGTTCGGCCCGGTCACCGAGCGGCTGCAGCGCGACTACTGGGCGCTGCACGACGACCCGCGCTACGGCGAGCCGCTGCGCTGAGCCCGGGCCTTCGCGGCCGACGCCGCAGCGGTGGCGCCGACCCGGCTGCGGACAAGCACCCTGGCGGCGCCAGCGCGAGCCGGCTACGCTCGACCTCCCCGACAACGGAGAGTGCAAGGTGTCCGAAGCCCTGTGGTCCTGGTCCGCGCACCGGCTTGCCGCTGCGATCCGCGGCGGTGCCGTGTCTGCCCGCGAAGCCGTGGCCGCCAGCCTGGATCGTGCGCAGGCGGTCAACCCGGCGCTGAACGCCGTCGTCGACCTGCTGGCCGACGAGGCCCTGGCCGCGGCGCAGTCGGCCGACGCCGCGCGGCGCCGCGGCGACGCGCTGGGCCCGCTGCACGGCGTGCCGGTGACGGTGAAGGTCAACGTCGACATGGCTGGCCGCGCCACCACCAACGGCGTGGTCGCCTTCAAGGACAACCTCGCCGCCGAGGACAGCCCGGTGGTGGCCAACCTGCGCCGCGCCGGCGCGGTGATCATCGGCCGCACCAACACGCCGGCCTTCTCGGTGCGCTGGTTCACCGAGAACGACCTGCACGGCCGCACGCTGAACCCCTGGTCGCGCGATCACACGCCGGGCGGCTCGAGCGGCGGCGCGTCGTCGGCGGTGGCCGCCGGCATCGGCGCCATCGCCCATGGCAACGACCTGGCCGGATCGGTGCGCTATCCCGCCTACTGCACCGGCGTGTGCGGCCTGCGGCCCTCGTTCGGCCGCGTGCCGGCCTTCCTGCCCAGCGCGAAGGACGAGCGGCCGATGTCGATGGCGATGATGTCGGTGCAGGGCCCGCTGGCGCGCGAGGTGGCCGACCTGCGCCTGGCGCTGGCGGCGATGAGCGCCGGCGATCCGCGCGACCCCTGGTGGGTGCCGGCGCCGCTGACCGGGCCGGCGCTGCCGCGGCCGCTGCGCGTGGCGATGACCGTCAACTGCCAGGGCAGCCCGGCCGACCCTGCGGTGGTCGCCGCAGTGCGCCAGGCCGGCGCCTGGCTGGCCGACGCCGGTTATGCCGTCGAGGAGGTCGAACCGCCCAGCCTGGCCGAAGCCCACGAGCTGTGGAAGCTGATCGGCAACGACGAGGCGCGCAAGTTCATGTGGCCGGCGATCGAGCAGTTCGGCGACGAGGGCGTGCGCCGCTCGTTCGGCTGGATGCTGGCCGATTCCCCAGTGCTCGACCATCGCGAGCACCTGCTGGCCTTCGCGAAGCGTTCGACGCTGGTGCGGCGCTGGCAGCTGTTCCTGGAGCGCTACCCGCTGGTGCTCGGCCCGGTCTCGGGCGAGCCGCCGTTCCCCTGGGGCTGGGACGTCGACAGCGAGGCGGCCATGGCGCGCGTGCTGCGCGCGCAGGAGTCGCAGTTCGCGGTGCCGGTGCTGGGCCTGCCGGCGCTGTCGGTGCCCACCGGCCTGGCCGGGGCGCTGCCGATGGGCGTGCAGCTGATCGGCCCGCGCTTCCGCGAGGACCTGCTGCTCGACGCCGCCGAGGCGATCGAATCGCGCTGCCCACCGCTGACGCCGATCGATCCGCGCTGAGCGCCTGCGCGAGCTGCAGCTGCCGGAGCGCCGACCATGAGGATGCCGATGCCGATCGTGTGGCTGGCCACGCTGCTGCTGGCCGCCTGCGCCAGCGTGACCAACCCGGTGACCGGCGAGCGCGAGCTCACGGTGATGGACGAGCGCGCCGAGATCGCCGAGGGCGCGAAGGCGCACCGGACGGTGATCGAGGAATACGGCGTCGTCGGCGACGCCGCGCTGCAGGCCTACGTGGACCGCGTCGGCCAGCAGCTGGCGGCGAAGTCGCACCGCGCCAACCTGAAGTGGACCTTCACCGTGCTCGACAGCCCGGAGGTCAACGCCTTCGCGCTGCCCGGCGGCTACGTCTACGTGACGCGCGGGATCATGGCCTACCTCGACAGCGAGGCCGACCTGGCCGGCGTGCTCGGGCACGAGATCGGACACGTCACCGCGCGCCACGGCGCCGCGCAGGCCACCCAGCAGGCGCGCGCCGGCGCCGCGGTGGCCGGCGCGACGCTGCTCGGCGCGGTGATCGAGGCGGCCACCGGCGTGCCCGGCGTGGCGCGCGCGGCCGGCGGCCTGACCCAGGCCGGCGCCGCCGGGCTGATCGCCAGCTACAGCCGCGACCAGGAGCTGCAGGCCGACCAGCTCGGCGCCGAATACCTGGCACGCAGCCGCTACAACCCGGCCAACATGGTCGACGTGATCCAGGTGCTGAGCGACCAGGAGCGCTTCGCCGCCGATGCCGCGAAGGCGGCCGGGCGGGCGCCGCCCGCCGGCGCCGGCTGGCTGGCCTCGCACCCGAGCAACGCACAGCGGCTGCAGCAGATCCGCGTCACCGCCGGCCAGCTGCTCGCCAGGCAGCCCACCGGCTGGGCCGACGATGGCCGCGACGGCTACCTGCGCGCGATCGACGGGATGACCTTCGGCGACGGGCGGGAGCAGGGCGTCGTGCGCGGGCGCCAGTTCTTCCACGAACCGCTGGGCATCGCGATCACTGCGCCGCAAGGGTACCGAATCGTCAACGGCAGCGAGGCGCTGAGCCTGGTCAACGCCGCGCGCGACGCCGGCCTGCTGCTGCGGCCGGTGCCGGCGGCGCTGGTGCAGAAGACCGGTGCCTCGCACGAGGCGGTGCTGCGCCAGGGTTTCGGGGCCACCGACGGCCGGATCGAGAAGCTCACGCTGGGCGGCAGCCTGCCGGCGACCCATTTCGTCGGCCAGCGGCGCGACGCCAAGGGCAACACCGGATCGCTGGACGCGACGATCGCCAGCGGCCCGCGCGGCCAGCTGTTCCTGCTCGGCCGGGTGGCGAGCGACGCGGCGGCGCTCGAGCGCGCCCGGCCTGCACTGCGCGAGGCCGAACTGAGCTTCCGCGCGCTGGGCCCCGCCGAACGCGCGGCGGCGCAGCCCTGGCAACTGAAGCTGGTGCCGCTGCCCGCCGGCGGCTTCGGCCAGCTGGCGCGCAGCACGCCGCTCGCCGAACTGGCCGAGCAGCAGCTGCGCCTGCTCAACGGCGTCTATGGCGGCCACGTGCTGCCGCCGGCCGGCTCGCTGGTGAAGGTGGTGCAGTAGCCGCACCGGGCGCCGGGTCGCCGGCCTGAGCCTGGCCCGTCGGCCCGCGGCATGGCCCGTCGAGTGGCTCCAATCGTGCACCCATCGGGCGATGCCGCGCCGCGCCGGCTTCGGCACGATGCGCTCACCGCCGAGCCTGCAAGGCCGGAAGCGATGACCGGTCATCGCTGCCTTGCCGGGCGCGACGCGAGTGCAACCCCGAGGAGACCACGCCATGAAACCCACCCGTCAACTGCTGTCCCTGGCCGCCGCCGCACTGGCGCTGAGCGCCGCCGTCCCCGCGCAAGCGATGCGCTATTCGTTCAGCCAGATCGGCTTCGCCGATGGCGCCACCGTCACCGGCTGGTTCAGCGGCCGCGACGACGACGGCGACGGCGTGCTGCTGGCCATCGAGCTGTCGGACTTCGAGCTGCATTTCTCCGGCAACCGCGCCGTCGAGGCGTTCAGCCAGGGCATGGACAACCGCGCCGGCTTCGTCTTCGACATCGCCAGCCAGACCCTGCAGCACATGGTCAGCAACGGCCCCGACGACACGCGGGCGCTGGAATACGACGCCTTCGGCTGGCCCGGCTTCCACATCCCGGGCCGCGTCAGCGACCACCGCAGCGGGCTGTCGTCGATCACCTGGGAGCGCCTGCAGCTCAGCCCGATGGCGCCGGTGCCCGAGCCGCAGACCGCGCTGCTGCTGGCTGCCGGCCTGCTGGCGCTGGGACGGCTGGCGCGCCGCCGCCGGCCGCTGGCGCAGGGGCCGGCGGTGGCGTGAGGACCATCGGCGCGGCCGGCGCGCCGCCTGTCTATCATCCGCTGGGTGAGCGTTGCCGCCACCAAGATCCAGCGGCCCAGGCTGCGTGCCGGGCTGACGATGCCGCGCCCCGCGCTCGAACAGCGCCTGGTGCAGGCGCTGGGCGAGCAGCCGCTGGTGCTGCTGTGCGCGCCCGGCGGCTGCGGCAAGACCGCGCTGCTGGCCCGGGCGCTCGAGCAGTTGCCGGCCGGTCACGGCGCCGCCTGGGTCACGCTCGACGCCGGCGACGACCTGCACCGGCTGCTGCAATGCCTGTGGCAGGCGCTGGAGCCCTTCGACCTGCCCTGGCGCACCTCGCCCGAAGGCCTGGCCGCGATGGCGACCAGCCGCGACCCGGGCCGGCAGCGGCAGGCCGCCGAGGCGCTGGTCAATGCGCTCGAGGCCTGCGAGCTGGCGCATGGCGTGATCGCGCTCGACGACCTGCACCATGTCGACGACGCCGAGGCGCTGGCCTTCCTCGACCACCTGCTGCTGCGCCTGGGTGAACGCTGGACGCTGGCCGTCGCCACCCGCCAGGAGCCGGCGCTGCGGCTGGCGCGGCTGCGCGCGATGGGGCTGCTGACCGAACTGCGCGCTGCCGACCTGCAGTTCTCGCGCGACGAGGCGCTGGCGCTGCTGCTGCCGGCCGGGCTGGACGCCGGCGCGGCCGAGGCGCTGCACTGCCGCACGCTCGGCTGGCCCGCCGGCCTGCGGCTGGCGCTGGGCGGTGCCCGCGGAGCCGGCCCGGGCAGCGCGATCGACCGCCAGGCGATCGACTTCCTGACCTCGGAGGTGCTGGCCCAGCTCGATCCCGCGCTGCGCGAGTTCCTGTTGCGCACCAGCGTGCTGCACGAGCTGGACGCCGGCCGCTGCGAGGCGCTGACCGGCGATGCGCGTGCCTGGGTTCACCTCGACGCGCTGGAGCGGCTGGACCTCTTCGTCACCGTGGTCGGCGACCAGCCGCGCACGCTCAAGCTGCACGACCTGTTCCGCGACGCGCTTCGGCAGCAGATGCAGACCGGGCGGCGCGACGAGTGGCTGGCGCTGCAGGCGCGCGCCGCGGCGAACGAGGGCGACCCGGTACGGCAGCAGGCACTGCTGCTGGGAGCCCGGCGCCTGGACGAAGCCGCCGCCAGCCTGCGCCAGCGCAGCCTGCGGCTGATGTTCGAAGGCGGCGTGCACACGGTGGTGCGGCTGGCCGAGCAGTTCCCGCCCGACTTCGCGCGCACCAGCGCCGACGTGCAGGACGTGGCCGGCTATGCCAAGTGGCGGCTGTGGCGCAACGCCGAGGCCGACCAGCACCTGCAGGCCGCCGAGGCGCTGCACCGTGCCCGCGGCGACGAGGCCTCGGCCCGGCTGGCCGCGCTGCGCCGCGCCACGATGCTGGCCGGCATCGGCCGGCCCGACGCGGCACGTCTGGCGCTGCCCGCCGGCGACGCCGATGCCGACGGTGCCGAGGCGCAGGTCCACGCCCGCGTCTGCGCGACCTGGATCGCGCTCGAGGAAGGCGCCAGCCGCGCCGTCGCGCCGCGCTTCGAGGCCTTGCTGCGCACGCTGGAGCAGGCCCGCCAGAACGAGCTGTGGGCGACGATGGTGCCCACGCCGCGGCTGACCGCCTGCCCCGCGATGGGCCCGCTGCTGGCCCGCTGGGCCGACGCGGCCAGCCTGGCCGAGGCCGAGAGCCCGCTGCTGCTGAGCGCGCTGGCGCCGATGACCCAGGGCTGGCGCGCGCTGTGGGCCGGCCGGCTCGACGAGGCCTTGCGCTGGCTGCGGCGCAGCGAACGCGACGAACGCTGGGTCGGCTACCCGCCGATCGTGCAGAGCCACCGCCTGGCCTTCACGGCCGTGCTGCAGATGGCGCTCGGCCAGCGCGAGCCGGCGCTGGCCGCGGCACGCGCGCATGGCGACGGCTTTCCGCCCAGCTACGGCGGCCGCGGGCCCTGGTACGCGCTGTTCCTGATGGGCAGGGTGGCCGCGAGCTGCGGCGACACCGCACTGCTGCGCGACGCGCTGGCGCGGCTGGCGCAGGTGCAGGCCGGGCTGCCCGAGGCCACGCCGCTGCGGCTGCAGGCGCTGCTCGGCCTGCAGGGCCACCTGGCCTGGCTGGAGGGCCGTCCCGGCGAGGCCGTGGCACGGTGGCAGCGCACGCTGGAACACGAGGAGGCCTGCGACCTGTTCGGCCTCGCGCACGAGCTGCGCACGCTGCTGGCGCTGCAGCGGCTGCGCGCGCGCGACCCGGCCGCCGCGGCGGCCTGGCTCGCGCCGATGCTGCAGCAGGCCGCCGACGGCCCGCGCGGCGCGCTGTTCGCGCTGCCTGCATTGCGCGAACTGGCCGCTGCGCCCTGGGGCACGCGGCTCGACACTGCCGCGCTGGCCACCTTGCGCGCCTGGGGCCTGCCCGCCGGGGCCGACGCTGCAGCCGGCAGCGCGCCCGCGATCGCCGCCGGCATCGCGCCCGGCCCGCTGCACGAGCTGCTCAGCGCGCGCGAGACCGAGGTGCTGTCGCTGATGGCGCGCGGCCTGAGCAACAAGCTGATCGCGCGCGAGCTCGACCTGAGCCCGCACACCGTCAAGCGCCACGTCGCCCACGTGCTCGACAAGCTCGACCTCGCGTCGCGCAGCCAGGCCGCGGCCTGGTACCACGCGCAGCCGCAGGCCCGGCGGAGCGCCCCGGCCTGAAGCCGGCGCCGGCGCTCAGGCCTCGGCCTCCACCAGCGTGGGGGCGAGCAGCGCGTCGAGCAGTTCCTGGCCCGGGGTCGGGATGATCGGCGCGCCGGCCAGGCGGCGCAGCCGGTCGAACGCATCGTCGAGCCGCTCGTCGCGCAGCACCGGCCCGTGCGCCGACGCGACGGTGCGCGCGCCGAAGGCCTCGACCGCGGCTACATGGCGGGCGTAGGCCGCGCGGTCCAGCCAGGCGTGCCACGGCGACACGGCGCTGTTCAGCGCCGGCATCACCTGCTCGAGCAGGTCCTGCGGCAGCTCGTCGGCGTCGAGCGAGCCCGGCGTGAAGCAGGCGAACGAGTCGACGATCCACATCGCGGCCGTCTTCGGGTCGAACAGGCCGCGCGTCGTCGGCCCGTCGAAGATCGGTGGCCTGAACAGCTGCAGCACGCGATCGCCGGCATCGAAGCTGCCGCCGGGCTCGATCCAGCGCATGCGCTCGAGCGGCAGCGCCGGCTTCTCCAGCGCGAGCCGTTCGACGCTGAAGAAGTTGGTCACCAGCGTCGCGTTGCGGCAGCGCTCGAGCACGTCGAACAGCGCGCCGGTGTGGTCGCCGTCGTCGTGCGACAGGAAGATCCAGCGCACGTCCTCGGGCTCGACGATGCCGAACACCTTCTCCAGCCACAGCGCGCGGTGCACCGGCGCGCCGGTGTCGACGATCACCGGCTCGCGGCCGCGGATCAGCATCGAGTTCACCGGCAGGTACAGGCCGTCGCCGGCGTGCGCGAGATTGGGGATCAGCCAGGTGTCCGGCGCGATCAGCTGCGGCCGGGTCGCGGGCACGTCGGTGATGGGGGTGGGGTCCATGGTCGTTCGTCCTCGTTGCGAAGTCGGCGCGATGGGCAAGGGTCTGCCGACGGCGCCGCGGCGCCGGCAGGTGGGGCGGGTTTCCGATCGAACCGTGTCAGGGCCGGCAGCGCCCGGCGCGCTGGCGCGACGGCGGTGCGTTCCGGGGGCTGCAGGCTTCGATTCGATGGCTGTCATCGTGTCGCGGCCGCCGCGCCGCGGCATCGCCCGCAAGAGCCACTCGACGGGCCATCACCGAGGCGACATCGGGGCGGTGGGTGCGCGGGCTAGCATCGCCCGCTGCGACGCGGCCCTGGCCGGTGTGCCGTGCCGCGACGGCGGCAGCCCGTTCGCGCGCGGGCGGGCAGGGCCATCGATGACCGGGACGAGAAAGGCAGCCGTGGCGATGGAGTTCGACGACGTGGTGCGGGGGCGCAGGAGCATCCGGGGCTACCTGGACAAGCCGGTCCCGAAGGCGCTGATCCGCGAGATCCTCGAACTGGCGATGCGTGCGCCGACCTCGCTGAACACCCAGCCCTGGAATTTCTACGTCGTCGCCGGCGAGGTGCTCGACCGCATCCGCCAGGGCAACGTCGAACGCAACCTGGCCGGCGTGCCCGACTCGCGCGAATTCCGCATGGGGCCGGGCTACGACGGCGTGCACCGCGAGCGGCAGATCGGCATCGCCAAGCAGCTCTTCGCGGCGATGGGCATCGCGCGCGACGACAAGGCGCGGCGGCAGGACTGGGTGCTGCGCGGCTTCCGCCAGTTCGATGCGCCGGTGTCGATCGTCGTGACCTACGACCGCACCATCCAGGGCAGCGACATCGCCCCGTTCGACTGCGGCGGCGTCGTCAACTGCCTGGTCAATGCCGCCTGGTCGCGCGGGCTCGGCTGCGTGATCAACAGCCAGGGCATCATGCAGTCGCCGGTCGTGCGCGCCGAGGCGGGCATCCCCGACGACCAGGTGATCCAGACCTGCGTCGCGATGGGCTGGCCGGACGACAGCTTCCCCGCCAACGCGGTGGTCTCGCAGCGCAAGTCGGTCGACGAAGCCGCGGTCTTCGTCGGCTTCGGCGACTGAGCCGCCCCGGCGTCAGCCCTTGGCCAGCCCGGCCTTGACCAGCAGCGGCTTCACGCTGTTGAAGTAGCTCTCGGCAAAGGCGCGGTACTCGGCCGGGTTGCGGTTCCAGGGCACCTGGATGTAGCGGGCCAGCAGCTCCAGCGTGGCGGGCTCGTTGTTGGCCTCGTTGAAGGCGTCGTACAGGCTCTGCACGATGGCCGGCGGCAGGTCCTTCGGGCCGACCAGGCCGTAGGGGCTCTGGCCGACCACGTCGACGCCGCGCTCGCGCAGCGTCGGCACGCCGGCGTAGCGCGGCAGGCGCTGCTCGGTCACCATCGCCAGGATGCGGCAGCGCCCGTCGTCGACGAACGGCCCCCATTGCGACGCGTCGGCCAGGAAATGGATCTGCCCCGACAGCAGCGCCTGCATCCACTCGGCGCCGCCCTTGTAGGGCACGTGGGTGAACCTGGCGCCCAGCTTCTGCTCGATCTCGATCATCATCAGGTGGCCCGAACCGCCGATGCCGCTGGTGCCGTAGGTGTACTTCTCGGGTTCGGCCTTGCCGGCGGCGAACAGGTCCTCGACCGTCTTCCACGGTGAATCGGCCTTCACCACCAGCGCGAAGGTGTAGGACGACAGGCCGGTGATGAACGTGAAGTCGCGCAGCGGGTGCCAGTTGACCTGCTGGTAATGCGGGTAGCGCAGGCTGTTGATGGTGTAGCAGGCCAGCGTGTGGCCGTCGGGCTTGGCGCTCATCAGCGCCGCGGGCGCCAGCGTGCCGGCGGCGCCGGCCCGGGCTTCGACCAGCACCTGCTGGCCCAGCACCTTGCCGACCTTCTCGCCCAGCAGGCGCAGGTGCAGGTCGGTGATGCCGCCCACCGCGAACGGGTTGTAGATCGTGATCGGCCGCTCGGGCTTCCAGCGTGGCGCCGCGCCGGTCTGCGCGGCGGCCAGGCCGGGCGCGGCCAGCAGCGTGCCGAGTCCGGCGGTCAGGGCGCGGCGTCGGGGATCGGGGGCGGTGTCGGTCATCCAGGGTCTCCAGGTGGGCTGTCCTGCCATCTGACCAGCCTTGCCGCGCGACTGCCATGCGGGATGTCCAGCACTCGGCGTTGCCGCGCGCGCCGGACCCGCGGTCGGGCGACGGCGTTCAGCGGTCCAGGGTCTCGTGGTGCGCCGACAGGCCACGCTTCCAGTACGCCGCGACCCGCATCGCCTCGCGCGGCAGGCCCTTGTCGCGCAGCAGGTCGCGCAGACGGGCCATCGTCGACGCCTCGCCGGCGGCCCAGGCAAAGCCCTCGCCCGGCGGCAGCGGCAGGCGGCCGAGCGCAGCGACGAGCGCGTCGGCATCGTCCACCCATTGAAGTTCGAGCTGCGAAGTGGCGGCGAACGCGCGCCGGTCGGCGGCATCGGCGAGCTGCACGATGGCAATCGTCCGGCTGTCGGGCCCCAGCTCCTCCAGCCGGCGGTGGATCGCCGGCAGCGCGGTCGCGTCGCCGGCGAGCAGGTGCCAGTCGAAGTCGGTCGGGATGATCATCGAGCCGCGCGGGCCGGCGATCGTCGCCTGCTGGCCCGGCCGCGCGCGCCGGGCCCAGTCGCTGGCGCGGCCATCGCCGTGCAGCGCGAACTCGATCGTCAGCTCGCAGCGGGCACGGTCGAAGCGGCGCGGCGTGTAGTCGCGGCGCAGCGGCTCGGCCTCGCCGCCGTCGAAGATGAACTTGACATGGTCGTCGAACGAATCGGAGACGAAATCGGCGAGCGATTCGCCGCCGAAGGTGATCGCGACGAAGCCCGGGCCCAGCGGCTCGACGCGGGCGACCGCGACATCGCGCCGCCGCAGCTCATGACGCACGCGCTGCACGCGGCGCGTCGGGGAAAGGATGTCCATGGAAGCGTTGTTAAGTTGATAATGTCATCCATCATGCCGAAATCGATTGACCATGTCAACCAATTGGCTGCCGCCGTGCAAGCCGACGCCGGCGACGACGTGCTGGAAGCCGTGCACGCGGTGATGCACCTGTTCCGGGCCCGGCAGTACCGCGCGCTGCGCGAGCGCGGCGAGGCGCTGACCCACATGGACGGCAAGGTGCTGGGCTTCTTCGCCCGCCATCCGGGCGCGACGCAGCGCGAGCTGGCGCTGCATTCGGGCCGCGACAAGGGCCAGCTTGCCCGCCTGATCGCCGGGCTGAAGGACCGCGGCCTGCTGCAGGGTCAGGCCGACGACGCCGACCGCCGCAGCGTGCGGCTGCAGCTCACCGCCACGGGCCGCGCGGTGCAGCAGCAGCTGCAAGGCCAGCGCCGGCGCCTGGCCGAGGCCGCGGTGGCCGGGCTGAGCGCCGACGAGCGCCGCGCGCTGCACGCGCTGCTGGAGCGGGTGCGGGCCAACCTCGAGGCGATGCCCTGAGGCTGCCGCCGCTGCCGTCGCGCGTCAGGCCCCGGCGCCGACCCGCTGGTGCGCGGCCCGGTGCAGATGGGCGAGGAAGTGGCGCACGTTCGGCTCGAGCGTCGCGTCGGCACGGGCGAGCGCGGCCAGCGTCAGCGTCAGCGTCAGCGGGCCTTCGACCACCGGCACGACATCGAGCTGCCGGCGCGCGAACGGAGGCATCGCGGTTCGGGCAGCGGCCCGATCGCGATGTCGAGCTCGCCGCGGCGCAGCCGGGTCGGCTGCGCGATGTACGGCGCCTCGACGATGCGCAGCGGGATCGGCGGGAACTCGGCGCCGAAGCTGCGCGGCGCCTCGGGCACGACCAGCCTGATCGCCAGCGGCACCGCGCCGATCGCCAGCGTGCCGCTCATCGGGCCGCCGACCTGGCGGATCTCGTCGACGGCATGCGCCAGCTCGCGCTCGGTGGAGCGCGCCCGCTCGTACAGCACCGCGCCCTGCGCGGTGGATCGGCGCCACCGGCCACGGCCTGGTCACCGCCGCCGGCCCCTACCATGCGGGATCCGACGCCCGCGAAAGCCCCCTGACCATGGCCCGCAAGACCGCCCCCGAGCTGCGCAGCGCGCGCTGGTTCGCGCCCGACGATTTCCGCGCCTTCGGACACCGCTCGCGGCTGTTGCAGATGGGCTACGCGCCCACCGACTGGGCCGGCAAGCCGGTGATCGCGATCGTCAACACCTGGAGCGACGCGAACCCCTGCCACGCCCACTTCAAGCAGCGGGTCGACGACGTCAGGCGCGGCGTGCTGCAGGCCGGGGGCCTGCCGCTGGAGCTGCCGGCGCTGTCGCTGAGCGAGCCGATCGTCAAGCCGACGACGATGCTCTACCGCAACCTGCTGGCGATGGAGACCGAGGAGCTGCTGCGCAGCCACCCGGTGGACGGCGCGGTGCTGATGGGCGGCTGCGACAAGACCACGCCGGGGCTGACGATGGGCGCGCTGAGCATGGGCCTGCCCTTCGTCTACCTGCCGGCCGGGCCGATGCTGCGCGGCCACTGGCGCGGCCAGGTGCTGGGCTCGGGATCGGACGCGTTCAAGTACTGGGACGAGCGCCGCGCCGGGCGCCTGGGCGACCAGGCCTGGCAGGAGATGGAAGCCGGCATCGCCCGCAGCCACGGCACCTGCATGACGATGGGCACCGCGGCGACGATGATGGGCATCGCCGAGGCGCTGGGCCTGACGCTGCCGGGCGCGTCGTCGATCCCCGCGGCCGACGCCGGCCACATCCGCATGGCCGCCGCCTGCGGCCGCCGCATCGTCGAGATGGTGTGGGACGACCTGACGCCGGCCAGGGTGCTGAGCCGCGCCAGCTTCGACAACGCCATCGCCTGCGCGATGGCGATGGGCTGCAGCACCAACGCGATCATCCACCTGATCGCGATGGGCCGTCGCGCCGGCCACCCGGTGACGCTGGACGACTTCGACGCCGCCAGCCGCCGCGTGCCGGTGATCGCCAACATCCGGCCCAGCGGCGAGCGCTGGCTGATGGAGGACTTCTTCTACGCCGGCGGCCTGCCGGCGCTGCTGCAGCGCATCCGCGGCCACCTGAAGACCGACGCGATGACCGTCAACGGCCGCAGCCTGGGCGACAACATTGCCGGCGCCGAGGTCTACCACGACGACGTGATCCGGCCGCTGGACCACCCGATCTATGCCGAAGGCGCGCTGGCGGTGCTGCGCGGCAACCTCGCGCCCGACGGCGTCTGCATCAAGCCCAGCGCCTGCGCGCCGCACCTGCTGCGGCACACCGGCCGCGCAATGGTGTTCGACGACTACCCAGCGCTGAAGCGCGCGGTCGACGACACCGACCTGGACGTGACCGGCGACGACATCCTGGTGCTGCGCTACGCCGGCCCCCAGGGCGCGGGCATGCCCGAATGGGGCATGCTGCCGATCCCGACCCGGCTGCTGAAGGCGGGCGTCACCGACATGCTGCGCCTCAGCGACGCCCGCATGAGCGGCACCAGCTACGGCGGCTGCCTGCTGCACTGCGCACCCGAGGCCGCCATCGGCGGGCCGCTGGCGCTGGTGCAGACCGGCGACCGCATCAGCGTCGACGTGCCGGCCCGCTCGATCCACCTGCACGTCGACGACGCCGAGCTGGCGGCGCGGCGTGCGGCCTGGGTGGCGCCGCCGCCGCGCTACGAGCGCGGCTACGGCTGGCTGTTCAACCGCCACGTGCTGCAGGCCGACCAGGGCTGCGATTTCGATTTTCTCGAGACCGGCTTCGGCGCGCCGGTGGCCGAGCCGGAGATCTTCTGATCGGGCGTGCCGGACGAACGCGGCAGCGGTGCGCCGCCCGAGGCTTTCGGGTCGATGGCCCACGCGGAATGGGCCAGCCGCTTTACGGAGAGCCTGTGGCCAGCAGCCGGTTCAGACCCACTCGCTGCCCTGCCTCGGGTTGGTCAACACCATGTTGGGCGTCACATGCCAAGTGCTGCAGCGCCTCTTGCCGCACCCTGTTGATGTAGCTACACTAACCGCGCGGCCATTACCTGCGATCCGAGGAAGCGCCGTGCCACGCTCGACAGCCGCGGACTGCACTTCAAAGACGCCAAGTTCGTCTTCGACGGGCCGAATTTCGAGGTCGAAGACCTGCGCGAGGACTACGGCGAGACGCGGATCATCAGCTTCGGCATGCTCCGCGATCGGATGGTCGTCGTCGGCTACACGCCGCGTGGCGCGGATCGCCACGTGTTCAGCATGAGGAAAGCCAATGACCGAGAGCAAACGCGGATCGCGCCACTCCTTGGGCTCTGATCTGGCGCGCGTCGCGGCTCACGTCATTCAACCGGAGGAGTACAAGGAACTCCCGGAACTGACGGACGAGATGCTCGCGCGCGGCAAGGTGAACAAGGGCGGCCGTCCGAGGTCGCCAAACCCGAAGCGGTTGATCAGTATTCGTCTGACGGATGAGGTCATTCAACGATGGCGCGCAACAGGGCCGGGCTGGCAAACGCGAATGGCTGAAAAGCTAACTCGCCTTGCGCCAAAGTGACGCCCAGCGCGCCTAGTCAGCCCGGTCCATGACGGCACCGGCCGGCCGAGGTTCGCCGGGGGATTGACGGGCCGCGCTGGCGCGGGTGATATTGCGGCCAATCTGGGCGGCGACAGTCGGGGCGCATGATCGGACGGTTTGCTCATGCCGGGACGATTGGGCGGCCTATATCGGCATGGCCATCGCCCTCGGCGGGAACGAAGTGGGCGACTGCGTGGGCGAACTTTGCGGAGCCCGTGGCTAGAGGCCGGTTTGGACTAACTCGCTTCCCTGCCTCCAGTCGGCCCGTATAACGTTAGGTTTCCCGGGTACCGTTAATACCTTCTCAGTTTCGGCGAGAAAGCCCTGACCATCAAATTGGCACGTAAATGCAAGAGTAGAGGAGATGGAAATGTGGGCAGAGCGAATTGAACAAGCCCCGCAGTCTGTACTGCGCCGTTATTTTACCACGGACGCGCCGCTCGGACCATTGAACGCTGAAAAGGTTCTCTCGGAGCACTCGGTACTTCTTGAATTGCTTGCAGAACGAAATCTCGTAAATATTCAGAGGCGCGTTGATAGGCCCTCAATAGTAATTGGGCGCCGGGGATCTGGAAAAACTTCATATCTTAAAAAGCTCGGGCTAGGGACGCCTCATCATCTCTTCCTTGAGATTAGAACCGAGAAGACTTTCAATTTGATTCTCGGCGCTATTAATGACATTATACGAGATGCAATTAGTGTGGAGTCTGTTGCCACTGTATGGGACGGCATCATTTGGAACTGCTTCTTCTGGCTCATGCATCGAACAGGTAGGCCTCACATTGGTCGGCCGCAGATACACCAGCATCTTCAATCGTTGGGCATCGATAACTGCCACTCGCTCGATGCGGTTATGAGTGTGTTTAGTCAAAGCATGCAGCGCATAGCAAAGGAAACTAGCGGCTTCGCCATTGATAGGATCGGTGATACGCTAAGAGGAAGTCAATACGAGAATCTAAAGTACGCCGTTAGTGCTGATTTAGCAAAGGACGGAATTACTGCTCTTGTTCTGCTTGATTCTTTGGATGAATATCCTGTTCGTGTTAATGATTTTAAGAAGTCCTTGGCGGGATTATTAAAATGCGCAGGTGAGTTTAACGCTGTCGTACGAAATTATGAGCTAAGGCTCTGTTTGCCATCGGAGTTGTATTGGGAGTTTCGAGAGAGAATTTCGACCAACCCGCAGAAGGATTTCTCAAATCAACTCGTCGTTCGTTGGCAAGTGGGTGAGTTATTAATTGCAGTTTGCAGGCGCATTATGATTAATCTGCTCCTGTGGCACCCGAAGGCATACGCTGCAGTTCGGAGCAATCCCCTTGAAACCCGCAGAGATGTAGATGCTTTCTTCGCGACTCTGTTTCCGCCGCATGTCAAGAATCTAAACGGCCGACATGAGCGAACTGATCAGTACCTGCTTCGCCATACTCAACTGTTGCCAAGGCAGATGCTGCTGATTCTGGCCGAAATCATGAGACTAAACCATGCAAACGATGGCTTTGATCTCGGAAAGGCGCCCTTCTTTTCGGAAGATGCAATTAGAATCGGTATACGTGATACCGAAGATACAATTGTTGACGAAATATTCAGTGCCTATAGAGATCGATATGGGGAACTCCCAAGCGAAGCGTGCACTACAATCCTTCCGAGCTTGCCGCGGGTATTTACGCTCGATCAGTTCAGCCGAGCTGTCGACATGTTCTGCAGGGATGAAGGCCGTCAGATGTCGATGGCAAAGCTAAAACGCATGTTCTTGGAAATAGGGGCATTTGGAAAGGTGGATCAATTCGATTCAATGTATAGACGGGGGCGATTTGAGTACACTATGACTTCAAGGTTAGCTGTCGGTGCCGATGACAAGCTTTGTGTACATCCTCTATTTAGCAGGAAGTTCGAATGCCAGCCTACCGATGCGTTGGATCCTCCCATTCTTCCTTGGACGATCGGAATTTAATATGATGATGGTCGAGCCTATAGTTGTCTCTCAGGACTAAATCCAGTATTCCGAGGTCTAATAAAACCCAGTAGTTGTTCAGGGCCTGGCCTTGCGGTCAAAGGTTTGTATTGAACTTCGATTCGATCCGACCAGTATATGCAGTGCGCGTTGACAGCATCGATGAGAAACGGGTCCGCCAACCTGAACCGCTACAGCCGGCTTCGCCGGCTTCCGCAGGCAGGTTATGGGCAACATTGGCCCCGGAACCCGCAAACCCCCAATTCGAACATTTGAACATGAGAATCATCGTCTCGACACTTGTTGCCGCGCCCCTGCGCGACGTCTGGCAAGCGTACACGACACCCGAAGACATCATCGTCTGGAATACGGCTTCGCCGGATTGGCACACGACGTCCGCGTCCGTCGATCTACGCCCTGGCGGCAAGTTCTCTTCCCGCATGGAAGCCAAGGATGGTTCTTTCGGTTTCGATTTCGCCGGACAATATACGAAAGTGATCCCTCATCAGGTCATCGAATATGATTTCGGTGACCGGAAGGCCGTTGTCGAGTTCAGCGAGTCGGCCGCAGGTGTCACCGTGACGGTCACCTTCGACAGTGAATCAACACACCCAGAGGAACAACAACGCACGGGTTGGCAGTCGATACTGGAGAACTTTGCCCGGCACGTCGAAGGAAAGCGGGCATCTCGTTAGTCCCCGCATGACCACTCACCCAGGCCGCTCGCAGCGCAGTGAGAAGGCGCCAGTCCACGAATGAACCACTACCTCATCTCGTTTCCCAGCTCGGCCATGAATCACATCGCCGAGGAGGATCTACCCGCGGTGGGAGAGTCGGCCCGCGCGGTGATTCGCGAGGCGAAAGCTGCAGGTGTCTATGTGTTCGGCGGTGGCATCGATGAAACCGTCCCGCCCGTCATGGTGTCCGGCGAAGGCACGGTGTCGCCGGGAACCTACCCCGAGACGAGCAGGTTCAACGGCGGCTTCTGCGTGCTCAGACTGCAGACCCGCGAAGAGGCCGAACGGTGGGCCGCAAAGCTCGCTGCCGGATGCCGGTGCGCCCAGGAACTTCGGCCGTTCATGTACGACCCGGAGTCATGAGGGGCTGCGGGCAGCCGACACAACGGCGGCGCCGACGCCGAACCGTGCGGCCTGACCCGCCGGTCTGCCGGACCTGTCGATACGACAACCCGGGTTTCGCAACGATCCTCAGGCTTGCGCGGGCGCTGGTGATGAGGCTGCACGCACGTTCAGCGTAGGCGGCGTTTCAGGCCAACGCCCTCGCCCGCAGCAAGCCTGGGCCGGCCATCGCCGGCCGGCGCTCACTGGCGCACGTCGACGACCAGCCGCCCCCGCACGTTGCCGGCCAGGATGCCTGGCGCCGCCGCCAGCGCCTCGGCCAGGCCGATGCGGCGGGCGATCAGCGCCAGCGCCGCGCGGTCGATGTCCTGCGCCAGGCCCTCCCACGCTTCGGTGCGGCGCGCCAGCGGTGCCATCACGCTGTCGATGCCGATCAGCGACACGCCGCGCAGGATGAACGGCGCCACCGTCACCGGCAGGTCCATGCCCTGGGCCAGCCCGCAGGCGGTGACGGTGCCGCCGTAGCGGGTGCTGGCGCAGGCATTGGCCAGTGTGTGCGAGCCGACGGTGTCGACCACGCCGGCCCAGCGCTCCTTCTGCAGCGGCTTGCCGGGCGCCGACAGCATCGCGCGGTCGACGATCTCCTGCGCGCCCAGGGTCTTCAGGTACTCGGCCTCGGCGGCCTTGCCGGTGGAGGCGGCCACCCGGTAGCCGCGCCGCGACAGCAGCGACACCGCGACCGAGCCGACGCCACCGGTGGCGCCGGTCACCAGGATCTCGCCGTCGCCCGGCTTCACGCCCTGGCGCTCCAGCGCCAGCACGCACAGCATCGCGGTGTAGCCGGCGGTGCCGAGGGCCATCGCGTCGAAGGGCTGCAGCGCGGCCGGCAGCCGCACCAGCCAGTCGCCGTTGACGCGGGCCTTCTCGGCCAGCCCGCCCCAGTGCGCTTCGCCGACGCCCCAGCCGTTGAGGATCACCGCGTCGCCCGGCTGCCAGCGCGCATCGTCGCTGGCGCTGACGGTGCCGACGAAGTCGATGCCCGGCACCATCGGCCACTTGCGCACCACCGGTGACTTGCCGGTGATCGCCAGGCCGTCCTTGTAGTTGATCGTCGAGAAGCCGACGTCGACGGTGACGCCGTTGCGCTCGAAGGCGGGCAGGGCGCTGTCGTCCAGGCTGCGGATCGACGCGGCGGTGGTCTTGTCGGCGTTCTGTTCGAGGTAGAGGGCGCGAAACATGGCTTTCTTGCAGAAGTGATGGCGCTGCGACTATAGCCAGCGCCCGGCCGCTCAAGTTTCGCCGCTGCGCTCCGAAACCCTGCTGGAAGACGCGGCCCGCGGAGCGTGGCCGTCGGGCGGAGCGCCCCGGGGCGCCGGCAGCGCCCTTCCCGAAAGCATCCAATCGAGAGCATCCATTTGGCCGAACTGGCGCATCAACTGCTCATCCAGCCGAGGTTCGGCAGCAGTGCACGCGCCCTGGTCGTCGATAGCCACGCGACGGCCCGCAGCATCCTGGCGTCGCAGTTGCGCGGGCTCGGCGTCGGCCACGTGGTGCACTGCAGCAATGCCCACGAGGCCCGCAAGCAGATGGCCACGCTGGGCTTCGACGTCCTGCTCTGCGAGCACCGGCTGGACTGCGGCACGCTGGGCCAGACGCTGATCGACGACCTGCGCCGCGCCCGCCAGCTGCCGCTGAGCACGGTGGTGATCATGTTGTCCTCCGAGGCCTCGTACCGCGTCGTCAGCGAGGTCGCCGAATCGGCGCTGGACGGCTTCATCATCAAGCCGTTCACCGCCTACAAGCTGGAAGACCGCCTGATCGCCGCGTTCAAGCGCAAGTCGGGCCTGCGCGCGATCTTCGAGGCGATCGAGTCCGATCGTCACGCCGACGCCCTGGCGCTGTGCGAGGCGCGGTTCAAGACGCGCGGGGCCTACTGGGTCGACGCCTCGCGCGTCGGTGCCGAGCTGGCCCTGCTGCTGGACCGCGTGCCGCTGGCCTCGGCGATGTACGCCGCCGTGCTCGCCGACAAGGCGGTGCCCTGGGCCAAGCTCGGGCTGGCGCGCTCGCTGGACGCCAGCGGCCGCGGCAGCGAGGCGATGTCGACGATCCAGAACCTGCTCAGCGACGAACCGACCTATGCCGACGCCTACGACGTGATGGGCAAGATCTTCGCCGACCAGGGCGACTTCGCCGGCGCGGTCAACGCCTTCAGGCAGGCGGCGGAGATCACGCCGTTCTCGGTCGCGCGGGCCCAGAAGTACGGCATCCTCGCCTACCACGCCGGCGATCCGGCGCATGCGGTGCCGGCGCTGGAGCGGGCGGTGCGCCTGGGCGCCGAGTCGCCGGCCTTCGACCACCAGACCCTGCTGCTGCTGGCGATGGCGCACTACCGGTCGGGCGATGCGGCCGGGCTGCGCGACTGCCGTTCCCGGCTCGACAGCGCGATCGACAAGCTCGGCAAGGGTGCGCCGGCCGATCCCCGCGTCGAGCGCCTGCAGCGGCTGGGCCAGATGGCCCGCACGCTCAATGCGCTGCACGACAGCGATCGCATCGCGCTGCATGCCGGGCTGTCGCAGGTCGCCGGCGGCCTGCGCAGCCCGGGCTTCGACATCGAGGCGGCGACCAACCTGCTGTCGCTGATCTCGACCAGCAGCGCCGCCGGGCTGGCGATCGACCAGGCGGTGCACTGGGTCCGCGACGCCGGCCTGCGCTTCTGCGTCAGCAGGCAGGTCACCGAGATGCTGGTCAAGGCCTGCGAGCCGGCGCCGGCCCATGGCGAACTGGTGCGCGCGGCGCATGCCGAGATCGGCGAGATCAGCCGCACGGCGCTGTCCGAAGGCCTGGCCGGCGACCACCGGCGCGCGGTCGAGCAGTTGCTGATCGCGGTGGAACGCACGCGCAACGCCAAGCTGCTGGACATGACCGAGGCCACGCTGGAACGCTACCGCGAGCGCATCGACCGCGTCGAGGCGCTGGCGCAGCGCTGCCAGGAACTGCGCGAGCTGTGCGGCCTGACCCAGCGCAGCCCGCTGGCGGGCGACGCCGATCGGCCCCCGGGCGGCCTGCCGCTGGGACTGGGCGCGGCCGGTCAGCGCGCGCGCTGACCGACGGCGCAGGCGCCGGCGGGTCGTTCGGCGCGACCGGCGCTCAGCGCTTGGCCGGCAACGGCCGCCCCGGCGCCGGCTTGCCGCCAGTGCGCGGCCGGCCACCGCCTTCG
Source organism: Burkholderiaceae bacterium (assembly GCA_016790515.1). Classification (GTDB taxonomy): domain Bacteria; phylum Pseudomonadota; class Gammaproteobacteria; order Burkholderiales; family Burkholderiaceae_C; genus Pseudaquabacterium. The sequence goes on along the minus strand of JAEUOY010000015.1, from coordinate 3,595 downwards.
CCCTGCGGAGACCGCGCGCCGCGAGGGCCGTCCGCGGCCGGCGCCGCCTCGGTCCTGCGGATGCGCACCGGCTTGCGTTCACGCTCGGCGGCCGCCACCGGCGCGGCCGGGTGCTGCGGGTCCGCCGGGCCCGCCGGGCCCGCCGTGGCCGGCGCCGCGGCGATGCCGGCAGCCCATGCCGCCGTCGCCGCGTCGGCCGCCGGCTCGGCCGCCTGGCCGGCCGGGGCCTCGCCGGCCTCGTCGGCCTTGATCACCCGGCTGAACGGCGCCAGCAGCGCGACCAGCTGGCCATAGATCTTCGGACTGCCGGCGACCAGCTCGCGCTGGTACAGGAAGTCGGCCTCGCCGCTGAAGTTGCCGACCAGGCCGCCGGCCTCGGTGATGATCAGCGTGCCGGCGGCCATGTCCCAGGGCTGCAGGCCGGTCTCGAAGAAGCCGTCGTACCAGCCCGCGGCCACGTAACACAGATCCAGCGCGGCCGCGCCCGGCCGCCGCACGCCGGCGCAGGCCGGCATGATGACTTCCAGCATCTTCAGGTAGCGCTGGAAGTTGTCGCCCTTGCGGAACGGGAAGCCGGTGCCGATCAGCGAGTCGGCCAGCCGGGTGCGCTTGCCCACCCGCAGCCGCTTGTCGTTGAGGAAGGCGCCGCGGCCGCGCGAGGCGTAGAACAGGTCGTTGCGGTTCGGGTCGTAGACGACGGCCTGCTGCACCACGCCGCGCCAGGCCAGCGCGATGCTGACCGCGTAGACCGGGAAGCCGTGCAGGAAGTTGGTGGTGCCGTCCAGCGGGTCGATGATCCAGACGAACTCGCTGTGCTTCGCGCCGTGCTCGCGGCCCGACTCCTCGGCCAGGATCGCGTGGCCGGGATAGGCGCCGAGCAGGGTCTCGATGATCGCCGCCTCGGCCCGCTGGTCGACCTCGCTGACGAAGTCGTTCGGCCCCTTGTGCGTCACCTTCAGGATGTCCAGGTCCTGCGAGCCCCGGTTGATGATCGCCCCCGCCGCGCGCGCGGCCTTGATGGCGATGTTGAGCATGGGGTGCAGGGATTGCGACATCGGTCGTCCTGTGGCGGCGCGATCCGACGGATCGCGAAGGGCTGGCGGAAGGAAAGAGCGGCGGGCCGCCGGCGCGGCAGCGGCTGCGCGGACAATCGTCCGCAGCACCCTGGAGTTTACCCGCACGTGACCGCCGAGACGTCCCTGGCGCCCGCTACCCGCGGCGACCGCACCCGCTTCGTGCTGATGCACACCAGCCATCCCGGCAACGTCGGGTCGGCAGCGCGGGCGATGAAGGTGATGGGCTTTGCCGACCTGGTGCTGGTGACGCCGCGCTTCGCCGACGTGCTGAGCCAGGAGGAGACGGTGGCGATGGCCAGCGGCGCGGCCGACATCCTGGTGCGCGCGCGCATCGTCGGCAGCCTGGCCGAGGCGCTGGACGGCATCAGCCATGCCTGCGCCACCGCGATGACGCCGCGCGACTTCGGCCCGCCGACCTTCGCGCCGCGCGATCACCTGCCAACCCTGGTCGAGGCGGTGCAGCGCGGCGACGAGCGCGTGGCCTTCGTCTTCGGCAGCGAGCGTTTCGGCCTGGCCAACGAGGACGTCTGGCGCTGCCACGCCTGCCTCAGCATCCCGACCCACCCCGACTACGGCTCGCTGAACCTGGCCCAGGCGGTGCAGCTGATCGCCTACGACTGGCGAAGCGCGCTGGGCGGCTTCACGGTGCAGCCGCGCGCCGCCGAACCGCTGCTCGCCGATGGCGCCGAGATCGCCGGCGCGCTGGCGCACTGGCAGCAGGTGCTCGAGCAGATCGGCTTCCTCGACCCGGCGGCGCCGAAGCGGCTGATGCCGCGGCTGCAGCAGCTGGTCAACCGGGCGCGTCTGACCAAGGAGGAGCTGCACATCCTGCGCGGCATCGCGCGGGCGGTGGGCCGGCCGCGCCGAGCCCGGCCATGAAGAAGGCCCGCTCGCGGCGGGCCCTGGTTCGCGGCGACCGCGCTCAGGCGGCCTTCAGCGCGGTGTCATCTCAAGGCTTGCTCGCGGCGTCGGAAGCCGGCTTCGCCGCCTCGGCCTTCGCGACCGCGGGCACCGCCTCATGGGCCTGGGCCTTGGCCGGGCCGCCGCTGGCCATCGGCAGCAGCGGCACGATCAGCAGCGCGACGATGTTGATGATCTTGATCAGCGGGTTGACGGCCGGGCCGGCGGTGTCCTTGTACGGGTCGCCGACCGTGTCGCCGGTCACCGCGGCCTTGTGCGTCTCGCTGCCCTTGCCGCCGTGGTGGCCGTCCTCGATGTACTTCTTGGCGTTGTCCCAGGCGCCGCCGCCGGTGCACATCGAGATCGCCACGAACAGGCCGGTGACGATCGTGCCCATCAGCAGGCCGCCCAGCGCCGCGGCGCCCAGCGTCAGGCCGACCACCACCGGCACCACCACCGGCAGCAGCGAGGGGATCACCATCTCCTTGATCGCCGCGCTGGTCAGCATGTCCACCGCCGCGCTGTAGTCGGGCTTGCGCTTGCCGGCCATGATCTGGCCGTCCTGGAACTGGCGCCGCACCTCGACCACCACCGAACCGGCGGCGCGGCCGACCGCCTCCATGGCCATCGCGCCGAACAGGTAGGGGATCAGGCCGCCGATGAACAGGCCGACGATCACCTTCGGGTCGCTCAGGTCGAACGCCAGGCTGAAGCCGCGGCTTTCCAGCGAATGGGTGTAGTCGGCGAACAGCACCAGCGCGGCAAGGCCGGCCGAGCCGATCGCATAGCCCTTGGTCACCGCCTTGGTGGTGTTGCCCACCGCGTCGAGCGGGTCGGTGATGTCGCGCACCGACGACGGCAGCTCGGCCATCTCGGCGATGCCGCCGGCGTTGTCGGTGATCGGCCCGTAGGCGTCGAGCGCGACGACGATGCCGGCCATGCTCAGCATCGAGGTCGCGGCGATCGCGATCGCGTACAGCCCGCCCAGCCAGTACGAGACCATGATCGCGATGCAGACCATCAGCACCGGCCAGGCGGTCGAGCGCATCGACACGCCGAGGCCGGCGATGATGTTGGTGCCGTGACCGGTGGTCGAGGCCTGCGCGATGTGCTTGACCGGCGGGTACTGGGTGCCGGTGTAGTACTCGGTGATCCAGACCAGCGCGGCGGTCAGCACCAGGCCGACGGCGCAGGCGCCGAACAGCCGCATCTGCGTGCCGGCGCCCAGCGCGTCGTCGGGCATCACCGCCCTGGTGACGAAGAAGAAGGCGATCAGCGACAGCACGCCGGCCACCGCCAGGCCCTTGTACAGCGCCGGCATCACGTTCTTCATGCCCGGGCTGGCCTTGACGAAGCTGCAGCCGATGATCGACGCGATGATCGACACGCCGCCCAGCAGCAGCGGATAGATCACCGCGGCCATCGGCGCGGCAGCGACCATCAGCGCGCCCAGCGCCATCGTCGCGATCAGCGTCACCGCGTAGGTCTCGAACAGGTCGGCGGCCATGCCGGCGCAGTCGCCGACGTTGTCGCCGACGTTGTCGGCGATCACCGCCGGGTTGCGCGGGTCGTCCTCGGGGATGCCGGCCTCGACCTTGCCCACCAGGTCGGCGCCGACG
>JAEUOY010000175.1 GCA_016790515.1 Burkholderiaceae bacterium | reverse complement strand
CTCGCGGCCGACCTCGACCAGGCCTGCGAGGTGCTGGCCGAGGCGGTGCAGACCGTGATGCGCCGCCACGGGCTGCCGAACCCGTACGAGCAGCTGAAGAAGATGACACGCGGCAAGGCGATCACGGCGGCGGCGCTGCGCAGGTTCGTCGCCTCGCTGCCGCTGCCGGCCGACGACAAGAAGCGACTGCTGGCGCTGACGCCCGGCGGCTACACCGGCATGGCCGCAGCGCTGGCCAGGCGCGTCTGAGCATGAACTTCAGCGACATGCGGCGCCGGGCGCAGCAGGCCAACGACTCGATGCTGTGCGTCGGTCTGGACCCGGAGCCGGCCAGGTTCCCCGGCGCCTGGCGCGGCGACGCCGGCCGCATCCACGACTTCTGCGCCGCCATCGTCGACGCCACGCGCGACCAGGTGTGCGCCTTCAAGCCGCAGATCGCCTACTTCGCGGCGCAGCGCGCCGAAGACCAGCTTGAGCGGCTGATCGATCACATCCACCGCACGGCGCCCGGCGTGCCGGTGATCCTGGACGCCAAGCGCGGCGACATCGGCGCCACCGCCGAGCAGTACGCCCGCGAGGCCTTCGAGCGCTACCGCGCCGACGCGGTGACGCTGTCGCCGTTCATGGGCTTCGATTCGATCGAGCCGTACCTGCGCTGGGACGGCAAGGGCCTGATCCTGCTGTGCCGCACCAGCAACGCCGGCGGCGGCGACCTGCAGGCCCAGCGGCTGCACAACGGCGACCTGCTCTACGAACACGTCGCAAGGCTGGCGGCCGGCCCGTGGAACCGCAGCGGGCGGCTCGGGCTGGTGGTCGGCGCCACCTTCCCGGCGGAGATCGAGCGGGTGCGTGCGCTGGCGCCGACGCTGCCACTGCTGATCCCCGGCGTCGGTGCGCAGGGCGGCGATGCCGCGGCCACGGTGCGCGCCGGCTGGCGCTGCAGCCGCACTGCAGACGGCTGGCAGACCACCGGGCCGATCGTCGTCAACTCGTCGCGCGCGGTGCTCTACGCGTCGGCCGGCGACGACTTCGCCAGCGCCGCCCGCCGGGTGGCCGACGCGACGCGCGAGGCGCTGAATGCCGCGCGCTGAGTCGGGTCGGCCCTCGCCTGGCCGCACGGCCGCAACGCCGTGACTTCGGCCACGCCGGCGCAGCGCTGCGGTGCGGAATCCGGCCGCAGCGGCGCGGGGCTCATTGCTTACAGTTCGAAACCATCCGCCCGATCCAGCCGGTCCGGGTCCGCCAGACTACTCCGTCGACCGCTCGTCACATGTCCCTGACCCTCGCCACCCTGCTCGCTGCCGGCGCCGCCGTCCCGGCGCCGCTGCCGGCCTGCTCGTGGGACCGGCCCGGCCACGAACCGTTCATGGGCGACGTGGTGGCTGCGGTCGACCGCTACGCCGACATCCCGGCGCCGACCCGGGCCAGGCTGAAGTCGCGCATGGCCAGCCGTTCGTACGACGAGATCGTCAGCATCCGGCGCGACGCGATCGTCGGCAAGGGCCGCTACCAGAGCGACATCCGCGAGATGCACTTCGGCAACGGCCAGGTCTGCGCGACGGTCAGCCGCGCGCAATGGAACGCCGACCACGCCGAGCGCGGGCTGGTGTACTGCGAGGACGGCCACTGCATCCTGGTGCCCACGGTGTGCCGCAACGTCAGCCGCATCACGCGCGACAGCCCGCCAGCGGAGGCCGCGGCGGCGGCGCCGGCGGCAGAGGGCGCGGGTGGCGGCGGCGGCCCCGGCGGCAGGGGCGGCGGCGCGCCGCCGGTCGCTGTGGCGCTGGCGCCGCTCGGTGGCGAGGCCGCTGCGCCGCAGTCGTTCGTCAGCGCCCTGGAGCCGCCCGCCGGCACCAGCGCCCACACCGGCACCACGCCCGGGTGGACCGGTGGCGGCGAGGCTGCCGCAGTGGGGCCGGTCGCCGTCGGCTGGGCGCTCGGCGGCTACCAGTCGCCGCTGGGACTGGGCCGGCCCGCCACCCAGGCGCCGACCGATCCCGGAACCGGCGGTGGCCTGCCGGGCGGCGGGCTTCCGATCGGTCCGCCCGGTGTGCTTCCGTTGCTGCCGAGTCTGCCGGTGCCCGAGCCCGGCACCTGGCTGCTGATGCTCGGCGGCCTGGCCGCGCTGGTCTGGCGGGCGCGGCGGCGCTGATGCGCGCGGCGTCGCGGCCGCGCAGCACTCGGGTCCTCACAAGGTGTGAATGAATCCGGCGTGCCCGAGCGGGCCGCCAGAACGCGCCCGATCAAGGCCCAAAGCGCAGCCGTCGCCCGGGTTACGGCGAGCATTTGCAACGCCGAGCGGGCGTGTTGTGGCGGGACGGGCGGACAGGGCGGGTTCGTTCACACCCTGTCAGTCCAGCGTGACCTCGGTGCGCACCGTGCCGGCGCGGTCGGCCACCGCGGTCAACGCGATGCGCGTGCCGCGCGGCGCGCTGACCACCCATTCGGCGACCGCCCGGTCCGAGGTCACGTCGCGGTTGGGCAGGAAGCCCTGCAGCGACGTCTTCGGCGCGTGGCCGTCCAGCTGCGCGCCCTCGATGCGCAACCTGCCGGTCTGCAGGGTCACGCCCGGCGGCAGGTGCAACTCGAACACGACACCGCGCACCGCCTTGCGCTCCAGCGCGCGCCGTGTCACGTAGCTCGGCAGGTAGCCGGCATTGGCCACCGCGAAGCGGATGCGCCAGGCGTCGCCGCCCAGCGAGCGCACCTCGGTACGCAGCAGTTCGAGCTTCGGCAGCGCCAGCCCGATCTGCGTCAGCCAGCCGGGGAAGCGGGCCGCCTCGCGCTCGCGCAGGTGCGGCGGCGGGTTGCGCCAGTAGTTCATCCGGTCCCAGCCCCCGAGCTCGACCATGCCCAGCTGCGGGTGGCGGAACGGGTACCAGGAGATGTGGGCCCGGCCCTCGCACTGGCTGTCGCTCCACTTCAGCAGCTTCAGGTCGTCCTCGGGCGGGTGGTCGCGGTACCAGTGCACGAAGTCGTAGTCGGTGATGCCGGCCTCCTTGTTGGGGGCCCAGAGTTCCACCGTCCAGAACAGCGCGCCCAGGTGCTCGTAGACCCAGTCCTGGGTGCCGGTGACGACCTCCTTCGGGTGGTACTTGAAGTCGTGGAAGATGCTGATCGCCGGGTAGCCGGTGAGCTTCTCGCCCAGGGCCGACAGCCGCTTGATGATCCACAGGTCCTCGGGCGTCATCTGCTCGTCCGAGAGCGTGCCCATCGGCCGCAGGATCACGCCCGAATGGGTGTGGAAGCTGACCGCCGCACCGATGTTCGGGTGGCGGACGATGAAGTCGACCATCGCCCGCACCTCGGGCTCGCTGGTCGGGTAGGGGCCGGCGCCCTGCTGCTCGAATTCCTGCCGCCAGTGCGAGGGGAAATTGCGGTTCAGGTCCAGCCCCTCGCGATCGCGGTTGACCTGGATCTGCAGCCCGTCGTAGTTCGTCAGCGAGCCCTCGGGCATCACCCGCCAATAGCTGCCGCCGAACTCGCCGGGCTCGCGCGGGATCATCAGCCGGGCGTCGTCCGGGTGGGCCTTCCAGCCGCCGTTCGGGTCGGGAATGCGCATCTGCAGCACGCGGCCGTCGCCGTCGATGTCCTCGACCGTCAGGCCGTCCACCGGCGCCTCGTCCCAGGGGTAGGGCCGGGTCGACGAGCGGATGTGGCGCGGCCGGTCGGCCAGCGCCAGCTCGGCGCCGTCGGGGTTCAGCCGCGGGCAGAGGTAGACCACCCGGGTGTCGAGCAGACGGGTGATCGCCTCGTCCTGGCCATGGCCGGAGACCAGCTGGTGCAGCCAGTACAGGCAGGCGGTGGACGCCGTCAGCTCGGCGGCGTGGATGTTGCCGTCGACCCAGAAGCCCGGCTTGTCGGCGTCCGCGCCGGTGGCGGTGTTGGTCAGCACCACCCCCCAGATCTCGCGGCCCTCGAAGCTCTGGCCGAGCGAGCGCAACTGCACCAGCCCGGGCCGCGCGGCGGCATAGTCCTCCAGCAGCCGGGTCAGCTCGGCGTGGCGGTAGAAGGTGTCGAAGCGGGGGATGGGGAGGGCGGTTGGCATCGCTGGGCGCCTCGTCGGGGCGTTGCGGACAGTGTCGCAGACTACGACCGGTCCAGGCCATCGCGGCGCGGCCGCCTGCCTGCCCGGGGCCCGTGAAGCCTGCTACGGCGGCGCCGCGGCCATCGAGGCGCGCAGCAGCCGGGCCAGGCGGCGCCAGCGCGGTGCCTGCAGCAACGCGGCGGCCAGCGCCAGCCCGGTGCTTGCCAGCAGGAAGCGCCAGCACAGAACCGCCGCCGGCGCGTAATGGTCGCGATCGACCGACAGCAGGAACTGTGCGGCCGAAAAGGTCTTGTCGTACTTGGTCAGCTCGGTTTCGCTGCCCAGCCACAGCAGCGCCGTGGCCGCCGGCCAGGCCAGCGCGGCGACGGCCAGCAGGCGGGCCGAACGCCGGCCGGGCCGACCCAGCCCGTTCAGCGCGGCAGACACGGCGAACGCAGCGGTGAACAGCGCCATCAGGCCACCGAAGAGCAGCACGCTGGCCAGCCACGAACCACCCTCGCGCATCAGCTCGACCAGGTTGTCGGTGGCGGCCCAGACGACGATCACCGCGTGCAGCGGCGCGGCCCACAGCACCAGCAGCACCAGCCAGCGCGGCAGCAGCTCGAATCGCATCGGCGAGGCCAGCCGAACGACGCTCCAGGCTGCACCGATGGCAGCCAGCAGCACCGCACCGTGCAGCGCGGCATAGCGCAGGACCTGCTCGATCGCCCCCGGCCATCCCAGGACGGGCGCGCCGACGATGTCACCCAGGCTCTCCTCGGGCACGCCGAAGGCCATCAGCAGCGCCGGCAGCGCAGCAGCCAGTGGCAGCCCGGGCAGGAGCCAGAGCGCGGCCTCCGGCTGCGCGGCCCAGCGCTCCAGCAGCACCAGCGGCAGCACCCACAGCGACCACAGCGTCAGCACGACCACCGCGGCGGCGACGATCCCGGCGCCGCCATCGAACAGCTCGCGCACGTTGTACGGCATCGCCGCATGGCGACCCACCACCACCAGCGCCGTGGCCAGCAGGCTCATCGCCAACAGGTCCTGCGGCCAGGTGGCGATCCAGGTGCTGCGGGCCGCAACGCGCCAAGCCGGCGAAGCGCGTGCATAGCGCGGCAGCGCGACCCCCCGGTGCGACGCCGGCAGCGGCAGCGCCGACGTCGCGCCGGCGGCAGCCGGCGCCGGCGCGACCGGCTCGGCGCCAAGCAGCCAACGACCCACCAGCAGGCCGACCCAGCCGCCGGCCGACTCGAACAGGACGTCGCTGAAGTCCGCCACCTTGTCGGGCAGCATCAACTGGCCGCCTTCCACGGTGAGCGCGGCCAGCACCGGCGCGACCAGACCCAGGACCAGCAGCGCCTTGCCCGCCGCAGGCGTGCGCCGCATCGCCAGTGCCCACACGAAGCCGCCTGGCAGGAACATCAGCACCTTGCGCAGCAGCTCCGTCAGCGCGCGGAACTCCGAGCCCATGTAGTAGCTGGTGAGCAGCGGACGGTCCAGCCCGCGCAGCCGCTCACGCACGAAGCCGACGTCGGTGTGAAAGTCGAACGGGTACCAGAACACCGTGAGCGCCAGCGCCAGCCAGGCGAACCAGGCCAGCCAGACGCCATGCGCCGACCCGATCGGCCGCAGCGTCGGCTGGGCGGGCCCGACCGCCGTCGCGCCGGACGCCACGCCCAGGCGGGGCGCCAGCGCGGTGGCCAGCCAGGTGCCGGTCCAGGCACCCAGCGCTGCCGTGACGATGTCGGTGACGCTGCTGTGGCGCGAATAGACGAACAGCTGGAGCAGCTCGATGAAGGCCGCGGCGCCCAGCCCGCGCGCCGCCGCGCGCGACGGCGGAACGCCCGACAGCCGCCACATCAGGCCCACCGGCAGCCACAGCAAGAGGTCGGTCGCGGCCTTGTAGGCCAGCGGCGCGGCCTCGCGCGGCCAGTCGGAGAACGGCACCAGCGTGATGCCCGCGCCGCGGCTCATCTTGTGCAGCAGCTCCACTGGGCTGATCGTCAGGTCCAGCGGCATCACGGCGTAGAACAACAGGCCGGCCAGGTACAGGTGCAGCGCGCGCAGCAGGCGCGCCGACTGCACCTCGCGCCGCCACCAGCCCTGCAGCCAGCCGATCACCCGGCGCCCGGTGGCCGAGAACAGCAGCAGGCCCAGTGCAGCGCCGATCGACTCGGCGATGATGTCGTTGAGGCCAACGGTGCGCCCTGGAAAGAACAGTTGCGTGAACTCGATCGCCACCGACAGCGCGCTGGCCCCCGCCCAAAGCAGCGCCCCGGCCAAGGCGCGCCGGTAGACGGACCAGTGCGCCGGCATCAGCGCCGCCCCGATGTAGGTCAGCGGCATGAACAGCAGACCGTTGGCCACCCAGTCGGCACGCGACTGGATGCCGAGCCGGTAGTACGGCAGCTGCGCGAACTGGCGCAGCGCCGCGTCCCAGGGCATCGGCACGAAGTTCAGCGGCACCAGGCTGCCGTAGACGACGAACGCCAGGTAGCCGACCCACAGCGCCACCAGCAGCCGTCGGGCGCTGCGGTGCGCGCCGCCGTCGTCCGGCGAGACGCCGGTCATCCTGCCCGCACGGGCCGGTTGACCCCGTCTTCGAACACCCTCAGCTCGCCCGACGCGAATGCCGTCCAGCCTTCACCCAGCGTCAGGGGTTGGGTCGCGACGATGGCGACGCGGTCCTGCGGCAGGGTGTGGGCGCCGAAATCGACGCTCAGGTCGTCGTCGGCCAGCCGCGCCGCGCCGAAGGGGTGGCGCCGCTCCAGCCAGTGCAGGTGGGTGCTGCAATGCGCCCACAGCGCCTGGCCGTTGCTCAGCAGGCAGTTGAAGCTGCCATAGGCTGCCGGCACCGGCAGCAGCTCGGCCAGCGTGCGGCTCAGTTCGTCGACCGACGGCACCGACGCGTGCGCCTTGGCCAGCTCCTGCATCAGCCAGCAGAACGCCCGCTCGCTGTCGGTGTCGCCCACCGGCCGGAAGCTGCCGTGCAGCGGCGGCGCGAAGCCCTTCAGGTCGCCGTTGTGGGCGAACACCCAATAGCGTCCCCACAGCTCGCGAACGAACGGGTGGGTGTTCTGCAGCATCACCCGGCCCTGCGTGGCCTTGCGGATGTGGGCGATGACGTTGTGGCTCTTGATCGGGTAGCGCTTGACCAGTTCGGCCACCGGCGAGGCCAGCGCGCTCTCGGGGTCGACGAACAGGCGCACGCCCCGGTCCTCGAAGAAGGCGATGCCGAAGCCGTCCTTGTGCTCGCCGGCGCGGGTGGCCAGCCCGGTGAACGAGAACATCACGTCGGTCGGCGTGTTCGCGTTCATGCCGAGCAGCTGGCACATGGCGGGTCCCGATGGCGGTCAGCGGATCGGCAGGAACAGGCGCGTCAGCCCGCGCAGCGAGACCAGGTTGCCCGGGTTGCCGGTCTCCTCGAGCACGCCTTCCATGCGGCGCATGATGCGCGGGCTGCGGTTGGCGCGCCAGATCAGCAGGTCGGCCAGCCAGGGATGCTCGTTGACCTTGTTGGCGCGCTCGTAGAGATCGAACCGCGGCTTCAGCGCGAGCAGGCCGGACTCGTAGCGCGCCCGGGTTTCGGCCTCGGCGGCGCTGTCGGCGAGCAGCGCCTCGGCCGCCAGGATGCCGGTCTCCATCGCCTTGCCGATGCCCTCGCCGGTGAAGGCGTAGGTGCTGCCCGCGGCTTCGCCGGTGACCAGCAGGCCGGGCCGGCTGTAGCGCGCGCCTTCGAGCGAACAGCGCAGCGGCGCACCCTTGAACTCGCCCAGCACCCGGCCGTCGGCCATCAGCTCGCCGGCCGGCGCGTAGATGCGGGCGAAGGCGGCCAGCATCTCGCGCAGGTTCACGTCCTCCATCGTCGCGCGGCCGTCGACCTGCTTGCCGTGGCTGTGCGCCAGCCCGACGCCGATGTTGTAGACGTCGCCCGGGCACGGGAAGATCCAGCCGTAGCCCTTGCGCAGCTGCTTGTGCCAGACGACGTCGAGCGCCCGCACGCGCCGGACCATGCCGGGCAGATGGACGTAGCCGCGCAGCGCGATGCCGCTGGGCGTGCGCCGCTCGCACAGCCCGGCGGCCAGCAGCGCCTTGGGCACCGCGCCGGTGGCCAGCACGACCCAGCGCGCGCGCACCTCGATCAGGCCCAGCGCCGGCGACTTCAGCCGCGCGCCGACCACCCGCGCGGCGTCGCCCTCGCCGTCGAGCAGCGGCGCCTCGAAGCGCCAGGGCGCGCAGAACCGCGCGCCGGCGCGCTCGGCCGCCCGCTTGAGGATGTCGTCCAGCTGACGCCGCGGCAGCACGGCGAGCCGGCCCGCCACGTCGACCCGGCCGCCGCGCGGCCCGACGCAGCCGACATGCGCCGCCGGCTGCGCCTGCGCCATCACCTCGCCGTAGACGCCCAGGCGCTGCAGCGCGTGGTGGGCATCGGGGATCAGGCCGTCGCCGCAGACCTTGTCGCGCGGGAAATCGTGCTGGTCGACCAGCAGCACCTGCCGACCCTCGCGTGCCAGCCACTGCGCGCAGGCGCTGCCGGCGGGCCCGGCACCGACCACCAGCACGTCACAGGTGGACGGGGGCAGCGCAGGCGGATTCATCGACGGAACTCATCGGGTGCAAGGGCGGTCGAGGCATTGTAGGCAGGCGGGCCGGGGCCACTGCCAGGCTTGAGCGACATCAACGCCCGTTGCACCGACCGGTGCGACGATGCTTGCAGGAGATCGACGATGAACCATGGCCTGCTGCCGCGGCAGCAACAGGAATTCCGGGCCCTGCTGCTGGCCCGCCGGGCTGCGCTGGCCGATCAGCGCAGCGCCCATCTCGATGGCCGCAGCCGTGTCGAGCACGCGCGCGAGCTGTTGCTGCAGGACGGCGACGACGCCACCCAGCGCGACGCCGACCGAGAGGTCGACCTCGCGCGCACCGACCGCGACGCGGTCGAACTGGCCGAGATCGACCAGGCGCTGGCCCGCATCGACGCCGGCCAGTACGGCCTGTGCGCCGACTGCGGCGAGGCGATCGCGCTGGCGCGGCTGCGCTCGGCGCCGCAGGCGCTGCGCTGCGTGGACTGCGAAAGCCGGCGTGAGCGTGGCCAGCCCAGGCCGGCGTCGCTGTAGCCGCACGCGGACCGCCCTCCTGCCATCACCTTCCCCCCAAGGCGCCTCCCGCGGGCGCCGCAACCGGAGTCCTGCGATGTCGTCCCAACCCTTGTTCCACGCCGTGGTCCAGATCGACCGCCGCAGCGCCCAGGTGCTGCAGTTCGACACCGAGCAGGTGCGTTCGCAGAAGCTCGAGGCGCACAGCCACCCGACCCGCCAGCATGGCAGCGCGGTGCGCAGCGAGCACGAATACTTCGCCGAGGTCTGCGATGCGCTGGCCGGCATCGGCGAGGTGCTGATCACCGGCTCGCACGCCGCGATGGCCGACTTCCAGCGCTACGTGCAGAAGCACCGCCCTGCGCTGGTGGCGCGGATTGCCGGCTACGAGCCGGTCGACCACCCCAGCGACAACCAGCTGGTGGCGATGGCGCGCAAGTACTTCGTGCGCTACGACCGGATGAACGGCACGCCGACGCCGACCTGAACCGGGGCCGGCGGGCAGTTCAGCCCGCCGCCTTGACCTTCAGCCGCCAGGCGTGCAGCAGCGGCTCGGTGTAGCCGCTGGGCTGGGCCAGGCCCTCGAAGACCAGGTCGCTGGCCGCCTGGAAAGCGGCCGATTCGGCGAAGCGTCCGGCCATGTCGCGGTAGGCCGCATCGCCGGCATTCTGCCGGTCGACCACCTTGGCCATGCGCTTGAGCGTCGCGCGCACCTGGGCCTTGGTCACCACCCCATGGTGCAGCCAGTTGGCCATGTGCTGGCTGCTGATGCGCAGCGTCGCGCGGTCCTCCATCAGGCCGATGTTGTGGATGTCGGGCACCTTGCTGCAGCCCACGCCCTGGTCGACCCAGCGCACCACGTAGCCGAGGATGCCCTGGGCGTTGTTGTCCAGCTCCTGCTGCTTCTCGGCGTCGCTCCACTTCGGCTTCTTGACCACCGGGATCGTCAGCAGCCCTTCCAGCAGCGCATCGCGTTCCGCATCGGCGTCGATCTTCTCGAGGTCCTTCTGCACCCTGAACACGTCGACCTGGTGGTAGTGCAGCGCATGCAGCGTGGCCGCGGTCGGGCTGGGCACCCAGGCGGTGTTGGCGCCGGCCTTCGGATGGGCGATCTTCTGCTGCAGCATCGCGCCCATCAGGTCGGGCATCGCCCACATGCCCTTGCCGATCTGCGCCCTGCCGCGCAGCCCGCACTGCAGGCCGACCAGGACGTTGTTGCGCTCGTAGGCCTGGATCCAGGCGCTGGTCTTCATGTCGCCCTTGCGCAGCATCGCTCCGGCCTGCATCGCGCTGTGCATCTCGTCGCCGGTGCGGTCGAGGAAGCCGGTGTTGATGAAGGCGACGCGGTCGGCCGCCGCGGCGATGCAGGCCTTCAGGTTGACGCTGGTGCGGCGCTCCTCGTCCATGATGCCCAGCTTCACGGTCGCCTGGGGCAGGCCCAGCATCTGCTCGATGCGACCGAACAGCTCGCTGGCGAAGGCCACCTCGGCCGGGCCGTGCATCTTCGGCTTGACGATGTAGACCGAGCCCTGGCGCGAGTTGACGATGCCGTTCGCGCCATGGCGCTGCAGGTCGTGCAGCGCGATCGTCGTGGTGACCACCGCGTCGAGGAGGCCCTCGGGGATCTCGCGCGCATCGTCGCCCCACAGCACCGCCGGGTTCGTCATCAGGTGGCCGACGTTGCGCACGAACATCAGGCTGCGGCCGTGCAGCGTCACGGTGCTGCCGTCGGGTGCGGCGTAGACGCGGTCGGGGTTCAGGCCGCGGGTGAAGGTCTTGCCGCCCTTGCTGACTTCCTCGGTCAGCGTGCCCTTCAGGATGCCCAGCCAGTTGCCGTAGGCCTGCACCTTGTCGTCGGCGTCGACCACCGCGACCGAGTCCTCGAGGTCGAGGATCGTCGACAGCGCCGCCTCGAGCACCAGGTCGCAGACGCCGGCCGGATCGCCGGCGCCGATCGGCGTGCCGCGGTCGATGCGCAGGTCCAGGTGCAGCCCGTTGTGCTGCAGCAGCACCGCCGACGGCGCGCCCGCATCGCCCTGCCAGCCGACCAGCTGCCTGGGCTTGGCCAGCGGCGTCGTCCGGCCGTTCACCAGCGTGACGACCAGCGCGCCGCCTTCGATCGCGTAACCGGTCGAATCGACGTGCGAGCCCTTCTTCAGCGGCACGGTGCGGTCCAGCACATGGCGGGCGTACTCGATGACCTTGGCGCCGCGCACCGGGTTGTAGCCGCCGCCACGGGTGGCGCCATCGTCCTCGGGCAGCGCGTCGGTGCCGTACAGCGCGTCGTACAAGGAGCCCCAGCGCGCGTTGGCGGCGTTCAGCGCATAGCGGGCATTGGTGATCGGCACCACCAGCTGCGGGCCGGCCTGCAGCGCCAGCTCGGCGTCGACGTTCTTCGTGCTCAGCCTGACCCTGGCCGGCGGCGGCACCAGGTAGCCGATGCCCTCCAGAAAGGCACGGTACTTGGCCATGTTGCGGATCGGGCCAGGGTGCTTGGCGTGCCAGGCGTCCAGCTCGGCCTGCAGGCGGTCGCGTTCGGCCAGCAGCGCGGCGTTTTTCGGCGCCAGGTCATGCACGATCGCATCGAAGCCGATCCAGAAGTCGTCCGGGCTGACGCCGGTACCGGGCAGCACCTGCTGCTCGATGAACTGGGCCAGCGGCGTGGCCACTTGCAGGCGGTGGATCTGGGTGCGTTCGGTCATGGCGGCGTCGGAGGGTGAAGTGATCAGGGGGCGGGAAAGAAGCCCAGCACGTCGCGCAGGCTGCTGCCGCTGCGGGTGGGCTCGGTGTCGAGTTGCTCGAGCGGTGCACCGGCGCGATTGACCCACAGCGTGGTGTAGCCGAACCAGGTCGCGCCGATCGCGTCCCAGCCGTTGCTGGAGACGAACAGGATCTTCTTCGCCGGCAGCCCGAGCGCATCGGGCCCCAGCTGGTAGACCGCGGCATCGGTCTTGAAGCGCTGCACGCCGTGCGCGCTGAGCACCGGCGCGATCAGGTCCTGGAAGCCGGCGCTGCGGATCGCCACCGCCAGCATCTCGGGGTCGCCGTTGCTCAGGATGCCGGCGCGGATGCCGCGCTCATGCAGCGCCAGCAGCACCTCGCGGTTCTCGGGGAAGGCCGACAGGTGGCGGTACTGGTTCATCAGCCGGTCCTCGGCGGCGCGGTCGAGCGCCAGGCCCAGCTTCAGCGCGGCAAAGCGCAGGCCGGCGCGGGTCAGGTCCCAGAACGGCCGGTAGCGGCCGCTCATCGACGCCAGCCGGGTGTACTCGATCTGCCTGTCGCGCCACAGCAGCGCCAGCGCATCGCCGCGGCCCGGGAACATCTGCTCGGCGGTCAGCGCCACGCTGTAGACGTCGAACAGCGTGCCGTAGGCGTCGAACAGCACCGCTTCGGGCGCCGGGGCAAGGGATGCGCTCATGTTGGGCCCGCACTGTATTACGAACCAGAGCGGCGATTGATGGGGCAGCGCAGCAAGGATTCATGTCGAATCGGCAACTAATCCGAGCCTGGCTGGGCGATTGATCGGTGACCGGATCGCCGCTAACCTGCCCTGGTGGACCGGCTGAAGCAGATCGAGTCGTTCGTTTCGGTGGCCGCCCGCGGCAGCCTGACCGCGGCGGCGCAGGTCGAAGGCGTGGCCCCGGCGGTGGTCGGGCGGCGCATCGACGCGCTGGAAGAGCGCCTGGGCGTGCGCCTGCTGCTGCGCACGACGCGGCGCATCACGCTGACCCACGAAGGCAGCGCCTTCCTCGAGGACTGCCAGCGCCTGCTGGCCGACCTGGCCAATGCCGAGGCCAGCGTGCAGGCCGGCGGCGTGAAGGCCAGCGGCCACCTGCGCATCACCGTGCCGGCGGGTTTCGGGCGTCGCCATGTGGCGCCGCTGGTGCCGGGCTTCCTGGCGCGGCATCCGGACGTCAGCGTGTCGCTGAACCTGAGCGACCGCGTCGTCGACATCGTCAACGAAAGCTTCGACTGCGCGATCCGGGTCGGCGACATGCCCGATTCGAGCCTGGTGTCGGTGCGCTTGGCCGACAACCGCCGGCTCTGCGTCGCCGCTCCGTCCTACCTGAAGCGCGCCGGCGTACCGCAGACCCCCGCCGAGCTGGCCCGGCACGATTGCCTGACGCTGTCGTCCGAGGCCAGCCAGACGCGCGGCTGGGCCTTCCTGGTCGACGGCCAGGTGATCCACCTGCGGCCCAGCGGTCGGCTGGACTGCAGCGACGGCCAGGTGCTGCACGCCTGGTGCCGCCGGGGCCTGGGGCTGGCCTGGCGCAGCACCTGGGAGGTGGCCGACGACATCGCCACCGGCACGCTGGTGGCGGTGCTCGAGGCCTTCGCCGCACCGCCGAACGGCATCTACGCGGTGTTTCCGCAGCGCAAGCACCTGGCACTGCGGGTGCGGCTGTGGATCGACTTCCTGAAGCACCACTACGGCGACCCGGGCTACTGGCGCGGGCCGCCGGCGGGCACCTGAGCCAAGGGCTTCAGCCGCTCACTTGGCGTCGGCGGTGCACTTCTTGACGAAGCTGGTCTTGGCCGCGCCGGCCAGCTTCTTCTCATCGGCCTGCTTCTCGCACGCGGCGGCCGGGTCGGGCTTGGCGGCGGCCGTCGGGCCACCGTCGGCGGTGCACTTCTTCATGAAGCTGGTCTTGGCCGCGCCGGCCAGCTTCTTGTCGGCAGCGGCCTTCTCGCACGACGCGTTGGCCGGCGACGCGGCCATCGCGTCGGCCTCGCACTTCTTCATGAAGCTGGTCTTGGCCGCGCCGGCCAGCTTCTTGTCGGTGGCCTGCTTCTCGCAGTCGTCGGCGGCATGGGCCAGGCCGGCGCACAGGAACAGTGCGGCGGCGGCGGCGGTGAGCTTCTCGATCATGGGTTTTCCTCTTCCTCGGATGGGCCTTGGTCCCTGGAGACCGCCGCCGATTGGAGCAGACCGCCCGGTGATCGGCAATCCGCGCCTCAGAGGATGCGCCGCGGATGGGCCAGCGCCTCGTGCGCGGCATGCAGCCGGCGCACCAGCACGCGGATGAAGGCAGCGTCGAACAGGTGCCGGGTGGTCGGACTCAGCACCTGCAGCGCCTCGGGCGTGAAGGCGATCGTGGTCGCCGGCTCGGCCACCAGCACGTCGGCGCTGTGCACGCGCAGCGCAGCGCTTGGCGCCAGGTAGGCCATCTCGCCGACCGAGGTGCCGGCGCCCAGCTGCGCGACGCGCTGGCCTTCGCGGTAGACGTCGACCCGGCCGCTGGCGATGATGTGGAAGGTCCTGCCCTCCTGGCCCTTGCGGTAGAGCGCGGCACCGAAACGGTGGCGCCGCCACTGGGCCCGGTGCACCACCTCCCAGAGTTCGACGTCGCCGAAACCCTCGAAGAACTCCAGCGCGCGCAGCAGGTTGAAGCGCTCGGAATCCAGCACGTCCTGCAGCCGTCCCACCGGCACCTCGCCGTTGGCCACCAGCAACGACCATTCGCGGGCGAAGTCCTCCCAGCTTGCCGGCCGGTCGGCCGCCCGCTTGGCCAGCGCCTGGCGCAGCAGGGCGTCCATGCGCGGCGGCACGCCCTCGCGCAAGCCGGCCAGCGGCACCGGCTCGGCGTGGTAGATCTGGTGCATCAACGCCACCTGGTTGACGGCGTCGAACGGCGGCCGCCCGGCCACCAGGTGGTAGAGCACGGCACCGAGCGAGTACATGTCGGCCCGGGTGTCGAGCGAACCGCCGTCGAGCTGCTCGGGCGACATGTAGGCCAGCGAGCCGACGCGAAAGACCTGGGTGCGGTCGCTGCCGTGGTCGAACACGCTGCCGAAATCGGTGATCTTGATGTCGGTGACGAGGTCGTTGGACACCAGCGCCAGGATGTTGGCCGGCTTGACGTCGCGGTGGATCAGCCCCTGGCGCGCCACGTAGCCCAGCGCCATCGCGCACTTGAAGCCGATCTCGACGATCTGGTCCAGCGACAGCAGCGCATCGGGCCGGCAGAAGCGCCGCAGCGTGACGCCGTCGACATACTCCATCACCAGGTAGGGCTGGTGCGGGTCGGGCACCGCGTCGTGGATCTGCACCACGTTCGGGTGCTGCAGCTTGCCGGCCAGCGCGGCCTCGGCGGCGTAGAAGCGCTCGCGGTAGTGGTTCTCGATGCTTTCGTCGAGTGTCGGCTCGCGCACCCGCTTGATCGCCACCTGGCGCTGGTGGAAATCATCGACCGCCAGGAAGACCTCGCTGGTCGCGCCCTCGCCCAGCCGCGCCAGCACCCGGTACTGGCCGATGCGTTCGGGCAGGCCGGGTTGGGCGCCGAGGGCGCTCGGGTCGACGTCGGGAGTCGCGGCGGAGGCGGGGTGGGCGGACATGGCCGGGGGCACGACAGCGGATCAATCCGGGTTGTCGGCAGCAGCGGCGCCCGACTGAAGCGCGGCGGGGCACCGCCCCCCCGAACCGTAGAATCCCGCCCCATGATCCAAGCCAAGCAGGACCTGCTGGCGGCGCTGGGCGCCGCGGTCGCGCACATCGCGCCCGACACGTCCTTCACCCCGGCGTTCGAGTCCCCCAAGCAGGCCGCGCATGGCGATTTCGCGATCACCGCGGCGATGCAGCTGGCCCGGCCGCTGAAGCGCAACCCGCGCGAACTGGCCGCCGCGCTGGTCGAGGCGCTGAAGGCCCAGCCGGCGGTCCGGCGCTGGGTCAGCGCGCTGGAGATCGCCGGCCCCGGCTTCATCAACCTGCGGCTGGCTGCGGCAGCGCGCCAGGCGGTGGTGCGCGAAGTCCTCGCCGCCGGTGATGCCTTCGGCCGCCGCCCGGCTCACGGCCGCAAGCTGATGTGCGAGTTCGTCTCGGCCAACCCGACCGGCCCGCTGCATGTCGGCCACGGCCGCCAGGGCGCACTGGGCGACGCGATCTGCCGCCTGTACGAGAGTCAGGGCTGGGCCGTCACGCGCGAGTTCTATTACAACGACGCCGGCGTGCAGATCGCCACGCTGGCGCGCAGCACCCGGGCGCGGCTCGAGGGCCTGGCGCCGGGCGACATCGGCTGGCCGCCCGACGCCTACAACGGCGACTACATCGCCGACATCGCCGCCGACTTCCTGGCCAGGAAGACGGTGCATGCCGACGACCGCGCCTTCAGCGCCAGCGGCGACCCCGCCGACATCGACTCGATCCGCCAGTTCGCGGTGGCCTACCTGCGCCACGAGCAGGACCTGGACCTGCAGGCCTTCGGCGTGAAGTTCGACAACTATTTCCTCGAGTCGAGCCTGTACGGCAGCGGCAAGGTCGAGGACACCGTCGCCCGGCTGGTCGCCTCCGGCAAGACCTACGAGCAGGACGGCGCGCTGTGGCTGCGCACGACCGACTACGGCGACGACAAGGACCGCGTGATGCGCAAGTCGGCCCCGCCGGGCGGCGCCGGCTCGCCGTCCGGCGACGGCAGCTACACCTACTTCGTGCCCGACGTCGCCTACCACATCGACAAGTGGCAGCGCGGCTTCGACAGGGTGGTCAACGTGCAGGGCAGCGACCACCACGGCACGATCGCCCGCGTGCGCGCCGGGCTGCAGGCCGCCGGCGTCGGCATCCCGCAGGGCTGGCCCGACTACGTGCTGCACAAGATGGTCACCGTGATGAAGGGCGGCGAGGAGGTCAAGATCTCCAAGCGCGCCGGCAGCTACGTGACGCTGCGCGACCTGATCCAGTGGACCAGCCGCGACGCGGTGCGCTTCTTCCTGATCAGCCGCAAGGCCGACACCGAGTTCGTCTTCGACGTCGACCTGGCGCTGAAGGCCAGCGACGAGAACCCGGTGTTCTACGTGCAGTACGCCCATGCCCGCATCTGCTCGGTGCTGGCGCAGTACACCCAGCGCACCGGCCGGCCGGCCGATGCGGCGCTGGCCGAGGCCGACCTGTCGCTGCTGGTCGCGCCGACCGAGACCGCGCTGATGCTGAAGCTGGCGGCCTACCCCGACATGCTGAGCGCCGCGGCGGCCGACTTCGCGCCGCACGACGTCGCCTTCTACCTGCGCGAGGTGGCCGCCGCGCTGCACAGCTGGTATGCCGCCGAGCGTTTCCTGGTCGACGACCCGGCGCTGGCGGCCGCCCGCATGGCGCTGCTGGCGGCCACCGCCCAGGTGCTGCGCAGCGCGCTGGCGATGGTCGGCGTCGGCGCCCCCGAGGTGATGGCCCGCGAGCCGGCCGCCGAGGCCCTTGGCGAGGCCGCGGGATGAAGCCCCCGCAGCGCGGCGGCTTCGTCGTCGGCCTGGTGATCGGGCTGCTGATCGGCCTGGGCGTGGCGCTGGCCGTCGCGCTGTACGTGACCAAGGCGCCGATCCCGTTCGTCAACAAGGTGCCGCTGCGCAGCGCCGAGCAGGACGCCGCCGAGGCCGAGCGCAACAAGAACTGGGATCCCAACGCGCCGCTGGCCGGCAAGACGCCGATGAGGGCGGGCGCCGCGGCCAGCGGCGCGGTGGCCGGTGCGCCGGCACCCGGCGGCACGACGACGGTGATCGAGCCGCCGGTGCCCGCCGCGCCCGCATCGCGCGCGCAGGCCGCCGCATCGGCGCCGGTCGGCCGCGACGCCGCCAGAGGCCAGGCCGTCGCCGCCTCG
>JAEUOY010000160.1 GCA_016790515.1 Burkholderiaceae bacterium | reverse complement strand
GACGCCAAGCTGCGCGCGCAGACCCGGCTCGAGATCCAGAAGCTGCACCGCGAGCTGGGCGTCACCTCGCTGTTCGTCACCCACGACCAGGTCGAGGCGATGACGCTGGCGCAGCGCATGATCGTGATGAACGCCGGCCGGGTCGAGCAGATCGGCACGCCCGAGCAGGTGTACGGCCGGCCGGCCAGCAGCTTCGTTGCCGGCTTCATCGGATCGCCGCCGATGAACCTGCTCGCCGGCAGCGCCGACGGGTCGCGCTTCACCGTCGGCGGCGGTGCACAGTCGTTGACGCTGCCGCTGCCGGCGCCGCGTGCCGGCGCGCTGCTGCTGGGACTGCGGCCGGAGCACACCGAGCTCACCCCCGACGGCCGCTGGCCGATGACGGTGGAAACCGTCGAGATGCTGGGCGCCGAACGCCTGGTCCATGGCCTGGTCGGCGGCCTGCCGTTCACGGTGCGCATCGACGCGACCTCGAGGCCGCCGGCGCCGGGACAGACGGTCGCGCTGAATGCCACGGCTGGGCACCTGCACTGGTTCGACGCCGCGACCGGGCTGCGGGTGGCAGCCTGACATGCTGCACTGGCCCTACCCCCGCTGGATCGCTCACCGCGGCGCCGGGACACTGGCACCCGAGAACACCCTGGCCGCGTTCCGGCTCGGCGCGTCGCTGGGGTGGCGCGCTTTCGAATGCGACGTCAAGCTCAGTGCCGATGATGTGCCCTTCCTGCTGCACGATGCCGCACTGGATCGCACCACCTCGGGCCGCGGCCCGGCGGGCGATCGCCCCTGGCATGAGCTTTCACAGCTGGATGCCGGCAGCTGGCACGGCCGCCTGCATGCCGGTGAGCCGCTGCCGACGCTGGCGGCGATTGCCGCCTTCGTGCTGCGCAACCGGCACCAGCTGAACATCGAGATCAAACCGGCCCCGGGCACCGAGCAGCACACCGGCCAGGTGGTGGCCGGGCACGCCGCCCGGCTGTGGGCCGACCAGGCGGTACCGCCGCTGCTGAGCTCGTTCCGCCCGGAGGCCCTGCTCGGCGCACGCGAGGCGGCGCCACGGCTGCCGCGTGCGCTGCTGCTCGACACGCCGTGGCCCGACTGGGACCAGGTGGCGGCCTCGCTGGGCTGCGTGGCCATCGTCTGCCACCATGAGCTGATCGACGACGGGTTGCTGGCCCGTGCGCGTGGCGCCGGCTGGCGCCTGTTGGCCTACACCGTCAACGAGCCGGTCGACGCCCAGCGCCTGCTGGCGCTGGGCGTCGATGGACTGATTACCGACGCGGTCGACCGCTTTTCACCCGGCGGCGACTGACGGCTGCGGCGGCAAGGCCGGCAGTTCGCGCACCCGGCGGATCACCGACCAGCGCCAGGCCAGCACGACCACGCCCCAGGCCAGCAGGCCCGCCGCACCCAGCGCCGCCGGCAGCCCGACATGCTCGCCGATCAGTCCGCCCAGCAGGGCGCCGGGTGCCGCCGGCAGCAGGATCAGCCAGCGCATCGTTGCCGTCATCCGGCCCAGCAGCGGCGCGGGCGTGACCGCCTGGCGCAACGCGAGGAAGTTGATGAACATCAGCACGCCGCCAATGCCGCCGAGCACCTGCATCGCCGCAAACGCTGCCACGCCCCAGGGGCCGGAGGGCAGCAGAGCCGGCAGCAGCCAGCCCAGGCCACAGGCGGCAAAGCCGATCAACAGGCTGGGCCCGGGCCCGAAGCGCCGGCTCAGGCGGTGCCCCAGCGCGCTGGCCGCCAGGGTACCGAGCCCCAGTCCCGCATAGCTCAGCCCGATGGCCTGCTCGCTCAGGCCCAGCGAGCGCGTCGCGTGCAGGATCACGACCACCTGTGCGGCGTGCTGGCACAGCTGCCAGCAGCCGACCGCCAGGGCCAGCGCGACCAGCAGGCGCTCGTTGCGCACGAAGCGCAGGCCGTGGCGCAGGTCGCGCCAGAAATGCGCGTCGGCCTGCGCCGGCCTCGGCTCGTTCACGGGGATGCCGCGCAGGATCGCTGCCGAGGCCAGCACCATCAGCGCGTCCAGCAGCAGCGCGATCGGCGGCCCGACCAGCCGGATCAGCACGCCGGCCGCGCCAGGACCGGCCACCTCGGCAGTCGAGGTGGCCAATGCATTGCGCGCATGGGCCTCGACCAGCCGATCGCGCGGGACGATCTGGGTCAGCACGATCTGGGCGGCACTGCCCGCGGTCGTCGACACCGTGCCCAGCACGAAGCCGACCGCGTACAACCAGCCCATGCCCAGCAAGTCCAGCCACCAGACCAGCGGCACGCTGGCCACGGCGAGGGCGATGGCCAGCTCGCCGGCGATGTAGACCGGCAGCTTGCGCACCCGGTCGAGCCAGACGCCGGCCGGCAGCGAGAACAGAACGAAGGGCAATGCCTCGATCGCCGTCAGCATGCCCATCTGCGTCGGCGAGGCGTGCAGCAGAAGCGCGGCCGTGAGCGGCAGCGCCAGCAAGGTGACCTGCCCACCGATGGAACTGATCAGCACCGACAGCCACAGCCGGCGGTAGACCGCGTCACGAAGCAGATCGTCTTCGCCCAGCCTCGGTGCAGACCAGCGTCCAGCGCGCCCGCCGCTCACATCTCGATTCAACCTCAGCCTCCACCCGCGTCCCCTCGAATCGGGGGGTCTGCGCAGGCGATTGTCGACCCTCGCGTCGGTCAGCTGCGGTAATCGGCGTTGATGCTGACGTAATCGTGCGACAGATCGCAGGTCCACACCGTGGTGGACGCCCCGCCGCGGTGCAGCAGCACCCTGACGATGATCTCGCTGCGCTTCATCACCCGCTGGCCGTCGGCCTCCTGGTAGGCCGGGTGACGGCCGCCCTGGTGCGCCACGTGGACGTCGTCCAGGTACAGGTCGATCAAGGTCTGGTCCAAGTCGTCGATGCCGGCGTAACCGACGGCCGCCAGGATGCGGCCGAGGTTCGGGTCGCTGGCGAAGAACGCCGTCTTGACCAGCGGCGAATGGGCGATCGCATAGGCCACGCGCCGGCATTCTTCTTCGTTGGCCCCGCCCTCGACCCGGACGGTGATGAACTTGGTCGCGCCCTCGCCGTCGCGCACGATGGCCTGCGCCAGCCGGCGCGACACGTCGATCACCGCATTGCGCAAGGCCTGCCCGTCGGCCGAATCGAGCGAGGTGATCACCGGATGGCCGGCCTGGTGGGTGGCGATCAGGATGAACGAGTCGTTGGTCGAGGTGTCGCCATCGATCGTGATGCGGTTGAAGCTGGCGTCGGCGGCCTCGCGCACCAGGGCCTGCACCAGACCGGGCTCGATCGCCGCATCGGTGGCGACGAAACCCAGCATCGTCGCCATGTTCGGCCGGATCATCCCCGCGCCCTTGCTGATCCCGGTGACGGTGACGGTGCGGCCGGCGATCTGCACTTGGCACGACGCTGCCTTCGGTACCGTGTCGGTGGTCATGATGCCGCGGGCGGCCCGGGCCCAGTGGTCCGGCCGCAGATCGGCGATCGCCGCCGGCAGCCCGGCCTCGATGCGGTCGACCGGCAGGGTTTCCATGATCACGCCGGTGGAGAACGGCAAGACCTGCTGCGGCGCGATCTTCATCAATGCCGCCAGCACCGAACAGGTGCGCCGCGCACGACCCAGGCCGTCGGCGCCGGTGCCGGCGTTGGCGTTGCCGGTGTTGATCATCAGCGCGCGGATGCCTTCGGCCGCCCCCAGATGATCACGGCAGACCTGGACCGGCGCCGCACAGAAGCGGTTGCGGGTAAAGACGCCCGCCACCGTCGACCCCGGGACCAGCGACAGCAGCACCAGGTCATCCCGGCCCGGCTTGCGGACGCCCGCCTGCGCCACGCCCAGGCGCACCCCCGCCACGGCGTGCAGGTCAACAGGGTCGGGCGGCAGCAGGTTCACGGGCATGCGACGGGACTCGGCAGGTCGAACAGCTGCGGGATTGTAGAGGCCGCAAGTTCTGCTCCGAAAAAGCGCAAAGGCGGCCGAGGCCGCCTTTGCTCGGGCTCGGGGCATCGCCCCGGCCAACGGTCAGCTCTTGCGCCGACGGGCCAGGAAACCCAGCGCGCCCAGGCCCGCGAGCATCATCGCGTAGGTCTCGGGCTCCGGCACCGGAATGGCGACGATGTTGCCGCCGTACGAAGCCCCACCCGCACCCGCCGTACCGCTCACTTCGAGCACGAACGTGCCGGGGCCGAACTGCGAACTGCCGGTCAGCACCTGCGTCTTCACCGTCACCGGCGGGTTGAACACCGTCGACGACGCCAGATTCAGCGGAACGCCGTTCAGCGTCGCGGCGAAACCGGTGATCACGCCGGTGCTGAGGCTGCCGAACGTCACCGCGACATTCGTCAACGATGCCGCAACGATCGACTCGGTGCCCAGATCGAACGACCAGGTGTCAAGAAACGCTCCTGCCCCATGTGACATCGAGAACGACGCCGTCGGGGGAATGGGGCCCAGGTCGACGGCAAACGCACCCGCCGAACCACACGCTACGGCCGCAGCGACGACCAAGTGCTTCAATTTCATCGCGATACCTCCAAAATTGATAAATACGCTATACCGGCACCATGAATGACCCATCTCAAGGCTCGGCAACCTTGAATCAGCGTCTAACAATCACCGCTTCATCACAGTGTAGGCATTCGCCCCCCGAAGGCCACCCCCCGATCGCGGGGCGAGATGTATCAATTCGTTCTCCTTCCGGGACACGGCACCGCCCAAGGGTTCGCCGACCAGGCCTGCCTGCAAAGGAGATTCTCGAATCTCCGGCCGCGACGCAGGCGACGTGGATCGTTGCGCCAGCCCAGAGGCTCCCCGGCCACAAGGGTCAGCGGGTCGGTCTCCCTGCCGATGGCTGATGCCGCCCGCCTCGAAGGAAAGAGTGTAGGTCACGTTGGCGAGCTGCGACCGAGGCCCTTCGATCGGGCGCTTCTGAGCGCAGCCGCGCAGGTGCAGCGCTGGGACAGTCCAGCGCCGCCAGGTGCTCGTGCCAGAGGCTGTCGATGGTCTGCAGTTCAGGCCAGCACTTGACCGAGCGCAGATCCACAAAGAAAGGCGGCCAGGGCCGCCTTTGTTCGAGCGCCAGGGCAGGAACTAGGCGGAGCGCCAGGGCAGGAACTAGGCGTTCTGGCGCCGACGGGCCAGGAAGCCCAATGCCCCCAGGCCTGCCAGCATCATTGCGTAGGTCTCGGGCTCGGGGACCGGCAACGCGTTCAGAGCGGCCGAATACTGGCCACCGGCGCCATTGACGGTGCCGGAGAACTCGAGGTGATACGACCCCGGTGCCAGGCCCAGGTTGACCACACTGCCACCCGCACCGATGCTGGTGATCGCCGAACCCGGGGACGCCGACGATCCGTTTCCGATGGTCATGCTGAAGTTGGAAATGCTTCCAATGACAACGGGGCCAACGGGAGGGGGAAGCGTGATGGACAGCGCGTAGGTGTTGGCCGCCGCGTTGATCATGTTGTACCCCGCGGGCACGGTGAAATCAGCCCACTCGCTGAACGATCCCGCAGTGGTCATCGTCACGAAAAGCGACGAGAACAACGTGTCGAGGGCACCGATCTGGTAGGCGTCGGACGAAGACCCGGTGTTCGACACCGGCGCGAGCGAACCGCCGTTCTGGCTCACGAAGCCGGAGCCCGCCTGCGCAGCGACACCGAACACCAACATGGCACCTGCAGCCACCAACTTGAGTTTCATAGGAACCTCCAATAGACCAAGAATCAGCAGATCGCCATTGACGGGCACTCGGACCGCCCGCTCTCGCAGCACCGAGAATCCGGCGATGTCCAGGACCTTGGACGAGAGTCTAAGGTCCGGGTCCGGCCGGTGCATCCCTCAACCGAGGGGCTCGAGAGGCGCTACCGGCCGCATCTGCCACTCGAGGACTGGCGAAGAAGACGCGCAATCGCCCTGGGCAGCCGCTCAGCAGACGGATCGACCTCGCGGGCAACCGGCAGGCGCCCACTCGACCATCGTCAAGCGAGCCTGCCGTGGCAGTTCTTGTACTTCCTGCCGCTGCCGCAAGGGCAGGGTTCGTTGCGCCCGACCCGCGGCACTTCGGCCACCAGCGTCTCCGGGTCGGTCTCCTGGCTGACGCTGCCGTCTTCGTTGGGGTGGGTGTAGGTCACGTTCGCGACCTGCGACGCCTGCTCCTCCATCGCCACCGCGGCCTGCGCCACCTCTTCCTGGCTCTGGATGCGCACCGTCAGCAGCAGCCGAGTCACTTCCATCTTCACCACGTCGAGCAGCTGGCTGAACAGCTCGAAGGCCTCGCGCTTGTATTCCTGCTTCGGGTTCTTCTGGGCATAGCCGCGCAGGTGGATGCCCTGGCGCAGGTAGTCCAGCGCCGCCAGATGCTCGCGCCAGTGGCTGTCGATGGTCTGCAGCAGCACCATGCGCATGAAGGGGTTGAACTGTTCCAGCCCGACCACCGCCAGCTTGGCCGCGAAGGCGGCGTCGGCCGCCGCGACGACCTTGTCGACGATGTCTTCGTCGGTGATCGTGTCGCTCTTCTCGACCTCGGCGGCCAGTGACACCGGCACCTGCCATTCCTCGGCCAGCACCCGTTCCAGCCCGGCCAAGTCCCACTGTTCCTCGACGCTGCCTTCGGGCACGAAGCTGCGCACCACGCCGGTCATCGCGCTCTTGCGCAGGTTGGTGATCTGGTCGAACACCGAATCGGACTCGAGGATCTCGTTGCGCTGCTGGTAGATGACCTTGCGCTGGTCGTTGCTGACGTCGTCGTACTCCAGCAGCTGCTTGCGGATGTCGAAATTGCGCGCCTCGACCTTGCGCTGCGCACCCTCGATGCTGCGGCTGACGATGCCGGCCTCGATCGCCTCGCCCTCGGGCATCTTCAGGCGGTCCATGATCGCCTTGACCCGGTCGCCGGCGAAGATGCGCATCAGCGGGTCTTCGAGCGACAGGTAGAAGCGGCTCGCACCCGGGTCGCCCTGGCGGCCGGCGCGGCCGCGCAGCTGGTTGTCGATGCGCCGGCTCTCGTGGCGCTCGGTGGCGATGATGCGCAGCCCGCCGGCCGCCTTGACCTGCTCGTGCAGGCCCTGCCACTCGTCCTTCAGCTGCTGGATGCGGCGCTGGCGCTCGCCGTCGGCCATCGCCGGGTCGGCCTCGAGCAACTGCACCTGCTTCTCGACGTTGCCGCCCAGCACGATGTCGGTGCCGCGGCCGGCCATGTTGGTGGCGATCGTGATCACGCCCGGGCGGCCGGCCTGGGCGACGATCTCCGCCTCCTTGGCATGCTGCTTGGCGTTGAGCACCGCGTGCGGCAGCTTGGCCGCGGTCAAGAGGCCCGAGATCAGCTCGGAGTTCTCGATCGAGGTCGTTCCCACCAGCGTGGGCTGGCCGCGCTGGTGGCAGTCGCGGATGTCCTCGAGCACCGCGTTGTACTTCTCGCGCGCGGTCTTGTAGATCAGGTCGAGCTCGTCCTTGCGGATCGTCGGCCGGTTCGGCGGGATCACCACCGTCTCGAGGCCGTAGATCTCCTGGAACTCGTAGGCCTCGGTGTCGGCGGTGCCCGTCATGCCGGCCAGCTTGGCGTACATGCGGAAGTAGTTCTGGAAGGTGATCGAGGCCAGCGTCTGGTTCTCGCTCTGGATCGGCACCCCTTCCTTGGCCTCGACCGCCTGGTGCAGGCCATCGCTCCAGCGCCGCCCGGTCATCAGCCGGCCGGTGAACTCGTCGACGATGATGATCTCGGGGCCGTTCGGGCCGGCCTGCACCACGTAGTGCTGATCGCGGTGGTATAGGTGGCGGGCGCGCAGCGCCGCATACACATGGTGCATCAGCGAGATGTTGGCCGCGTCGTACAGGCTGGCGCCTTCGGCCAGCAGGCCGGCCTGGGCCAGCAGCTTCTCGGCGTTCTCGTGGCCGTCCTCGGTCAGGAAGACCTGGTGGCCCTTCTCGTCGACGGTGAAGTCGCCCGGCTCGATCACCCCCTCGCCGGTACGCGGGTCGGCCTCGCCGATCTGCTTCTTCAGCCCCGGGACGACGGCGTTGATGCGCACGTACAGTTCGGTGTGGTCCTCGGCCTGGCCGCTGATGATCAGCGGCGTGCGCGCCTCGTCGATCAGGATCGAGTCGACCTCGTCGACGATCGCGTAGTTGAGCCCGCGCTGCACCCGGTCGCGCAGCTCGTAGACCATGTTGTCGCGCAGGTAGTCGAAGCCGAACTCGTTGTTGGTGCCGTAGGTGACGTCGGCGTTGTAGGCCGCCTGCTTCTCCTCGCGCGACAGTCCGGGCACGTTGACGCCCACGGTCAGCCCGAGGAAGCCGTAGAGCCGCCCCATCCATTCGGCATCGCGCCTGGCCAGGTAGTCGTTGACGGTGACCACGTGCACGCCCTTGCCCGATAGCGCGTTCAGGTAGACCGGCAGCGTGGCCATCAGCGTCTTGCCTTCGCCGGTGCGCATCTCGGCGATCTTGCCGTCGTGCAGCGCCATGCCGCCGATGTACTGCACGTCGAAGTGGCGCATCTTCAGCGTGCGCTTGCCGGCCTCGCGCACCGCGGCGAAGGCCTCGGGCAGCAGTTGGTCCAGCGTCGTGCCGCCGGCGATGCGCTGGCGGAACTCATCGGTCTTCGCGCGCCGCGCGCCGTCCGCGCGCGCCTCGAACTGCGCCTCCAGCGCGTGGCCCTTCACGACCACCGTGCGGTATGGCTTGAGCAGCCGG
>JAEUOY010000145.1 GCA_016790515.1 Burkholderiaceae bacterium | reverse complement strand
GGCGGCGCTTCAGGCCCTTGTCGAGCCAGCCGGGCACCAGCGTGCGCTGGAAGTGCGGATACAGCACCAGGCCGTCGGCCATCGCCGCATAGTCCAGGTGCAGGTGGTAGTCGGTGATGCCGCCGTCCCAGTAGGCGCCGGGCGGCGCGCCGGAGATGTCGTGCACGGCCTTCAGCACGAACGGGATCGAGCCGCTGGCCTGCAGTGCCGGGCCCAGGTTGGCGGGGACCAGCGCGACGCTGCGGGTCGCGAAGTCGGTCAGCGGCAGCGGGAGCGCATCGCGCGGGTCGGAGAACACCACCCGCTCGAGCCAGCGGCCCAGCGCTGCGCGCTCGCGCAGGTTGGCCGCGTAGGCGCCGGCATAGCCCAGCGGCGTGCGCCAGCGGCCCTCGCGCCGCAGCAGCGCGGCGCGGCCGCGGCTGGTCAGCACATGCAGCCGGTAGCGCGGATGCCCGAGCACCTCGGCCTCGCGGCCGCCGAACTGCCGGCCCAGCAGCTCGGCGAACACCCGGCTGACCTCGGCGGCATCGGGCCAGCCGCCCTCGGGCACGTCGTACTGCTGGTGGATGTACAGCTCTGCCAGTTGCGCCAGCGCGGCGTCGGCATCGGGCAGCGTCGCGCAGGCCATGCGCCAGGCGCCGATCGACGCGCCGAGCAGGTGCACCGTGTGGCCGCTGCCGGCCAGCCAATGGCCGAACAGGAAGCGGTCCAGCGGATTCAGCACCAGGCCCTTTGGACCGCCGGCGGCGGCCGGCATCACGCGCACGTCGGCCGGCTTCAGGCCGCGCTCGCGCAGGTGCGACAGCGCCCGCGGTCCGGCAAAGACCTGCAGCGCGCGGGGCCGGTTCGGCGCCATCGATCCTCGCTGGACGGATCAGAACCGGGCCGTCAGGCCGAGCCCGAACGAGCGGCTGGCGCTGCGGGTGTTGTCGATGAACTGCGGCGCGTCGTCGGCCGGCAGCACCTCGGTCAGGCTGCGCGAGCCGTCGGCCAGCAGGTTGCTGGCGGCCAGGCGCAGCGTGGTCTGGCGGGCTATCGCCCACATCGCATAGGCATCGAGGCTGCGCACCGGGTCGATGACCAGCGCCCGGTCGGCCGTCTGCTGGGTGCGGTAGCCGGGGGTGTAGGCCAGGCTCGCGCCCACCGTCAGCGGCGGGCCGCCGAACGCCGGGCCCAGCGCCTGGTCGAAGCCGGCGGTGGCCGACCAGGGCGGCTGCCCGGCCAGCCGGTTGTCGGGGCCCGGAATGCCGTCCACCGACGACCGGTAGACATTCGCCGAGCTGCGGAGGTTCAGGCCCTTGAGCCAGGGCTGCCGATCGGCCAGCGCCGTCAGCAGCTCGTCGCCGCGGCCCTTCAGTTCGAGTTCCAGCCCGACGCTGGTGGCCTGCGACAGGTTGACCGGCTGCGACACCCAGCGTGGCACCTGGGCCCAGGGCACCGCCTGCAGCGTGACCTGGTTGCGGATCACGCCGCTGATGCGCCGGTAGAAGCCGCCGATGCCGAGCACGCCGCCCTGCGCCAGATACTGTTCGAAGGCCAGGTCCAGCCCGGTCGCCAGCTCGGGGTTCAGCGCCGGGTTGCCGATGCTGTCGGGATGGATCTCGGTGTTGGGGCCGCTGGCCGGGTACTGCGGGTTGATGCTGGGCCGGGCCATCAACTGGTTCAGCTCGGGCGCCTTGTAGCTGCGCGTCAGGCTGGCGCGGACCAGGTCCTTGCCAGCGCCGTCGAGCCGGTGGTTCAGGTGCAGCAGCGGCGTGATCACCTGGCTGGTGTTGCGCAGCGGGCCATCCTGCCCGGCGCTGGTGGTGACGATGCGTTCGCCACGCAGGCCCAGCGACGCCGACCAACGCGGCGCGAGCTCCCATTCGTCCTGCGCGAACAGCGCGACGCGGCCCAGGTCGGCCTCGAACGGCAGGCCTTCGAAGCCCGGCAGCAGATCGGCGCCGTTCTCGACGATGCTGCGCTGCTCGGTGCGGCGGCGGCGCTCGCCATCCCAACCGAGCACCAGCGTGTGCACCTCGCCCAGCGGCCGGCCGTGCTTGCCGCCGGCGGTGAGGCTGCGTTCGCTGTTGTGGTTGCGGGTCTCGCGCATGAGCGTCGGGGTGCCGTCCGCATCGACGCCTTCGGTGCGGCCGAGGGCGCGGCTGCTGCTGGCCTGGAAGCCGCCGCGCAGCTCCCAGCGGCTGCCGTCGGGCTGCTTGCGCTGCCATTGCAGGCCGCTGCGCAGCATCTGCCACCCGCCGCCGCTGCGCAGGCGGTCGTCGACGCTGACCGGCGGCTGGCCTTCGAGCACCTCGGTGACGAAGCGGGCCTGGTTGTCGTGGTCATGGCGCTGGGCAAAGGTCTGCCAGTCCAGCGAATCCTGCTCGTCGAGCTTCCAGCTCAGGCGCGGGCCGAGGTTGAAGCCATGGCCCCAGTACTGGTCGGTGCCGGCGACATCCAGCCGCTGCGGGTTGCCGTCGGGGCCGAGCGCCTGGCGCAGGCTGGTCGTGTCGGCCCGGCCGCGCCACTGGTAGACCGCCGCCGGCACGGTCCAGCTCAGCGTTCCAGCGCCCTCGCCGACCCGGTCGCCCCAGCTGCCGTTGGCCGACACTGTCGGACGCACGGCCTGGTAGCCCAGGCGCACCGTCAGCTCGCGCTGGCGGCTGCGCGGCGCCTCGCGCAGCACGATGTTGACGGTGCCGGCCACCGCCTGGGCGCTGTATTCGGCGCTGGGACCGCGGGTCAGCTCGATGCGCTCGACCTGGCCGGGCGACAGGTTGTCGAGCGAGAAGCCCGGCGGCGCCGGCTCGCCGTTGACCAGCAGCTGGGTGTAGCCGGCGCCCAGGCCGCGCAGCCGCGGGCTGCCGCCCTGCATCGTGACGCCGGGCAGGCGCTTCAGCGCATCGCCGACGCTGATGTCGCCATAGCGTTCGAGCTCCTCGCGGCCGTAGATCGTCCTGGCCACCGGGTCGCGCCGGCGCTGCTCGGTGTCGGTCAGCGGTTTCGCGGTGATCTCGATCTGCGGGTCGGCGCCCGCTTCCGGCGCTTCGGCCGGCCGGTCCTGCGCGGCCGCCGCCGCCGGGCCGAGCAGGCTCGCCAGCATCCAGCGCGCCGCCCGGCCGGTCAGTCGTCCGGTCGGGCCCATTCGGTCATCGCTTGGCCTGCAGCTTCGCGAAGGCTGCGGCCATCGCGCCGCCGGCGCCGGGCTGCGGCGCATTGCCGCGGCCCGCGTTGCCGCCACGACGCTCGCCGCGCGCGGCCGGTCTGAAGCCGTTGTCGACGCGGCCGGCGGCCTTGCCGGTCGGCGCGTCGAGCTTCATCGTCAGCGAGATGCGGCCGCGCGCCAGGTCGACCTCCAGCACCTTGACCTTGACGATGTCGCCGGTCTTGACCACCTCCCGCGCGTCACCGACGAACTTGTTCGACAGCTGGCTGACATGCACCAGCCCGTCCTGTTGCACGCCGAGGTCGACGAAGGCGCCGAACTGGGCGACGTTGCTGACCGTGCCCTCCAGCGTCATGCCCTCCTTCAGATCCTTGATGTCCTCGATGCCGTCGGCGAGCCTGGCGACCTTGAAGTCGGGCCGCGGGTCGCGGCCGGGCTTCTCCAGCTCGGCGAAGATGTCCTTGACGGTGATCGCGCCGAACCTGTCATCGGCAAAGGCCTCGGGCTTCAGCGTGCGGATCACGTCGGCCTTGCCCATCACCTGGTCGACCGGGCGCTGCAAGCGGTCGAGCACACGCTGCACCACCGGGTAGGTCTCGGGGTGCACGCCGGTGCGGTCGAGCGGATCGTCGCCGTCGCGGATGCGCAGGAAGCCGGCGGCCTGCTCGAAGGTCTTCGGGCCCAGGCCGCCGACCTCGAGCAGCTGGCGGCGGTTGCGGAACGCGCCATGCGCGTCGCGCCAGCGCACGATCGCCGCGGCCACCGCCGGCGACAGCCCGGCCACCCGCGCCAGCAGCGGCGCCGACGCGGTGTTCAGGTCGACGCCGACCTTGTTGACGCAGTCCTCGACCACAGCATCGAGCGTGCGCGCCATCGCGCCCTGGTTGACGTCGTGCTGGTACTGGCCGACCCCGATGCTCTTCGGGTCGATCTTGACCAGTTCGGCTAGCGGGTCCTGCAGCCGGCGGGCGATCGACACCGCGCCGCGCAGGCTGACGTCGAGCTCGGGCAGCTCCTTGCTGGCGAACTCGCTGGCCGAGTAGATCGACGCGCCGGATTCGCTGACGACCACCTTGTCGATCTCGAGGTCCGGCGCAGCGGACCGGACACGTTTGATCAGGTCGGCCGCCAGCCTGTCGGTCTCGCGGCTGGCGGTGCCGTTGCCGATCGCGATCAGGTTGACGCCGTGCACGGCGACCAGCTTGCCCAGCGCATGCAGGCTGCCTTCCCAGTCGTTGCGCGGTTCGTGCGGGTAGACGGTATGGGTCGCCAGCACCTTGCCGGTGTCGGAGACCACCGCCACCTTGACGCCGGTGCGGATGCCCGGGTCCAGCCCCATCACGACGCGCTTGCCGGCCGGCGCGGCCAGCAGCAGGTCGCGCAGGTTCTCGGCGAAGACCTTGATCGCGGTGGCCTCGGCGGCTTCGCGCAGGCGGCCGAACAGGTCGCGCTCGAGGCTGAGGCTGAGCTTGACCTTCCAGGTCCAGGCGATGGTCTTGCGGATCAGTTCGTCGCCGGGACGCTGGGCGTGGCGCCAGCCCAGGTGGACGGCGATGCGGCCCTCGGCGAGGCCCGGCTGGCCGGGCACGAGCGCTTCGTCCAGCACCAGCTTGGCGTCGAGGACCTCCAGCGTTCGGCCGCGGAACACCGCCAGCGCGCGGTGCGAGGGCACGCGGGCGATCGGTTCGTCGTAGTCGAAATAGTCGCGGAACTTGGCGTTGTCGGGGTGGTCGGGATCCTTGCCGTCGGCCAGCCGGCTGCGCAGCAGTCCTTCGGACCACAGCCACTCGCGCAAGCGGCCGACCAGCACGGCATCCTCGGCCCAGCGCTCGCTGAGCAGGTCGCGCACGCCATCGAGCACCGCGAAGGCGTCGGCGAAGCCGGCCTCGGCGAGCTTTGGCGCGCCGCCTTCGTACGCCGCGACGAAGGCGCTGGCTTCGACCAGCGGATCGAGCGAGGGGTCGGCGAACAGGCGGTCGGCCAGCGGCTCGATGCCGGCTTCGCGGGCGATCATGCCCTTGGTGCGGCGCTTGACCTTGTACGGCAGGTACAGGTCCTCGAGTTCCTGCTTGGTCGGTGCCGCCTCGATCGCCGCCTGCAGCTCAGCGGTCAGCTTGCCCTGCTCGGCGATGCTCTTCAGCACCGCGGCGCGGCGGTCTTCCAGCTCGCGCAGATAGGCCAGCCGGGCCTCCAGCTCGCGCAGCTGGACATCGTCGAGGCCCTCGGTGGCCTCCTTGCGGTAGCGGGCGATGAAGGGCACCGTGGCGCCGCCGTCGAGCAGTTCGACCGCGGCCTGGATCTGGCGCGGCGCGGCCTTCAGCTCGGCCGCGATCTGCAGAAGGATCTTGTCCAACGTTCATGGCCCGGCGACGGGCCCTCTCCGACAAAGCGGGCGAGTGTGCCATAGGGGGCAGCGGCTGCCGCGGCCGCAGAATGCGCAGCGGACCGAGCCGAACCCGATGCCGATGACCTCGCCGACCACGCCCTTGCCCTGCCGCCGCCTGTTCGGCCGCGCGCTTCTGCTGGCGCCCTGGGCGGCGCTGGCCGGCTGTGCTTCGCCCTGGCCCGAGCTGCCGCCGGGCGCCGGCTCGTCGAGCGCACGGCAGCGCCTGCGCGACAGCGCCGAGGCGCACGGTGCAGCCGCCTGGGCCGGGCTGTGCGACCTGAACCTGGCCGTCGATCGGCTGTGGCTGCCCGACGGCGGTCTGGCCGGGCCGGCGCAGTTGCGCTGGCTGCCCGGCGCCGGCACGATGGCGATCCAGACGACCGGGGGCGAGCACCGCAGCACCACCTGGCGCCGGCGCGGCAGCGGCGATGCCGCGCGCAGCTGGCGCGACGGCGCGCCGGTCGCTGCGCCGCAGGCACTGGCGGCCGGCGCGCTGCAGTCCGACCTGTACCGGCTGCTGTGGCTGGGGCCGGTGGCGGTGGCCGAATCACCGGGCGCGGTCAACTGGGCCGAGCCCGAGACGCTGGACGGCCGGCGCTGCGACCACCTGCACCTGGCGCTGGTGCCGGGGCTGGGCGAGGCGACCGCCGACCGCCTGTCGCTGTTCATCGACCGCGACGAAGGCCGGCTGCGGCGGCTGCGGGTGTCGCTGAACGGCCTGGGCGCTGCCGGCGGCGTCGCCGAGATCGACGTCCTCGAGCAGCGCCGGCTGCACGGCGTGCTGTGGCCGACCCGCTGCCGCGCCGGTGCCGCGCGCGGGCTGGGGCAGGCGCCAGCGGCCTGGCAACTGACCGGGCTGGACGTGAACCGCGGCTACGGCCCGGCAGCGATCGAGGGCCCGGCCTGGTCCGGCCTCGCGTCGGCCCCGCCGCCGCCACTGCCCGGCGACTGACGCCGCCCGGTCAGCCGCCGCGCAGCGCCGCCCGCAGCTGCTGCCCGACCTCGGGCCGGGCCGCGAACGGGTCGGTCGGGTTGCGGACCTGCACCACGTCCTCGAGCCTCGTCTGCACCGACCCCAGCGCCTGCGGGTGGCTGTAGATGTAGAACTGGTTGCCGCGGATCGCGTCGAACACCTTGGCCGCGACGTCGGCGGCGCTGACCTTGCCGCTGCCCACCGCCTTCTCGCTCATCGCCCGGTTGATCAGCTGGGCACGGGTAGGCTGGGCGTCGGGATCGCTCAGCTCGCCGGGCCGGTTGCGGTGGCTGGCGTTGATGCCGGTGGGCACGAAGAACGGGCACAGCACGTGGGCATGCACCTGGTCGCTGACCAGCGCGAGATCCTGGTACAGCGTCTCGCTCAAGGACACCACCGCATGCTTGCTGACGTTGTAGACGCCCATGTTCGGCGGGTTCACCAGCCCGGCCATCGACGCGGTGTTGACGATGTGGCCCCGGAAATGCGGGTCGGCCGCGGCGGCGGCCAGCATCATCGGCGTGAACAGCCGGACGCCGTGGATCACGCCCCAGACGTTGACGCCGAGCACCCATTCCCAGTCCTTGACGCTGTTCTCCCACACCAGCCCGCCGCTGCCGACACCGGCGTTGTTGAAGACCACGCTGGGCGCGCCGCAGGCCTGCTGCACCTCGGCCGCCAGCGCCTCCATCGCCGCGGCCTTGGCGACATCGACCCGGCGCGCCAGCACCCGGCCGCCGCCGCCGTCGACCCGCGCGGCGATCGCCAGGATCTCCTCGGCGGCGCTGGCCAGCGCGTCGGCCTGCACGTCGACCATCACGACATTCATGCCCTCGCGCGCGGCGATGCGCGCGCATTCGAGGCCGAAGCCCGACGCGGCGCCGGTCAGCACCGCGGTGCGGCCGTAGAAGTCCTTCATGCGGTGGTCTCCTTGCGGATCTGGAAGCCGAAGCGGGGGAAATGCACCTGCACCGTGCCGGCGCGCGGATCGGTGCGGCGCAGCGTGACCGAATCGGGCGTCAGCCCGACCAGGGTGCCGGCGACCGGGTCGCTGCCGTAGTCGGTGGCGAACACCGAGACGGCCTGGCCGGCGTCGAATCCCAGGCCGGGCTGCACCGCGACCGGCGCATGGCCGGCGGCACCGGCGGCGACCGCGATCGCCTCGGTCGATCTCATCTCGCTGCGCTGGTGGTGGCCGATCGCCAGCAGCCGGGCCAGCCAGGGGCCGATCGCCGGGTAGTCGTCGAGCAGTGTCGCCACGGGTGTGGCCTGGCGGATGAACCACAGGCAGTGGCCGACCGAGAAGTCGGCGATGCTGGGCGCCGCGCCGAACAGCCAGGGCCCGCCCTGGGCCAGCTGGGCGTTCAGCGCCGCCAGCTGGGCCTTCAGCTGCGCCGTGCCGTCGGCCAGCGTCGCGCGCGGCGCGTTGCCGCGCATCGCCGCGCGGTCGGCGGCGAAACCCTTCAGCTGCTCGGGCGGCAGGTGGCCGAGGATCGCCGCGACGCCGGCCGGCTGCATCGCCCAGGCCACCGCCGGGCCGAACATCAGCGCATCGGCCCACTGCGCCAGCAGCGGCGCCAGCGGCGCTGCGGCCGGGAACAGCGTGGGCGTTGGCTGGATCTGCTCCAGCACGCGGGCGATCAGCGCGGTGTCGCAGTAGATGTCGGCGCCGATCTGCAGCACCGGCGTCTTGCGGTAGCCGCCGGTGAGCGCCACCACGTCGGGCTTGGGCATCACTGGCGGGATCTGCACCGAGCGCCAGGGCAGCTGCTTGAAGCCCAGCATCAGCCGCGCCTTCTCGGCGAACGGCGACATGTCGTAGTGATGAAGAATGATCTCGGCCATCGGGTACCTCCTCAATGAAGTCGGGCGCGTTCGACGATGGCCGCCAGATCACAGCCGGCCGGCAGCGCGCCGAACACGTCGCTGGCCTCGGCCAGCCGGCTGGCGCAGAAGGCGTCGAACACCGCATCGGTCGAGTGCTGGCGCAGCAGGGCCGCCTGCAGCACCAGCGCGGTGTCGCGCGCCAGGCGGCGGGCCTGCGCCTCCTCGGTGGCGCCGTCCAGGCCGTGCAGCACGCGCGCCAAGGCCGCGTCCAGCGCCGGGTGGGCGCCCCTGGCCGGCGCCATCTCGTGCACCAGCGCATCGGCCACCGGGCCGGTGCGCAGCGCGCGCAGCAGGTCCAGCGCCATGATGTTGCCGGCGCCTTCCCAGATCGAATTGAGCGGCATCTCGCGGTAGATGCGGGCCATCACGCCCTCGCCCTGCTCTTCGACGTAGCCGTTGCCGCCCAGGCATTCCATCGCCTCCTGGCCGAAGGCGCTGCCGCGCTTGCAGATCCAGAACTTGGCGATCGGCGTCAGCACGCGGCTGATCAGCTTCTCGTGGCCGCTGGCGTCGCTGGCGTTCTCACTGGCGTCGACTGCGCGCGCCAGCCGCAGCGCCAGCGCGGTGGCGGCTTCGCTTTCCAATGCCAGGTCGGCCAGCACGTTGCGCATCATCGGCTGCTCGGCCAGCGCCTTGCCGAAGGCGTGGCGCTGCGCGGTGTGGTGCAGTGCGATCGACAGCGCCTGGCGCATCAGCCCCGCGGTGCCCAGCGCGCAGTCGAGCCGGGTGATCGCGCCCATCGCCAGGATCTGCGGGATGCCGCGGCCCTCGTCGCCGACCAGCCAGGCGGCGGCGCCATGGAACTCGACCTCCGAGCTGGCGTTGGCATGGTTGCCCAGCTTGTGCTTCAGGCGCTGGATGCGCAGCGCGTTCAGCGTGCCGTCGGGGCGCCAGCGCGGCAGGAAGAAGCAGCTCAGCGCGCCGGCAGATTCATGGCCGGTGCGCGCCAGCACCAGGAAGGCATCGCACATCGGCGCCGAGAAGAACCACTTGTGGCCGGTGATCCGGTAGCGTTCGCCCCAGTCGTCGCGGCCGTCGGGCTCGGCGCGGGTGGTGTTGGCGCGCACGTCCGAGCCGCCCTGCTTCTCGGTCATGCCCATGCCCATCGTCAGGCCGCGCTTGTTCTGGAACGGCACGAAACGCTCGTCGTACTGGGTGCTGGCCAGGCCCGGGCCCCAGTCGTCGTGGATCGCCGCATTGGCGCGCAGCGCCGGCGTGACCGCGTAGCTCATCGAGATCGGGCACAGGATGCCGGGCTCGGCCTCGGTGAACAGCATGAAGGCCGCCGCGCGGTCGACATGCGCGCCGGGGCCCAGCGACCACGGCGTGCCGTGCAGGCCCTGCTGCATCGCCGCGGCCATCAGCGCGTGGTAGCTGGGGTGGAACTCGACCTCGTCGATGCGGCGGCCGAAGCGGTCGTGGCTCTTCAGCTGCGGCGCGAAGGTGTTGGCCAGCCGGGCATGCTGCTGCATCGCCGCCGAGCCGGCCGCCGCGCCCAGCGCCGCGAAGCGCTCGGCGTCGTAGCCGGGCCGGTTGAAGCGCAGCGCATCCTGCAGCGCGCGGTTGCCGGTGAACAGGTTGGCGTCGACCAGCGGCGTGCTCTGGTTGAACACCTCATGGGTGATGACGGACGTCATGGCGCCCTCCACATCTCGATGTGAGGAATGTTGTCCTCGAGGTAGGTCTCGCCGACCGGCTGCCAGCCGTGGCGGCCGTAGAAGCGCTGCAGGTGGGCCTGCGCACTGATGCGGTTGCCGCGGCCCGGCCAGGCCGCATCGGCACGCGCCAGTCCCTCGGCGACGAGCACGTCAGCCAGGCCGCTGCCGCGCAGGGCCTTGTCCAGCACCACGCGGCCCATCGACGGCTCGGCGTACTTGGTGCCCGGATCGACGATGCGCAGGCCAGCCCGGGCCTCGCCGGCTGCGTCGCGGCCCAGCAGATGCCAGGCGTGGCGGTCGATGCCGTCCGGGTCCAGGTACGGCCCCTGCTCCAGGATGAACACCCGGCAGCGCAGCGCCAGCAGGTCGTAGAGGTCGTCCACGCCCAGGTCCGGGAAGCGCCGCCAGGTCCAGGACAGGGTCATGGACGAGGCTGTGTCAGATCAGCTTGACGAGCTGCTTGCCGAAGTTGCGGCCTTTCAGCAGCCCGATGAAGGCCTCGGGCGCCGACTCGAGCCCCTGGGCGATGGTCTCGCGGTACTTCAGCTTGCCGGTCGCGACGCCCTGGCCCAACTCGGCCAGCGCCTGCGGCCAGACCTCCATGTGCTCGCTGACGATGAAGCCCTCGACCGTCATGCGGTTGACCAGGATCAGCTGCGGTGCGGCCATCGGGATCGGCTCGCCGTTGTAGCCGCTGATCATGCCGCACATGGCGACGCGACAGAAGGCATTGGAGCGCAGCATCACGGCGTCGAGGATCACGCCGCCGACGTTCTCGAAGTGGCCGTCGATGCCGTTCGGGCAGGCCTCCTTCAGCGCCTGCGACAGCGACTTGAGGTCGCGGTGCGACTTGTAGTCGATGCAGGCGTCGAAGCCCAGTTCGTCGACGACATAGGCGCATTTGTCGGCGCCGCCGGCAATGCCCACTGCCCGGGCGCCGCGCGCCTTGGCGAGCTGGCCCACCGCGCTGCCGACCGCGCCGCTGGCCGCCGAGACCACCACCGTCTGGCCGGCCTTCGGGCCGATGATCTTCACCAGCCCGTACCAGGCGGTGACGCCGGGCATGCCCACCGCGCCGAGGTAGGCCGACAGCGGCACCTGGGTGGTGTCGACCTTGCGCAGCACCCCCGGCTGGCGGGCGTCGACGACCGAATACTGCTGCCAGCCGCCCATGCCGACGACCTTGTCGCCGGCGGCGAAACCGGGGTGGTTCGAGGCGACCACCTCGCCGACGGTGCCGCCGCCCATCACCTGGTCCAGCGGCTGCGGCTGGGCATAGCTCTTCGCATCGTTCATGCGGCCGCGCATGTACGGATCCAGGCTCAGGAAATGGTGGCGCACCAGCACCTGGCCCTCGCCCAGTTCGGGCACGGTGGCCTCGACGAGGCGGAAGTTCGCGGCACCAGGTTCGCCGCTCGGGCGTGAAGCCAGGTGGATCTGCAGGTTTTGGGTCATCGTGGGGTTTCCTCGGGAGTTGTGTCGGTTGAATCGGCAGCGGCGGCCGGTGCCTGCACGGCCACCCGGCCGCGCGCCGGCAGGCCGCGCAGGTACTTGAAGGTGCCGGTGGCATTGGCGCAGAGCTGGCCCTGGTCGTCGAACATCGAGCCCTCGCAGAAGGCCAGCGTCGAGGTGCGGTGCAGCACCTTGGCCACCGCGCGCAGCTGGTGCTCGGCGGGGCGCATGAAGGTGGTCTTCATCTCGATCGTCGCGACGCCGCCGCCGTGGCCGGTGGCGCTGCGCGCGGCGATCGCCATCGCGACGTCGAGCATCGTCATCACGACGCCGCCGTGCGCGACGTCCCAGGCGTTCAGGTGAGCATCGTCGAGGTCGACCCGCAGCTCGGCCTGGCCGTCGCCGTAGCCGTGCAGCTCGATGCCCAGGCTCTCGACGAAGGGCATCGCCACCGGGAACGGGACTGGCGAGCGCTTGCGACGCGCGCGCGGTGGGCTGGCGCTCAATTCAGTTCTCCACAGCGCCGAAGCAGCACGCTCGACGCATGAATCAGATCGAAGCAAGTGGACGCCGCGGAACCGGCTTTGCCGGTCCGCTGGCGTGCCTTGCAGGCCGCGCCGGGCCTGCTGGCCCGGCTCCTCGCCAGGCACGAGTGGTCCACCGGACCTCTCGTGTCCGGGCTCGGCCCCCCTTGGGGGGAGGCGCCGAAGGCGCTTCGGGGGGTCATCCAATCACGCAGCTGACGCCGCCGTCGACGACCAGGATCTGGCCGGTGATGTGCTTGCCGGCCTGCGACGCCAGCAGCACCGCGGCGCCCTTCAGGTCGTCGTCGTCGCCCAAGCGGCGCAGCGGCGCGCGCGCGGCCATCGCCTCTTCGCCGACGCGGTCCAGCGTGCTGGCGGTCATCCTGCTCGGGAAGAAGCCCGGCGCGATCGCGTTGACGTTGATGCCGTGCTCGCCCCATTCGGCCGCCAGCGTGCGCGTGAAGTTGACCACCGCGCCCTTGCTGGTGTTGTAGGCGATGGTCTCCTGCCAGGGCGCGTTGCCGGCGATGCCGGCGATCGACGCGAGGTTGATGATGCGGCCCTGCCGGCGCGGGATCATGCTGAGCCTGGCGATCGTCTGGCTGAACACGAAGACGCTGCGCACGTTCAGGTTCATCACCTTGTCCCAGCCGTCGAGCGGGTGGTCCTCGGCTGGTGCGGCCCAGGCCGCGCCGGCGTTGTTGACCAGGATGTCGACCGGGCCCAGGCGCTCCAGCGTCTCGCGGCAGACACGGCGCGCCTCGTCGGGGTTGGCGGCATCGGCGGCGATCCAGCGCGCGTCGATGCCGCGCTGGCTCAGCTCGGCCACCGCTTCTTCCAGGTCGGCCGCCTTGCGCGAGGTCAGCATCACCTTGGCGCCGGCTTCGCCCAGCGCTTCGGCGATCTGCAGGCCCAGCCCGCGCGAGCCGCCGGTGACCAGGGCGACGCGGCCGCTCAGGTCGAAGAGTTGTTGGATCGCCGTGCCCATGGTTCTGGTCCTTCAGGTTCGGAAGCTCATTCGCGCATGCGCGAACGCAGGTAGATCAACAGCACGCCGACCGCCGCCGCCAGGCCGCCGACGACGCTGGTCGTCCAGCCCAGCGCGGCATCGCTGCGCGCGACGAACAGGCCCAGGCACAGCAGCAGCAGGCCGCCGTAGATCAGCACCCAGACCCAGACCTCGACGGTGGCAGGCTTCATCGCAGGCAGTCAGAACCAGTCGTCCTGCATCTCGCGGCAGACGCTGCAGCGCTCGGCCACCACTGCCAGCCAGGCATCGACCTTCGGCAGTTCGTAGGCGAAGAAGTAGCGGCAGGCCTGCAGCTTGCCCTGCACGAAGCCCGCGGGATGGCGTGCCGCCCCGGCCTGGGCGGCCAGCGCGACGTCCAGCCAGATCCAGGCCAGCACCACATGGCCGAAGGCCTGCAGGTAGAGCGTCGCGTTGGCC
The DNA here is from genome assembly GCA_016790515.1 of Burkholderiaceae bacterium. Classification (GTDB taxonomy): domain Bacteria; phylum Pseudomonadota; class Gammaproteobacteria; order Burkholderiales; family Burkholderiaceae_C; genus Pseudaquabacterium. The sequence goes on along the minus strand of JAEUOY010000145.1, from coordinate 18,327 downwards.
AACGCGTCCTCGGGATGGCCGGTGGCCCAGGCCGAGGCCGTCGCCGCAACCAGCCGCTGCAGCGCCGCGGCGAGTTCGGCCGCCTGCCCGGCCAGGCCGGCGGCCTGGCCCGCGCGAGTGATCGTGCGCTGGATCGTCGTGGCCAGCAGATCGAGCCCGGCGCCGCCGTCCATCACCACCTTGCGGCCCAGCAGGTCCAGCCCCTGGATGCCGTGGGTGCCCTCGTGGATCATGTTCAGGCGGTTGTCGCGCCAGTACTGCTCGACCGGGAAGTCGCGGGTGTAGCCGTAGCCGCCGTGGACCTGGATCGCCAGGCTGTTGGCCTCCAGGCACCACTCGCTGGGCCAGCTCTTGGCGATCGGCGTCAGCACCTCCAGCAGCAGCGCCGCCTCCCTGGCCGCGGCTTCGTCGCCGGTGTGCTGCTCGTCGACCAGCCGCGCGCAGTACAGCTCCAGCGCCAGCGCGCCTTCGGCATAGGCCTTCTGCGCCAGCAGCATGCGCTTGACGTCGGCATGCTGGATGATCGGCACCTGCGGCTGCGCCGGGTTCTTGCCGGCCGGGCCTCCCGCCCCATCGGGGCGGCGGCTCGTGATCGGTCGGCCCTGCGGCCGCTGGCGGGCGTAGGCCAGGCTGGCCTCGTAGCCGGCCATGCCCAGCATCGTCGCGGCCATGCCGACGCCGATGCGCGCTTCGTTCATCATGTGGAACATGCACCTCAGGCCCTCGCCGGGCGCTCCGACGAGGTAGCCGATTGCCCCCGCCGCGCCCTGCGGCCTGAACCTGCCCTCGCCGAAGTTCAGCAGCGTGTTGGTGGTGCCGCGCCAGCCGCACTTGTGGTTCAGCCCGGCCAGCACGACGTCGTTGCGTTCACCGGTCAGCCGGCCTTCGGCATCGACCAGCTTCTTCGGCACGACGAACAGCGAGATGCCCTTGGTGCCGGGGGTCGTCCTGCCGTCGGGCCCGGGAATCTTGGCCAGCACCAGGTGCACGATGTTCTCGGTCAACTCATGCTCGCCGGCCGAGATCCACATCTTGTGGCCCGTCAGCCGGTAGCGCGGGCCCAGCGGGTCCTGTTCCCACGGCAGCGCGCCGTCGGCGGCACCGCGCGGTGCCTCGTCAGGGACCGCCCGGGTCGCGACGTCCGACAGGCTCGAGCCGGCCTGCGGCTCGGACAGGCACATCGTGCCGGAGAAGCGGCCCGAGAACTCGTTGAGCGCGAAGACTCTCTTCTGCGCCTCGCTGCCATGGGCCATCAGCAGGTTGGCGTTGCCGACGCTCAGCAGGCTGGCATTGATGCTGACCGAGGCTTTCGAGAAGAAGGCATTGGCGGCCGACTCGACGGTGAACGGCAGCTGCATGCCGCCGATCTCATGGTCCTGCGCCGCCGACAGCATGCCCGACGCGGCATAGGCGTCCCAGGCGTCCTGCGTCGCCTGCGGCAGGACCACGGTCTCGCCGTCGAACCGGGGCTCCTCGGAATCGACCAGGCGGTTGAACGGCGCGAACTTGTCACGCGCGATCCTCTCGCAGGTGTCGAGCACCTGGGCGAAGGTCTCGGCGGAATGGTCGGCGAAGCGCGGCCGCCGGGTCAGTCCGGTGGCGTCCAGCCAGTCCACGAGCAGGAAATCGACGGTGGCGCGCATGGTTCGGGCCTCGTGAATGGGTTGAGCGGCGGCGTCGACGAACGGTCGGCCCTGCCTCAAACCGGCCCGGGCGGAGCGTCGCCCTTGCGGACGATCGTGCCCTGCGACAGTGCGCAGAGCTTCTCGCTGCCGTCCTCGGCGACCGCGAACACCTCGCAGCGGCAGACCGCCTGCGACTTGCTGACATGCACTGCGTCGGCCCGCGCCAGCAGACGAACGCCGACGGCCGGCCGCAGGTAGTTGATCTTGAATTCCGAGGTCACCACCGGCACGCGCATCGCGGTGCCGCCGGCGTAGGTCAGCGCGTTGTCGACCAGGTAGCTGACGACGCCGCCATGCGCAAAGCCATGCTGCTGCTTCAGATCGTCGCGCAGTGCGAGCGCCAGCGTGCAGTGGCCGGGCCGCAGGGTCGCCAGCTCGGCGCCCAGCAGGACCGAGAACGGCTGGCTGGCCAGCACCTCGCGGCCGAGCTCGAGGAACAGCTGCTGCTCTTCGGGTGTCATGACGAACCCCATCCGAAATGCGCCAGCGCCGCGGCAGCGATGGCAGCGCCCCACTCGGGCACGAAATGGCCGCCTTCGGCGACCTGCATCGGCGCCGGGCAGCCGCGAAGCGTCCGCTGCAGGGCCTGCATCGACGGCAGGCCCAGCACCGGATCCTGCACGCCCACCGCCATGAAGCTGTCGCCGGTCCAGCGCTGCTGCCAGAAGGCCTGCGCCTCACGGCTGACGGCGATGCCCTGCGCGTCGGGGCCCATCGTCGCGGCGTCGGGCACGAGATTCGCGAAGACGCGCAGCGCGGCCTTGTAGCGCGCATCGGGAAACGGCGCGTCGTAGCCGGCAGCTTCCTCGGCGCTCAGGTCCGGCTTGCCGCGGCGCAGCAGCTTGCCCACCGCCAGGTCGGCCTGGCCGCTGCTGTAGGCCCGCCACTGGCGGAAGCCTTCGCTCACCTCGCCGGTGGCCAGCGTGGTGTTCATCACCAGCAGCCGGGTAAAGCGCTCGGGCATCGCCATCGGCAGCGTCAGCCCGAAGATGCCGCCCCAGTCCTGGCAGACCAGCATCAGGTTCTCCAGGTCGAGCGACCGGACGAAGTTCAGCAGGCTCTGGCGGTGGGTGTCGAAATGGTGCCAGCCCTCGTCGGCGGGCTTGTCCGATCGGCCGAAGCCGATCAGGTCCGGCGCCACCACCCGCAGGCCGGCGGCGCTGAAGACCGGGATCATGTGCCGGTACAGGTAGCCCCAGGTCGGGTTCCCGTGCAGGCACAGCGCGGTGACCGCGGCGTCGCGCGGTCCCTCGTCGACATAGGCCATGCGCGGGCCGTCGGCGCCCAGCGGCTGGACGTAGTGCGGCTCGAAGGGCCAGCCCGGCAGGTTCGCGAAGCGCTCGTCCGGGGTGCGCAGCAGGTCCATCGCCGGGCTCCGCGTCAAAGCACCTCGAAGATGCCGGCCGCGCCCATGCCGCCACCGATGCACATCGTCACGCACACGCGCCTGGCGCCGCGGCGCCTGCCCTCGATTAGCGCATGGCCGGTCAGCCGCTGGCCGCTGACGCCGTAGGGATGGCCGACCGCGATCGCCCCGCCGTTGACGTTGAGCCGGTCCATCGGGATGCCCAGGCGGTCGGCGCAGTACAGCACCTGCACTGCGAAGGCCTCGTTGAGCTCCCAGAGGTCGATGTCGTCGATCTTCAGCCCCAGCCGGGCCAGCACCTTGGGCACCGCGAAGACCGGGCCGATGCCCATCTCGTCGGGCTCGCAGCCGGCCACCGCAAAGCCGAGGAAGCGGCCCATCGGCTGCAGGTTCTTCTGCTGCGCGTAGGTCTCGCTGACGATCACGCAGGCGCCGGCGCCGTCGCTGAACTGGCTGGCATTGCCGGCGGTCACCACGCCCCCGGGCACCGCCGAGCGGATGCCGACGATGCTCTCGTAGGTCGTGCCCGGGCGCAGGCCCTCGTCCTGGCTGACGGTGACTTCCTTGCTGCGAAGTCCCAGCTGGGCATCGGCGACGCCGGCGGTCACGGTGATCGGCGCGATCTCGTCCATGAACTTGCCGGCTTCCTGCGCCGCGCAGGCCTTCTGCTGGCTCTCGGCGCCGTAGCGGTCCATGCGCTCCTTGGGCACGTCGTAGCGCCGGGCGACGTTCTCGGCGGTCTGCAGCATGTTCCAGTAGATCTCGGGCTTGGCCTTCTGCAGCGCCGGGTCGACCAGCATGTGGGTGTTCATCTCCTGCTGCACGCAGGAGATGCTCTCGACACCGCCGGCGACGTAGACATCGCCCTCGCCGGCGATGATGCGCTGCGAGGCCATCGCGATCGTCTGCAGGCCGCTCGAGCAGAAGCGGTTGATCGTGACGCCGCTCACCGTGATCGGCAGGCCGGCGCGCAGCAGCGCCTGGCGGGCGATGTTCATGCCGGTCGCGCCCTCGGGGTTGGCGCAGCCCATCAGCACGTCGTCGACGGCGGCCGGGTCGACGCCCGCGCGCTGCACCGCATGCTGGATCGCATGGCCGCCCAGCGTCGCGCCGTGGGTCATGTTGAAGGCGCCCTTCCAGCTCTTGGCGAGCGGCGTGCGGGCGGTGGAGACGATGACGGCTTGGCTCATGCGGGTTCCTCGGGTGGGACGTGACGACGGGATCAGCCGCCTGCGGCTTGCTGCAGCAGGCGATGGTAGAAGCGCACCAGCTCGGCCAGGTTGGCCACCGCGATGCGTTCGTTGGTGCCGTGGAAGCGCGCCAGGTCCTCGGGCTTGGCGCGCACCGGCGAGAACTTGTAGACCTGCTCGGCGATCGGCTCGAAGTGGCGCGAATCGGTGGCGCCGATCATCAGCCCCGGCGCGACCAGGGTGCCGGGGAACAGCTCGCGCACCGTGCGCTCGATCGCCCGGTACGACGGCGAGGCGGTCGAGGCGACCCTCGACGGCTCGGACGACCCGGCGAGCGCGCTGAGCTTGATCGCGTCGTTGGCGATCGTGCGCCTGACGAAGTCGGTCACCGAGGCGACGCTGTCGCCGGGCAGCAGGCGAAAGTTGACCACCGCCTCGGCGCGGCCCGGCAGCACGTTGTCCTTGTTGCCGGCGCTGACGAGGGTCAGCGCGGTGGTCGTTCGCAGCATCGCGTTGGTGCTGGCGCCCTGGCCCAGCTGATTCTCCAGCAGCGGGCCGAACAGCCAGCGGTTGGTCAGCGCGACGCGGGCGAAGCCCGACATCTCCGGGCCGACGACGTCGAACATCTCGGCGGCGACGCCGGTCAGCCCGCCGGGCAGCGGTTGCCGGTCGAGCCGGGACAGCGCGTTCGCCAGCTGCGCGATCGCCGAGTGGCCGGGCGCCGGCGGCATCGACGAGTGGCCCGGCGTGGCCTCGGCCTCGAGCTTCAGCGACAGGTAGCCCTTCTCGGCCACGCCGACCAGCGCCGCCGGCTTCGCCAGGCCGGGCATCACGCCTTCGGTCAGCAGCAGGCCTTCGTCGACGACGAACTCGAGCTTCACGTTGCGCTGCTGCAGCAGCCTGGCGATCGCCAGCGCGCCGCGCTCGCCGCCGACCTCCTCGTCGGCGCCGAAGACCAGGTAGACGCTGCGCTTCGGCGCGAAGCCGGCGGCCAGCAGCGCCTCGACCGCCTCCAGCTCGGCGATCAGGTTGGCCTTGTCGTCCCAGGCGCCGCGGCCCCAGACATAGCCGTCCTTGATCTCGCCGCCGAACGGCGCCGCCTGCCATTGGTCCTCGGTGCCGGGGGCGATCGGCACGACGTCCTGGTGCGCCATCAGCGCGATCGCCCGCGCCTGGCGATCACTGCCTTCCCAGGTGTAGAGCAGGCTCGAGCCCCCGACCAGCTCGCGCTTCAGCGTCGCATGCACGCGCGGGTAGCGCGCCTGCAGATGCGACTGCAGGGCCTGGAACTGGTCGGCGTTCAGCGCTGCGTCGTCGGCCGACGACACGGTGCGCGCGCGTATCGCCACCGCCAGCGACTCGGCCACCGCCTGGGCATCGACCTGCAGGCCGGCGACCGCCGGCACCTCGATCTGGCGCGACCCCTGCCGCCAGGTGTTGGCCGCCACCGCGACAACCAGCAGCAGCAGCAGGGCCAGCAGCACCCGCAACAGACGCTTGATCATCGGCCGTCGGCGCGTCGCCGGATCAGGTGAACGACCTGCCCTCGGCGACCAGGCGCTGCAGCAGCGGCGCGGGCTGCCAGAACGCCGCGTCGTCGTGCGGGTTCTGCGCGAAGCGCCTCATCGTCGCGACCACGTTGTACAGGCCGACGCTGTCGGCCCAGCACAGCGGGCCGCCGCGCCACAGCGGAAAGCCGTAGCCGGTCAGGTAGATCATGTCGATGTCGCTGGCCTTGTTGGCGATGCCCTCCTCGAGGATGTGCGCCGCCTCGTTGACCAGCGCGTACACCAGGCGCTGCACGATCTCGTCGTCGCCGATCCGGCGCGGCGCGATGCCGAGCTCCTTGCGGTGGTCGGCGATCATCTGCTCGACCACCGCGCTGGGGATCGCGTCGCGTTTGCCGCTCTGGTAGTCGTACCAGCCGGCGCCGGTCTTCTGGCCGTAGCGGCCCATCTCGCACAGCAGGTCGGCCGTCCTGCTGTACTTCATGCCGGGGTGCTCGACCGCGCGGCGCTTGCGGATCGCCCAGCCGATGTCGTTGCCGGCCAGGTCGCCCATGCGGAACGGGCCCATCGCGAAGCCGAACCGCTCGATCGCCTTGTCGACCTGCGCCGGGGTGCAGCCTTCGTCGAGCAGGAAGCCGGCCTGGCGGCTGTACTGCTCGATCATCCGGTTGCCGATGAAGCCGTCGCAGACGCCCGAGACGACAGCGGTCTTCTTGATCTTCTTGCCCACCGTCATCACGGTGGCCAGCACGTCCTTCGCGGTGGCCGCGCCGCGCACCACCTCGAGCAGGCGCATCACGTTGGCCGGGCTGAAGAAGTGCATGCCCACCACGTCCTGCGGGCGCTTCGTGAAGTTGGCGATCCGGTCGACATCCAGCGTGCTGGTGTTCGAGGCCAGGATCGCGCCGGGCTTCGCGATCTCGTCGAGCTTCTCGAACACCGCCTTCTTGACCCCGATCTCCTCGAACACCGCCTCGATGATCAGGTCGGCGTCCTTCAGGTCGTCGTAGCTCAGCGTGGTGCCCAGCAGCGCCATGCGCTGCTCGTACTTGTCCTGCTTCAACTTGCCCTTCTTGACCTGGGCCTCGTAGTTCTTGCGGATCGTCGCGACGCCGCGGTCCAGCGCCTCCTGCTTCGTCTCGAGCACCGTGACCGGGATGCCCGCGTTCAGGAAGTTCATCGTGATGCCGCCGCCCATCGTGCCGGCGCCGATCACGCCGACCTTCCTGATGTCACGCTGCGGCGTGTTCTCGGGCACGTCGGGGATCTTGCTCGCCGCGCGCTCGCCGAAGAAGGCATGGCGCAGCGCCTTGGCCTCGGGCGTCAGCATCAGGCCCTTGAAGATCCGCAGTTCCTCGGCCAGGCCATCGTCGAGCGACTTCGCCTTCAGCGAGTACGCCACCGCCTCGACGCAGGCCAGCGGCGCCGGGAAGTTCTTCGACATCCCCTTGACCATGTTGCGCACGAACTGCGCGTAGGCGTCGGGGTTCGGGTGGCTCGCCTTCAGATCGCGCACCGAGGGCAGCGGCCGCTGGTCGGCGATCTCCTTCGCGAAGGCGACCGCGCCGGCGATCAGCTCGCCGTCGATGATCCTGTCGAACAGCTTCTGGCCGGGCTGGCTGGCCAGCAGTTCGCTCCTGACCGGCTCGCCGCTGACGATCATGTTCATCGCCGTCTCGACGCCCAGCACCCGAGGCAGCCGCTGCGTGCCGCCGGCGCCGGGGATCAGGCCGATCTTGACCTCGGGCAACGCGATCGCCGCGCCCGGCGACGCGACGCGGTAGGGGCAGCCCAGCGACAGCTCGAGCCCGCCGCCCATGCAGACGGTGTGGATCGCCGCGACGATCGGCTTGGCCGAGGCCTCGGCCAGCTTGATCAGCGTCAGCAGGTTCGGCTCGGCCAACGACTTCGGCGAATCGAACTCGCGGATGTCGGCCCCGCCCGAGAAGGCCCTGCCGGCACCGGTCAGCACGATGGCCTTGACCGCCGGGTCGGCGTTGGCCTTCTCGAAGCCGTCGGCGATGCCGCGGCGGGTCTCGTAGCCCAGCCCGTTGACCGGCGGGTTGTTCATCGTGACGACGGCGATGCCGTCGACGACCTGGTAGGTGGCGCTCATTGAAACCTTTCGCGGAAGGGGCAGCGGCGACGCGCGCCCGGAAAAAGCACGATCGTTCGATTTTAGAAGTCACGCTCCGGCGAGGCCTGTCCCTGCCGCGACAAAGCGGTGTCGCGGCGGCCGGAGCGCGGGTTTACCCTGAACCGAAGCGCCTCAAACGGTCGGCAGCTGGTAGTCCTTGAACTGCTCGCGCAGCTTGTTCTTCAGCATCTTGCCGGTGGCACCGAGCGGGATCGCATCGACGAACACCACGTCGTCGGGCGTCCACCACTTGGCGATCTTGCCGTCGTAGAAGGCCAGCAGTTCCTCGCGCGTGAGCGTCGCGCCGGGCTTCTTCATCACCACCAGCAGCGGGCGCTCGTCCCACCTCGGGTGCCTGGCCGCGATGCAGGCGGCCATCGCCACCCCCGGGTGGGCCATCGCGATGTTCTCGAGGTCGATCGAGCCGATCCACTCGCCGCCGGACTTGATCACGTCCTTGCTGCGGTCGGTGATCTGCATGAAACCGTCGGCGTCGATGTTGGCGACGTCACCGGTCGGGAACCAGCCGTCGACCAGCGGGTCGCCGCCCTCGCCCTTGAAGTAGCTGCCGATGATCCACGGCCCCTTGACATGCAGATCGCCGCTGTGCCGGCCATCCCACGGCAGTTCCTTGCCGTCGGGATCGACGATCTTCATCTCGACGCCGAACACCGCCCGGCCCTGCTTGCCCATGATCGCCAGCTGCTGCTCGCCCGGCAACTCGGTCTGGTGCAGCTTCAGCGTGCACACCGTGCCCAGCGGCGACATCTCGGTCATGCCCCAGGCATGGACCACGGTGACGTCGTAGTCGTCGCGGAAGCTCTTGATCATCGCCGGCGGGCAGGCCGAACCGCCGATCACCGTGCGCCGCATGGTGCTGAACTTCAGGCCATGCTGCGCCATGTGGTTCAGCAGGCCGAGCCAGACGGTGGGCACGCCGGCGGCCATCGTCACCCGCTCGGATTCCATCAGCTCGTAGACCGACTTGCCGTCCAGCGCCGCGCCGGGGAACACCAGCTTGGCGCCGGTCATCGCCGCGCCATAAGGCAGGCCCCAGGCGTTGACGTGGAACATCGGGACCACCGGCAGGATGGCGTCGCGCGCCGACACGCCCAGCGCGTCGGGCAGTGCGCCGGCAAAGGCATGCAGCAGCGTCGAGCGGTGGCTGTACAGCGCGCCCTTGGGGTTGCCGGTGGTACCACTCGTGTAGCACAGCGCCGCGGCGCTGCGCTCGTCGAACTGCGGCCAGTCGGAGCTGTCGGGCGCGTCGGCGATCCAGGCTTCGTAGCTGCGCAGGCCGGCGATGCCGGTGTCGGCGGGCAGCTTGTCGGCGTCGCACAGCGCGATCCAGTGCTTGACCGTGCTGCAGTGCGTCCAGATGCCCTTGATGATCGGCAGGAAGGTCATGTCGAAGCACAGCACCTGGTCCTCGGCATGGTTGGCGATCCAGGCGATCTGCTCGGGCAGCAGCCGCGGGTTGATGGTGTGCACGACCCGGCCGCTGCCGGCGACGCCGAAATACAGCTCGAGGTGGCGGTAGCCGTTCCAGGCCAGCGTGGCCACCCGGTCGCTGAAGGCCAGGCCCAGCCGGTCCAGCGCATTGGCCACCCGGCGCGAGCGCCGGGCCGCGTCGGCATAGGTGTAGCGGTGGATGTCGCCTTCGACCCGGCGCGAGACGATCTCGGCCTCGTGGTGGTGGCGACCGGCAAATTCGATCAGACTGGAGATCAGCAGCGGGTGGTCTTGCATCAGGCCGAGCATGGGAGTCCTCTTCGACGTCAACGGGGGTTCGCGGGTCGGGCACGGCGGCCCGGTGCAGCCGAACAGTATGGCCGCTGGCCGCCCCGGCCGGACAGGGGTGATTCCCCGTGGCCGCTGGCCCGCCGCTGCGCTCGAGCCGACAATGTCGGCCCTTCCGGACGCCAGCTGGCGCGCGCCCGGATCAACCGTCCGCCAATCGCCCGTTCACCATGACCTTCTTCGGCAAGAAGCCTCCAGAACCCCATCCGCACGACGACCCGCGCTACCCGGTGCGCAAGACCGAAGCCGAATGGCGCGAACAGCTCGACCCGATGCAGTTCCAGGTCGCACGCAAGGCAGCCACCGAGCGGCCGTTCACCGGCCGCTACTGGGACCACTGGTCCGACGGCAGCTACCGCTGCATCGGCTGCGGCCAGCTGCTGTTCAGGAGCGAGGACAAGTTCGACGCCGGCTGCGGCTGGCCCAGCTGGAGCCGCGACATCGAGCCCGGGCGGATCGAGCGCATCACCGACACCAGCCACGGCATGGTGCGCACCGAGGTGCGCTGCGCCCGCTGCGGCACCCACCTGGGTCATGTCTTCGACGACGGCCCGGCGCCCACCGGCGAGCGCTACTGCATCAATTCGGCCTCGATCGACTTCGAGGCCAGGGACTGATCACGCTTCGTGACATCCGACACCTGCGGTAACGGGGCGGCCGCTACACTTCAGCCCGCATGAAACTGCTGCTGGACTTTCTGCCGATCCTGCTGTTCTTCGCGACCTTCAAGTACGCCGAGAACCAGAAGGACTGGGCCGCCGCCTACGCCACCGAGCACCTGGGCTTCCTGGTCGCGGGCGGACAGGTCGGCCCGACCGAGGCGCCGGTGATGCTTGCCACGGTGGTCGTGATCATCGCCTCGCTGGTCCAGGTCGGCTGGCTGAAGCTGCGCGGCCGCAAGGTCGACCTGATGCTGTGGATCAGCCTTGCGCTGGTGGTGGTGCTGGGCGGGTTGACCGTGTGGCTGCACAGCGAGACCTTCATCAAGTGGAAGCCCACCGGCCTGTACTGGGCGATGGGTGCGAGCCTGCTGGTCAGCCAGTTCGTGTTCGGCCGCAACCTGCTGAAGCTGATGCTGGGCGCGCAGCTGCCGCTGCCCGAGGCCGTCTGGGCTCGTCTGAGCCTGGCCTGGATCGCGTTCTTCGCCGCGATGGGACTGCTGAACCTCTGGGTGGCCTACAGCTTCTCGACCGACACCTGGGTCAACTTCAAGCTGTTCGGCGGCATCGGCCTGATGCTGCTGTTCACGCTGGCGCAGGGCTTCTACCTCAGCCGCCACCTGCCCGACGAGACCACCGAGCCGGCAGCCGCCGCGGCAAAGGACCGGCCGTGAGCGGTGTCACCGCGCTGCAGATCGAGCTGGCGCTGCGGGCGTCGATCGCGCCGCTGCAGTCGCTGCAGGTCAGCAACGAAAGCCACCTGCATGCCGGCCATGCCGGCGCCGGCGAGGGCTCGCACTGGCGGGTGCGCATCGTCAGCGAACGCATGGCCGGGTTGAACCGGGTGGCGCGCCACCGCCTTGTGTATCATGCCCTGCGCGACGTCATTCCCCAGGGCGTGCATGCCCTGGCGATCGAGGCCCTCAGCCCCGCCGAGGCGTGATCCGGCCCATCGCTCGTGCCTCAGCAGTCCAGCCCCAAGCGTCCGCCAACGCCCTCTCCGACGATCCCTCGATGATTCCAGCGCCGCCCGGCCGCGGGCGCGCGTCGATCGCTTCCCCGAAAGGCCCCCGTCCATGATCCGCCCCCACCTTGCCGCGCGTGCGTCGGCCCTCGCCATCGCCGCCGCGCTGCTGCTGCCCCTGGGCGCCGCAGCGCAGAACATCGCCATCGTCAACGGCAAGGCCGTGCCCAAGGCCCGGGTCGACCTGCTCCTGCAGCAGGCGCAGCGCGCCGGCCAGCAGGTCTCGCCCGAGATGCAGGGCATGGCCAAGGACGAGGTGGTACGCCGCGAGGTCTTCGCCCAGGAGGCCGAGAAGCGCGGCATCGCCGGCCAGCCCGACTACAAGGCGCAGATGGAGCTGGCCCGCCAGAGCATCCTGATCCGCGAGCTGTTCGAGGACTTCAAGAAGAAGAACCCGGTCACCGATGCCGAGGCCAAGGCCGAGTACGACAAGTTCAAGGCCCAGTCGGCCGGCACCGAGTACCGCGCCCGCCACATCCTGGTCGAAGGCGAGGACGAGGCCAAGGCGCTGATCGTGCAGATCAAGGGCGGCACGAAGTTCGAGGACCTGGCCAAGGCCAAGAGCAAGGACACCGGCTCGGGCGAGAACGGCGGCGATCTCGACTTCGCCAAGCCCGAGAGCTACGTGCCCGAGTTCGGCCAGGCGATGGCCAAGCTGAAGAAGGGCGAGATGACCGAGACCCCGGTGAAGACGCAGTTCGGCTGGCACGTGATCCGGCTGGAGGACACCCGCGAGGCCCAGTTTCCCGAATTCGACTCGGTGAAGCCGCAGATCAAGGAGCGCCTGGCGCAGCTGAAGCTGCAGAAGTTCCAGGAAGACATGATCAAGACCGCCAGGACCGACTACAAGTTCGCCGGGCACTGATCGCCCTGCCGGTCGAAGGGGCGCCACGGCGCCCTTTGTCATTCCGGCGCCAGGAACAGCGCCGGGTCGACCATCACCCGGTTCAGGCTGACCGACCAGTGCAGGTGCGGCCCGGTCACCCGGCCGGTGGCGCCCACCGCGCCGACCGGCGCGCCGGCGGCCAGCGCCTCGCCCGGGCGCACGTCGATGCGGCTGAGGTGGCACAGCATCGACAGCAGCCCGCCGCCGTGGTCGATCCACACGGTCTGGCCGTTGAAGAAGTAGTCGCCGGTGTCGACCACCCGCCCGGCAAGCGGCGCAGCCACCGGCGTTCCGGCCGGTGCGGCGATGTCCATGCCGCTGTGCGGGCTGCGCGCCTGGCCGTTGAACACCCGCCGCAGCCCGAAGCTGGACGAGCGCGCACCCGGCACCGGCGGCTGCATGCGCAGCCCGGCGCGCGGCGCCGCGCTGAAGCCGGCGATCACCTCGGCCTGGTGCGCGCGCTCGCGCTGGTGGCGCGCCAGGTCCTCGGGCGACAGGTCGACATGCCTGGGCGCCACCTTCAGCCGCTGCTCGCCGTAGCGCCAGGGCCGGATCTCGAAGCCGACCGCCGCGGCCGGCGCCGGGCCGCGCTGCACCGTCAGCATGGCCTCGCCCGGCGCGCGGTCCAGCGCGATGCCGACCACCGCGGTCCAGCCGGCCGGCGAGCCCAGCACCAGCAGCGGCACGTCGCCGAGGCGGGCCTGCGGCGGCTCGGCCGCCGGCCCCAGGTCGACCAGCGCGACGCCGCCGGGCGCCGGCCGCGCCTGCGGCAGCGCGACTGCGGCGTCGGACGCCCGGGCCGCTGCGCCCAGCCATAGCGCTGCGGCCAGCGCCGCCAGAGCGACCCTCATGCGGCCGCCGGCTCCAGCAGCCGGCCGGCTTCGATGTGCAGCTGGCGGTCGCAGCGCGCAGCGATGCCGCGGTCGTGGGTGACCAGCACCAGCGTCGTGCCGGTCTCGCGGTTCATCTCGAACATCAGCGCCATCACCTTCTCGCCGGTGGCGTGGTCGAGGCTGCCGGTGGGCTCGTCGGCGAGCAACACCTCGGGCTCGACGACGAAGGCGCGGGCCAAGGCCACCCGCTGCTGCTCGCCGCCGGACAGCGTGCGCGGGTAGTGGTCCAGCCGCGAAGCCAGCCCGACGCGCCCGAGCATCGCCGCCGCGCGCGGCCGGGCATCGGCGCGGCCCAGCAGCTCCAGTGGCAGCATCACGTTCTCGAGCGCGCTCAGGTGGCTCAGCAGCTGGAAGCTCTGGAACACGAAGCCGAGCTTGCGCGCGCGCAGCGCGGCGCGCGCGTCCTCGTCGAGCGCGAAGAGATCCTCGCCGTCGAGCCGCACCGTGCCGCGGGTCGGGTGGTCGAGCCCGGCGATGATCGCCAGCAGCGTGCTCTTGCCCGACCCCGAGGCACCGACGATCGCCGTGCTCTGCCGGCGCTGCAGGGTGAAATCGATGTCATGGAGAATGCTCAGCGTGCCGGTGGAATCGGTAACCGAGCGGTCGACGTGCTCGACCGCGATGATGGGATCGCTCATGGGATGTGCAGACACGCGACGGCTGGCGTCGCGGCGAGTGGCGCTGGCGCACTGTAGCCTGCTGGCCCTGGGCCTGCTGCCGGGCGGGCCGTTGCGCGCCGCGGCGGCGCGCAAGATCCTGGTGCTGGGCGACAGCCTGTCGGCCGAATACGGGATTGCACGCGGCAGCGGCTGGGTCGCGCTCCTGGATCAGCGGCTGGCCCAGCAGAAGATCGCCGCCGGCGTGATCAACGCCAGCATCAGCGGCGACACGACCTCGGGGGGCCGTTCACGGCTGCCGGCGCTGCTGAAGGCCCACCAGCCCAGCCATGTCGTGATCGAGCTCGGCGGCAACGACGCGCTGCGCGGCCTGCCGCTGACGATGACCCGCGACAACCTGCAGGCGATGGCGCGCGACGCCAAGGCGGCCGGCGCCAAGGTGATGCTGGTGGGCATGCAGGTGCCGCCGAACTACGGCGCGCGCTACGGCCAGGACTTCGCCGCGCTGTTCGCGGGGGTGGCCAAGGACGAAGGCGCGGCACTGGTGCCCTTCCTGCTGGCCGGGGTGGCCGATTCGCCGCAGGCCGACAGGCTGTTCCAGCCCGACCGCATCCACCCGACGGCCGAGGCGCATCCGAAGATGCTGGACAACGTCTGGGCGGTGATGAAGGGCTGGCTGCGCTGACCGGTCCGCGGCCTCGCCATCACATCTCTTGATCCTGGTCAGGTCCGCGCGCCGACGGGGACGCAACATCCTGCACCGGGATCGAAGCCGCCGTCGGTCCCGGTCCACAGGAGCCAGCCGATGCAGGGCAAGACCCACGACCACCTGGAATTGCTGCGCGAGATGCGCCGGCGCGCCGTGCTCGGCGGCGGCGCCAGGCGCATCGAGCAGCAGCATGCACGCGGCAAGCTGACCGCGCGCGAACGGCTGGCGCTGCTGCTCGACGAAGGCTCGTTCCAGGAATTCGGCGCGCTGGCCACGCACCAGGTCAGCGAGTTCGGGCTGGACCAGCAACGCTTCCCGGGTGACGGCATCGTCACCGGCTTCGGCAAGGTCAGCGGCCGCCGCGTGGCGGTGTTCGCGCAGGACTTCACCGTGCTCGGCGGCTCGTTCTCGGCGGTGCAGGCGCACAAGATCAGCCGCATCCAGGACCTGGCGCTGGAAAGCGGCATCCCGATCATCGGGCTGAACGACTCGGGCGGCGCGCGCATCCAGGAGGGCGTGCGCAGCCTGGCGGCCTATGGCGAGGTGTTCGTGCGCAACGTCATGGCCTCGGGCGTGATCCCGCAGCTCTCGCTGGTCCTGGGCCCCTGCGCGGGCGGCGCGGTCTACTCGCCGGCGCTGACCGACTTCGTCCTGATGGCCGGCGACGGCTGCATGTTCCTGACCGGCCCCGACGTCATCAAGGCGGTGACCGGCGAGCAGGTCAGCGCGCAGGACCTGGGCGGCGCCGATGTGCACGGCGGGCGCAGCGGCGTGGCGCACCTGGTGGCCGACACCGAGGCCGCCGGCATCGCGCTGGCCAAGCTGCTGCTGAGCTACCTGCCGCAGAACAACAACGAGGACCCGCCGCAGATCCGGCCCGAGGACCCGGCCCACCGGATGGACGAGGCGCTGAACGCGCTGATCCCCGACGACGAGAACCAGCCCTACGACATGCGCGACGCGATCACCGCGATCTTCGACCGCGACAGCTTCCTGGAGGTGCAGCCCGCCTTCGCGCCGAACGCGGTGGTGGGCTTCGGGCGGCTGGACGGCTACTCGGTGGGCGTGGTGGCCAACCAGCCGGCCTGCCTGTCGGGCGCGCTGAACATCGACGCCAGCGACAAGATCGCGCGCTTCATCCGCACCTGCGACGCCTTCAACATCCCCATCGTCACCTTCATCGACTGCCCGGGCTTCCTGCCCGGCACCGACCAGGAATACGGCGGCGTGATCCGCCACGGCGCCAAGATCATCTACGCCTACTGCGAGGCCACGGTGCCGAAGATCTCGGTCGTCACGCGCAAGGCGATGGGCGGCGCCTACGTGGCGATGAGCTCCAAGCAGATGCGCACCGACCTGGCCTTCGCCTGGCCCAGCGCGCGCATCGCGGTGATGGGCGCCGAGCCGGCGGTGCGCGTGCTCTACCGTGACGAGGTGCGCCAAGCGGCGGACCCGGCGCAGCGCGAGCGCGAGCTGGTCGCCGAGTACCGCGAGCGCTTCTTCAACCCCTACCGCGCCGCCGACGTGGGCCAGATCGACGAGGTGATCGAGCCGCGCGAGACGCGCTCGCGCCTGGTGCGTGCACTCGAGGTGCTGCGCACCAAGGTGCAGCTGAACCCGCCGAAGAAACACGGGCTGTCGCCGACATGACGGCGCGGCGCCGGTCGCGCGGGCGAGCCGCATTCGCCTGGAGGTGTCGATGGACAACCTGAGCTGGGGGCTGCAGATCACCGCGCTGGGCATGGGGCTGGTGTTCGGGCTGCTGGCGCTGCTGTGGGGCCTGCTGACGCTGGTGCAGCGCTTCGAACCGGCGCCGGCGGACCGCAGCGGCGCGCCGGCCGCGCCGGTGGCCGACGACCCGGCGGCAGCGCCTGCCGACACGGTGCCGGCACCGGCCACGGTGCAGGGCATCGATGCCGAGCTGCTGGCGGCGATCGTCACGGCCACGCTGGTGCACCGCGCGCTGCGCCGGCGCGAGGCGGCGCCGGTGATGCGCAGCTACCTGCCAGGCAGCCAGTTGCACACCTCGCGCTGGGTCGGCGCCGGGCGGACCCGGCAGAACCAGAGCTGGCAACGACAGGGGCAAGGGCAAGGGCAAGGGAGGGGTCGGTCATGAGACGCTACACGCTGGGGCTGGGCGGCCGCGAGTTCGTCATCGACGTGCAGGAGCTGGCCGCCGACCGTTTCGAGGTGGTCGTCGGCGACCAGCACTACGAGGTGACGCTGACGGCCGACGCGGACCTGGACAAGGCCAGCATCACGCCCGGGCTGGTCGCCGGCGACGCCGCCGGCAGCTCGCCCGGCCGCGCCACTGCGGCGGCGCAGCCGCGCCAGCGCGCCGCGACCGCACCCACTGCAAGCCCTGCAGCGGCCGCGGCCGCCGCGCCCAGGCGCACCGGCAGCGGCGCCGGTGCGCTGTGCGCGCCGATGCCCGGCGTGATCCTGGAGCTGCACGTCAAGGCCGGCGACGTGGTGCAGCGCGGCCAGCAGATCGCCGTGCTCGAGGCGATGAAGATGCACAACGTCATCGGGGCGCCTCGCGCCGGCACCATTGCCGAGCTCTGCGTCGCCGCCGGCCAGACGGTGGCCCACGGCGACCCGATCGTGCGCTTCGCCGAGGCCTGACCGATGTTCGGCCCCGACACCCTCGGCCTGCTGATGCAGGGCCTGTCCCATGTCACCGTGCAGTCGGTGGTCATGATCGGCGTGGCCCTGGTGCTGCTCTACCTGGGCATCGTCAAGGACTACGAGCCGCTGCTGCTGGTGCCGATCGCCGCCGGCTGCCTGCTGGCCAACCTGCCGCTGTCGCCGCTGATCGCCGACGACGGCATGCTGCGCGTGCTCTACGGCATGGGCATCGTCAACGAGCTGTTCCCGTTGCTGATCTTCATCGGCATCGGCGCGCTGACCGACTTCGGGCCGCTGCTGGAGAACCCGCGCCTGGTGCTGCTGGGCGCGGCCGGGCAGTTCGGCATCTTCCTCACGCTGCTGGCCGCACTGCTGCTCGGCTTCACGCGGCCCGAGGCGGCGTCGATCGGCATCATCGGCGCGATCGACGGGCCGACCTCGATCTACGTCAGCGGCCTGCTGGCGCCGCACCTGCTGGGGCCGATCACCGTGGCGGCCTACAGCTACATGTCGCTGGTGCCGATCATCCTGCCGCCGATCATGCGGCTGCTGACGACGAAGAAGGAGCGGCGGATCCGCATGCCCTACAGCCAGCGCGTCATCAGCCGGCGCACGCGCATCCTGTTCCCGATCGTCGTCACGGTGCTGGTGGGCACGCTGGTGCCGTTCGCCACGCCGCTGATCGGCATGCTGATGCTGGGCAACCTGATGAAGGAGTCGGGCGCAGTGGAGCGCCTGACCAGGGCCTCGTCGAACGAGATCGCCAACGCGGTGACGCTGTTCCTCGGCCTGGCGATCGGCTCGACGATGGTCGGCACCGAGTTCCTCAAGCCCAGCACGCTGGCCATCCTGCTGCTGGGCATCGTGGCGTTCGCGGTCGACGCCGTGTCCGGCGTGCTGTTCGCCAAGCTGCTGAACCTGCTCAGCGGCGGCAAGGTCAACCCGCTGGTCGGCGCCGCCGGCATCAGCGCCTTCCCGATGGCCGCGCGGGTGGTGCAGCGGGTGGCGCAGCAGGAGGACTTCGAGAACTTCCTGCTGATGCACGCGATGGGCGCCAACGCCGCCGGACAGGTGGCCAGCGTGGTGGCCGGCGGCGTGCTGCTGGCGCTGATGGGCGCCGGCGGGCACTGACGCGCCCCGGCCGACGCGCATCGGCAGCGCCCGGACAGGGTCCGGGCGGCCATGAAGACACGGTTGTACTCGGCCTACGGCTGCGCGGCGGGCT
>JAEUOY010000066.1 GCA_016790515.1 Burkholderiaceae bacterium | reverse complement strand
GTGGCGACGAAGGCGGCGGGGATGACGGCGAAGTACTTGGCCACGTCGTTGGCGATGCTGAAGGTGGTCAGCGAGCCGCGAGTCATCAGCATCTGCTTGCCGGTCTCGACGATCTCGATCAGCTTGGTCGGGTTGCTGTCGAGGTCGACCATGTTGCCGGCCTCCTTGGCGGCCTGCGTGCCGGTATTCATCGCCACCGCCACGTCGGCCTGCGCCAGTGCCGGCGCGTCGTTCGTGCCATCGCCCGTCATCGCGACCAGCCGGCCCGCGGCCTGGTGCTCGCGGATCAGCTTCAGCTTGGCTTCGGGCGTGGCTTCGGCCAGGAAGTCGTCGACGCCGGCCTCGGCGGCGATCGCCGCGGCGGTGAGCCGGTTGTCGCCGGTCACCATCACCGTCTTGATGCCCATGCGGCGCAGTTCCGCGAAGCGCTCCCTGATGCCGCCCTTGACGATGTCCTTCAGCTCCACCACGCCGAGCACGCGCGTGCCGTCGGCCACCACCAGCGGCGTGCTGCCGCGGCTGGCGACGACGTCCGCCGCCGCCTGAAGCGCCGCGGGGAAGCTTCCGCCGAGCGACTCGACATGCCTTCGAATCGCGTCCGCCGCGCCCTTGCGCAGCAGCCGTGGGCGGCCGTCCGGGCCGGGCAGGTCGGCGCCGCTCATGCGCGTCTGCGCGGTGAAGTGCACGAAGGTGACGCCCAAGGCGGCCACGTCGCGCTCGCGCAGCCGGAACCTCTGCTTGGCCAGCACGACGATGCTGCGCCCCTCGGGCGTCTCGTCGGCCAGCGACGCGAGCTGGGCGGCGTCGGCCAGGTCGGCTTCCTTCACGCCCGCGGCGGGGATGAAGGCGCTGGCCTGCCGGTTGCCCAGCGTGATGGTGCCGGTCTTGTCGAGCAGCAGCACATCGACGTCGCCGGCCGCCTCCACCGCGCGACCCGAGGTGGCGATGACATTGGCCTTCATCATGCGGCTCATGCCGGCCACGCCGATGGCGCTGAGCAGTCCGGCGATGGTGGTCGGGATCAGGCAGACCAGCAGCGCGACCAGGACGACCAGGCTTACCGGCTGTCCCGTACCGGTCGCCCGTACGCCGAAGACCGAGAACGGCAGCAGCGTGGCGACGACGCCGAGGAACACCACCGTCAGTGCCACCAGCAGGATGGTCAGCGCGATCTCGTTGGGCGTCTTCTGGCGCTTGGCGTTCTCGACCATCGCGATCATGCGGTCGACGAAGGTCTCGCCCGGGTTCACGACCACGCGCACGACGATCCAGTCGGACAGCACGCGCGTGCCGCCGGTGACCGCCGAGAAGTCGCCGCCGGACTCGCGGATCACCGGTGCCGATTCGCCGGTGATTGCGCTCTCGTCGACCGAGGCCACGCCGTCGATCACGTCGCCGTCGGCGGGAATCGTGTCGCCGGCTTCGACCAGCACGAGGTCGCCCTTGCGCAGGGTGTCGGCTTCGAGCGGGTGCCACTTCATCGCGGTGCGCGACTGGCCGCGCGCGCTGGCGCCCTCGAGCTTCTTGGCCCAGGTCTTCTTCTTCAGTCCGCGCAGCGACGCGGCCTGCGCCTTGCCGCGGCCTTCGGCCAGCGCCTCGGCGAAGTTGGCGAACAGCACGGTGAACCACAGCCACAGGGCCACGCCGACGGTGAACACGTCGGGACTGGCGGCGGCGAGCGCGGTGGTGAAGGCGCTGCCGACGTAGACGACGAACATCACCGGGTTGCGCCACTGCACGCGCGGGTCGAGCTTGCGGAACGCGTCGGCGATGGCCGGCCTCATCAGCGCCGGGTCGAACAGGGTCGGGGTCTGGCGGGTCATGGTGGTCGCCTCAGGTCGCCGACAGCATCAGGTGCTCGACCACCGGCCCGAGGGCCAGCGCCGGCACGTAGTTCAACAGGCCGACCAGCAGCACCGTGCCGATCAGCAGCGCGATGAACAGGGGGCCGTGGGTCGGCAGCGTGCCGCCGTTCACTTCCAGCCGCTTCTTGGCGGCCAGCGATCCGGCGATGGCCAGCACAGGCACGATCACGCCGAAGCGCCCGAACCACATCGCCACCGCCAGCAGCGTGTTGTAGAAGGGCGTGTTCGCCGCCAGGCCGGCGAAAGCGCTGCCGTTGTTGTTGGCGGCCGAGGACAGCGCGTAGAGGACCTCGCTGAAGCCATGCGGCCCGGGGTTGGCGATGCCGGCACGCCCCGCTTCGGACAGCACCGCCATCGCAGTGCCCAGCAGCACCAGCAGCGGCGTCACGAGGATGGCGATCGAGACCATCTTCGTCTCGTGGGCCTCGATCTTCTTGCCCAGGAACTCGGGCGTGCGGCCGATCATGAGCCCGGCGATGAACACGGCCAGGATGGCGAACACCAGCATGCCGTACAGGCCGGAGCCGACACCGCCGAAGACCACCTCGCCGAGCTGGATCATCACCAGCGGCACCATGCCGCCCAGCGGCATGAAGCTGTCGTGCACCGAGTTCACCGCGCCGCAGCTGGCGGCGGTGGTGATGGTGGCGAAAAGCGCCGAGGCATTGATGCCGAAGCGCACCTCCTTGCCTTCCATGTTGCCGCCGGACGGGTCGACGCCCAGCGCGGTCAGCGCCGGGTTGGCCTGCTGCTCGGCGGCGGTGGCCGCGATGACGCCGACGACGAACAACAGCGTCATCGCCGCCAGCACCGCCCAGCCCTGGCGCAGGTCGCCCACCATGCGGCCGAACACGAGGCACAGCGCCGCCGGAATCAGGAAGATCGACAGCATCTGCAGGAAGTTGGTGACGGCCGTCGGGTTCTCGTACGGATGCGCCGAGTTGGCGTTGAAGAAGCCGCCGCCGTTGGTGCCGACCATCTTGATCGCGAGCTGCGAGGCCACCGGGCCCATCGCGAGCTGCTGCGTTCGGGCGCTCCTGTCCTCCATCACCGGCTGGCCCTTGTCGTCCGCGACCGGCCGACCGTCGGCGCCCAGCCTGGGCAGCTGCCAGGTGACGGCCTCCACGGTCTGCACGTCCTGGTAGGGCCCGACAGTCTGGATGACGCCCAGACCCGCCAGCACCAGCGCGAAGACGAAGGACAGCGGCAGCAGGATCCACAGCGTCGCGCGGGTGAGGTCGATCCAGACGTTGCCGACGGCCTGTGCCGAATGGCGCGCGAAGCCGCGGATCAGCGCGACGACGACCACGATGCCCGTGGCCGCGGAGAGGAAGTTCTGCACCGTCAGTGCGAGCATCTGCGTCAGGTAGCTCATCGTCGACTCGCCGCCGTAGCCCTGCCAGTTGGTGTTGGTGACGAAGCTGATCGCGGTGTCGAAGGCCGAGTCCGGCGACACCGCGGCCATGGCCTGGGGATTCAGGGGCAGCACGGCCTGCAGACGCTGCAGGGCATAGACCGCGAGCACGCCGAGGCCGTTGAACACCAGCAGCCCGACGGCATAGGACAGCCACGGCTGCTCGCGTTCGGCGTCGATGCCGGCCACGCGGAACAGCGGGGCCTCGATCTGCCGGCCGCGGGCGAAGCGGCCTTGCATCACCGCTTCCATCATCCGCGCCAATGGCCAGGCCAGCAGCGGCAGGATCGCCAGGTAGGCGATCAACTGCATCCAGGCGGGCGCGTTCACGAGAAGCCCTCCGGCCGCAGCAACACGGCGACGAGGTAGATCAGCAGGCCGATGGCGATCAGGCCGCCGGCGATGTCCCAGCCGGTCATGGCGCCGCCTTCCGGTCCAGCAGGCGCTCGCACCCGAGCGCGAGCGCGACGACGGTCACCCAGCAGGCGCCGGCCGCGATGAGATAGACGATGTCCACGGATCCTCCGATTCGTACGGATCGATGCTCGGACGAACGACGTCAAGACGCCGACAAGGTTCTCGGCGCCAGCATCAAGATTTCGTCAAGACGCGGCGTCGGTCTGAACGCCGACTCGCCGGCGCGCCGGAGGTCCGCCGCCCGCAGGCGGGCCGCGACAGTGCCGATCGCTGCCCGGCGGGCGTTCGGCTTCATGCTGCTGCCGCCCGATGCCCGTCGGCGTCCCGGTGCTCGAACGGCACCCCCGCGGCCCTCCTGGTGCCGTCGCGGCGCGGCGGCTCGCCTGGAGCGATCACCCACCCGTAGAATTCACGGTCCACCAAGTCATTGATTTGCGGCGTTTTTTCCTTGAACGACCGCCTTCGGCACGTCCCTCCCGATGGCCATCCAATGGTTCCCAGGCCACATGCACAGCACCCGGCGGGCGCTGGCCGAGCGGCTGAGGTCCGGCATCGACGTCGTCATCGAAGTGCTCGACGCTCGGCTGCCAGGCGCCAGCGCCAACCCGCTGCTGGCGGCGCTGACCTCGGGCAGGCCGGCGCTGAAGCTGCTGAACAAGCAGGACCTGGCCGACCCGCAGCTGACCACGCTGTGGCTGGACCATTACAACGCGCAGCCGGCCACCCGGGCAATCGCGCTCGATGCCGGCGAGGCCGCGCCCGCGGCCCGGCTGATCGCCGCCTGCCGCGCGCTGGCGCCGCTGCGCGGCGGCATGGTCAAGCCGCTGCGGGTGCTGGTCTGCGGCATTCCCAACGTCGGCAAGAGCACGCTGGTCAACACGCTGGTGCGCCGCAAGGCCGCGAAGACCGGCGACGAGGCCGGCATCACCCGGGCCGAGCAGGCGATCCAGCTGGCCAGCGACGTGACGCTGTTCGACACGCCGGGCATGCTGTGGCCGCGCATCGAGGTGCCGCAGAGCGGGCTGCACCTGGCCGCCAGCGGCGCGATCGGCCGCAATGCCTATGACGAGAACGAGGTCGCGCTGGCGCTGCTGGCGCGGCTGCAGGCCCGCTATGCCGGCGCCGTCGCGGCCCGCTACCGGCTGCCCGACCCGGCCGCGCTGGCGGCGATGCCCGCCGACGCGCTGCTGGAGCTGATTGCCCGCCAGCGCGGTCTGTTGCAGGCGGGCGGCCGGCCGAATCTGCAGAAGGCGTCCGAGGTCGTGCTGAACGACTTCCGGTCGGGCGCGCTCGGCCGCATCACGCTGGAGACGCCCGACGAACATGCGCGCTGGCTGGCGGCCGGCCAGGCGCAGGAGGCGGCGCGGCTGGCGACGAAGCGGCGCGGCAGGGGGCAGGGCGCTGCGCCGCCGAGCGACGACCGACCATGACCCGAGGCCCGCAGTCGCCCGATGCCGTCGGCGCCGTCGGCGCCGCCATGCGCGGGATCGCCGCGGCAAGCCGCATCGCCGTGCTGGCCGGCGCGGGCATCGCCACCGAAGCCGTGGGGCCCGCGTCGTGAGCGTCAACCACCGGCCCGCGGCGATGGATGTGTCGGCCGACGCGCTGTGGCGCGGGGACATCGGCGAGCTGCTGCCGGCCGTCTGTGCCGCTCGCCCTGCCCGGGCGCCGACCTGACCGGGCGCGCCGATGCCCCGCCGGCCGACGACCACCGTGCTGTTCGGTGCCTTCGACCGGCACAACTTCGGTGACCTGGTGTTTCCGCATGTCGCCGCCGCGCTGCTGCCGGGGCGCGAACTGGTCTTCGCCGGACTGGCCGAGCGCGACCTGCGGCGGTACGGCGGCCACCGGGTGCGGGCGCTGCACCGGTTGGCCGGCGACGGCCGCCTGCGCGGCGCGCAGCTGGTCCACGCCGGCGGCGAGATCCTGACCTGCAGCGCGCGCCAGGCCGCGGCGATGCTGCTGCCCGGCGACGCGGTCACGCCGACGCTGTCGTACCTCGACCGGCATCCCGACGAAGAACCGCGCTGGCTGCGCGCGATGCTGGGCACGTCGGCGGCGATGCCCTATGTCGCCTCGCGTGCCGAACTGCCGGGCATCGAGCGGGTCGTCTTCGGCGCGGTCGGCGGCGTCGCGCTCGGCGCGCTGCCGCCGCCCTGGCGGGAAGCCGTGCTCGCCAGGCTGGCGGCGGCCGACGCGGTCGCGGTGCGCGATGCGGCGACGCTGGCCCAGCTGCAGGCGGCCGGCATCGCCGCGGCACTGATGCCCGATCCGGCGGTGATGGTCGACGTGCTGTTCGGCGTGGCGATCCGGGCCCGCGCCCACCGAGCGCCGGTCGGAAGCCTGCTGGCGGCGCTGCCGAGGGGCTACATCGCCGTGCAGCTCGCGGCCGACTTCGGCGACGACGCGACGCTGGCGCTCATCGCCGCCCAGCTCGACGATGCGGTCGAGGCCACCGGGCTGGGCGTCGTGCTGTTTCGCGCCGGCGCCGCGCCCTGGCACGACGAACTGGGCCTGCTGCAGCGCATCGCCGGCCGCATGCGCTCGGCGGCGGTGCGGGTGTTCGACGGCCTGGACCTCTGGGATATCTGCGCGCTGCTGGCGCACTGCCGGGTCCATGCCGGCAGCAGCCTGCACGGCCACATCGTCGCGTCGGCGTTCGGCGTGCCGGCCGTCGGCCTGCAGCGGCCCGACGATGGCGGGGGGGCCGGCAAGCTGGCGGCCTATGCCGCCACCTGGGAATCAGCGGGGCCGCCGCTGCTGCGACCGGTCGCGCAGCTCGCCGAGGGCCTTCGCGCCGCGCTGGCCGGCGACGCCGCGCCGAGCCTGGCGCAGCGCGCGCGCTGGGTGGCGAGCTACCGCGGCGGCTTCGAGCGGCTGCTGCGCTGCCTGCGCTGAGGGCAGCGGGACCCGCGTCGGGGTCGCGATCGGACCGGCCTCCGAGCGCCCGGTGCGGCGCGATCAGAACTCCACCACCTCGGCCTTCAGCCCCCGGCCGGCCAGCATCACGCGGGCGCGTTCGGCATCGGCCAGGCTGGCGAACGGCCACCAGGCCGCGCGCCATTCGCCGCGGGTCTGCATCAGTTCGGCATGGTCGGGTGCGGGCGGCGGCAGGCGGGCGGCGACCGAATGCATCAGCACCAGGTCGCTCGCCGCGGCCTCGCGCTGCCGGCTGGGTCGCGCGACGACGGCATAGACCGGTCCGGTGGCGGCCGGCGCCGCCGCCTCCGGCACGGCGCTGGCGCGGCCGCGCAGGCGCTCGGACTGCTCCCGTGCGGCACGCCGCTCGTCGTCGGACAACTGCGGGCGGATGTCCGCCTGCGGCGCGGCCGGGGCGTCGGCAGCGGGTTCGGAGGCTGCAGAAGCCTCGGCCCGGGCCGGCTGCGCTTCGGCAACCGCGGCCGCAGCCGATGCCGGCGGCGTCGACTCGGCCGCCGCGGTGGCGCTCGCCGGTGTCGCGTGGGGCTCGATCGCCGACTCGTCCGGCGCCGATGCCGCGATCGCCGCTGCGATCGGCACGGCCGCGCCGCGACCCGCCGGGCCGGTGTCCGCAGCCAGCCACGGCAGGAGGGCGCCCAGCACGGTCGCCGTGAGCGCGGCTGCCGCGACAGCGATCCGGCGCGGGCTGTAGGCACGGGGACCGAGGACATGGCCGCTGCCGTCCAGCAGCAGGCGGATGCGGCGATCGCCGACCCCGATCGCCGCGGTCAGCAGGTGCAGGTCGAGGCTCCTCGACAGCCCTTTCTGCCGCAGCGCTGCCAGCCGGGCCGGATCGGGCGCCACCCGCCGTTGCGGCCAATCGGGCGGCGCCAGCGGCAGCGGCTGGCCATGACGGCGGGCCCAGCGCGCGACCTGTTGTGGTGTCAGCGGCCATAGGAAGTCGCGGGCGAAGGCGGCTTCGAGCCGCGGCAGGGCGGGTCGGTGGCCGGCCAGGCGCAACCGTGCCAGCCAGCCGCCACGGCGCACCTCGGCGGCCGCCGACGCCGTGGCAGCCGCCACGCCATGCGGGTGCTCGGCAGCGGGCTCGGGCGGCAGGTCGGGCGGCGGGTCGGGCGGCGGGTCGGGCGGTTCGGCAGGGTCCGACGCCGCCGCGCCCGGGTCGGGCGCCGTGTCGGCGGCGCCGGTCTCATCGCCCAGCGCCAGGTCGATGTCGGCCGGGTCGATCGGACCCTCGGCGATGGCCGCCTGGGGCACCCAGGACGGCCGGGCCGGCCGGGCTGCCGCGCGCGCCAGCACCACCGCCGCCAGCGACGCCGCCGACGGCTGCGCGGGCCGGGGCGGTTCGACCGACGCCGCCGGCGCGGCCGCGGCGACGGCCTGCGCGCTGGCGAAGGGCAGCAGCACCTCGCCGACGCTGTGCACCTGCGCGACCCCGATGCGGCGCGCCAGCGGGTGCCGGTTGTGCCAGGCCACCACGCGCGTCAGCACGTCCTCGAGCCGTGGCGCCTGCATGATGCGGCCGCATTGTTCGCGCACCGCAGTCGCGCCATGCGCCGATCAGCGGCACGAAGGCCGCGCTGTTCGGCGCCGGCTACATGCCGGCGTAGTTCGGCCCGCCGCCGCCCTCGGGGGTGACCCAGACGATGTTCTGCGTCGGATCCTTGATGTCGCAGGTCTTGCAGTGCACGCAGTTCTGCGCGTTGATCTGCAGCCGGTCGCTGCCGTCGTCGTCCTTGACGAACTCGTAGACCCCGGCTGGGCAGTAGCGGCCCTCGGGGCCGGCGTACTTCGCCAGGTTGACCGCCACCGGCACGCTGGCGTCCTTCAGCGTCAGGTGCGCCGGCTGGTTCTCTTCGTGGTTGACGTTGCTGATGAACACCGAGCTCAGGCGGTCGAAGGTCAGCACGCCGTCGGGCTTGGGGTAGTCGATCTTCGGGCACTGGTCGGCCGGCAGCAGCCTGGCGTGGTCGGGCGTGTCGCGGTGGATCGTCCACGGCGGCACCATGTTGAACTTGGGCATCAGCCACTGCTCGATGCCGGTCATCACCGTGCCGACCAGCTGGCCCTTCTTGAACCAGGGCTTGAAGTTGCGTGTCTTCTGCAGCTCGGTGTGCAGCCAGCTCTGCTCGAACGCCGCCGGGTAGGCCGAGAGTTCGTCATGGCTGCGGCCGGCGGCCAGCGCCTCGGCGGCGGCCTCGGCGGCCAGCATGCCGGTCTTGATCGCCGCGTGGCTGCCCTTGATGCGCGCGGCGTTCAGGAAGCCGGCGTCGCAGCCGATCAGCGCGCCGCCCGGGAACACCAGCTTGGGCAGGCTCTGCAGCCCGCCGTTGTTGATCGCCCGCGCGCCGTAGCCGATGCGCTTGCCGCCCTCGATGTGCGGGCGGATCGCGTGATGCGTCTTCCAGCGCTGCATCTCCTCGAACGGGCTCATCCACGGGTTGCGGTAGTCGAGCCCGAGCACGTAGCCCAGCGTGACCTTGTTGCCCTCCAGGTGGTAGAGGAAGCCGCCGCCGAAGCTGCCGTCCTCGACCGGCCAGCCGCTGGTGTGCACCACCAGCCCGGGCTGGGACTTGTCGGCCGGAATCTCCCACAGCTCCTTGATGCCGATCGCGAAGCTCGGCGGGTCGCGGCCTTCGTCGAGCTTGTATTTCGCGATCAGCTGCTTGCCCAGGTGGCCGCGCGCGCCCTCGGCGAAGATCGTGTACTTGGCGGTCAGCTCCATGCCGAGCTGGAAGCCTTCGTGCGGCTCGCCGTCCTTGCCGATGCCGAGGTTGCCGGTGGCGACGCCGCGCACCCGGCCCTGCTCGTCGTACAGCACCTCGGCGGCGGTGAAGCCGGGGAAGACCTCGACGCCCAGGCCTTCAGCCTGCTCGCCCAGCCACTTGACCACCGCGCCCAGCGCGACGACGTAGCAGCCGTCGTTGTGGAAGCAGGTCGGCATCAGCCAGTCGGGGATCGTCGCGATGCCGTCTTCGGTCAGCTGCAGCAACTGGTCGCCGGTGACCGGCTGGTTCAGCGGCGCGCCGAGGTCGCGCCAGTTGGGGATCAGCTCGTTCAGCGCGATCGGGTCCATCACCGCGCCCGACAGGATGTGCGCGCCGGGCTCGGAGCCCTTCTCGAGCACGACCACCGAGAGCTCGCGGTTCTGCGTCGCGGCCACCTGCTTCAGGCGGATCGCCGCGGCCAGGCCGCCGGGGCCGCCGCCGACGATCACCACGTCGTATTCCATGGCCTCGCGCGGGCCGTACTGGTCGAGGAGCTCCTGCGGTGTCATCCCGGTCCTTGTGTTGTTGGGTGGGCTCACCCGGCAGCGGGTGAGCCCCGACGATTCTAACCAGCGGTGACGGAAAAAAGCACGATCGTGCTATTTCCGCCGGATCGGCAGGTCCGCCGGTTCGGACGTTCGCGGCCGGGTCGTCGTGCTATCGTGAATCGACCCGGATGCGCTGCACCTGCCGGTCGCCGGCGGGTGCCTTCAACCTTCTGCAGACTGCCTCGCCCCATGAGCTACAACATCGATCTTTCCGGCCGTGTGGCCTTCGTCACCGGTGCCTCCAGCGGGCTGGGCGCGCAGTTCGCCCGCACCCTGAGCCAGGCAGGTGCCGGCGTCGTGCTGGCCGCGCGGCGCATCGAGCGGCTGAAGACCCTGCGCGCCGAGCTCGAATCGATCGGCGGCGACGCCCATGTGGTCGAACTCGACGTCACCGACCCCGACAGCATCAAGTCGGCGGTGGCCCACGCCGAGACCGAGATGGGCACGATCGACATCCTGGTCAACAACTCGGGCGTCAGCACGACCCAGAAGCTGGTCGACGTGACGCCCGAGGACTACGACTACGTGATGAACACCAACACCCGCGGCGCCTTCTTCGTCGCCCAGGAGGTGGCCAGGCGGATGATCGCCCGCTCGCGCGGCGCCGCGCCGGGCACCTTCACCGGCGGGCGCATCGTCAACGTCGCCTCGATGGCCGGGATGAAGGTGCTCAGCCAGATCGGCGTCTACTGCATGAGCAAGGCCGCGGTGATCCACATGACCCGCGCGATGGCGCTGGAATGGGGCAAGTTCGGCATCAACACCAACGCGCTGTGCCCGGGCTACATCGACACCGAGATCAACCACCAGCACTGGCAGACCGAGGCCGGCAGGAAGCTGATCAACCTGACGCCGCGCAAGCGCGTCGGCAGGCCCGAGGACCTGAACAGCGCGCTGATGATGCTGTGCGCCAACGAGAGCCACTTCATCAACGGCGCGATCGTCTCGGCCGACGACGGCTTTGGAGCCTAGGCCCCCATGGCGCGCGCCCTGACCCCGCTCGAAGCCCGCGTGCTCGGCGTGCTGGTGGAGAAGCAGGCCACCGTGCCCGACACCTACCCGCTGTCGCTGAACGCGCTGGTCGCCGGCTGCAACCAGAAGACCGCGCGCGATCCAGTGATCGAGGCCGGCGACGCCGACGTGCTGGCCGCGATCGACGGCCTGAAGAGCATGAGCCTGGTGTTCGAGACCAGCGGCGGGCGCGTCAGCAAGTACGAGCACAACGCCGCGCGCGGCCTCAACGTGCCGGCGCCGGCCGCCGCGTTGCTGGCGGTGCTGATGCTGCGCGGTCCGCAGACGGCGGCCGAGCTGCGCGCCAACGTCGAGCGCATCCACCGCTTCGCCGACATCGCGGCGGTCGAGGCGGTGCTGAGCGAACTGGCCGACCGCTACCCGCCGCGCGCGCTGCTGCTGCCGCGTGCGCCGGGCGCACGCGAGCCGCGCTGGGCCCACCTGCTGTGCGGCGAAGTGCAGATGACGGCGCCGCGCGAGCCGATGGGCGCCAGCGATGCCGATCCGATCAGCGTCGGCGAACTGGTCGCGCTGAAGGCCGAGCTGGCACGCCAGGGCAGCGAGCTGGCCGAACTTCGCGCGCTGGTGCAGAAGATGGCCGCCGAGCTGGGCATCGCCACCGACACGAACGCCTGACCATGCGCTTCGAGATCCCCGCCGACAAGAAGCTCGTCTTCGAGATGCTGATTCCGATCCGCTGGGGCGACATGGACGCGATGGGCCATGTCAACAACGCCAACTACTTCCGCTACCTCGAGAGCCTGCGCATCGAGTGGTTCCGCCACATCGGCTGCCTGCCCGACGCCGACGGCGTCGGCCCGGTGATCATCAACGCCTTCTGCAGCTTCATCCGCCAGCTCGAGTACCCCGGCGAGGTGCTGGCGCGGCACTACGCCGGGGCGATCGGCCGCAGCACCATCGACACCTACGCGACGCTGGAACGCAGCGACCAGCCCGGCGTGGTCCACGCCAGCGGCGGCGCGACGGTGGTCTGGACCGATTTCAAGGCACGGAAGTCGGTGCCGGTGCCCGATCGCATCCGCACCCTGCTGGCCTCTTGAAACCCGGCGGCCCTGCCCCTACCTCTTCGGTGCCCAGGGCGCTGCCCGCGTGGAGCGCGGCGCCCGTCAACCCGAGGAGGTCCAAGCCATGTACCGCAGCCTGTTCCCCCGCGACCTGTTCGCGGACCTGGATCGCCTGCAGCGCGAACTGCAGCAGTCTTTCGACGTCGCCTCGCCGAGCATCCGCGGCTTCGCGGGTGGCTACCCGGCGCTGAACGTCGGCAGCACGCCGAAGTCGGTCGAGATCTACGCGTTTGCGCCCGGCATCGACCCGGCCGGCCTGCAGGTCAACCTCGAACGCGGCGTGCTGACCATCGAGGGCGAGCGCCAGCCCACCGTGCGCGCCGACGACGGCAAGACCACGGCCCACATCAGCGAGCGCTTCGAAGGGCGCTTCCGCCGTGTCGTCAGCCTGCCCGACGACATCGACCCCGGTGCCGTGCAGGCCAGTTACCGCGACGGCGTGCTGCATGTCAGCGTGCAGCGCCGCGAATCGGCGCAACCGCGCCGCATCGAAGTGCAGTGAACCGCAGGAGCCGAAGCCATGACCGAACAAGCCGTGACCCAGAGCACCGACCAGGCCCGCCGCAACGAGCCGTCGCTGCTGCCCCCGGTGGACGTGATCGAGGATGCCGCCGGCATCACCGTGTATGCCGACCTGCCCGGCGTGCCGCGCGATCGGCTGAGCGTGCGTGTCGAGGGCGACACGCTGCTGATCGAAGCCGACCTGGTGCTCAGCGTGCCGCAGGACATGCAGGCCAGCCACGCCGAGGTGCAGCGCACCCACTATCGCCGCGCCTTCACGCTCAGCCGCGAGCTCGACCCCGACAAGGTCGGCGCCGAACTGAACCACGGCGTGCTGCGCCTGCGCATCCCGAAGGCCGAGCACGCGCAGCCGCGGCGCATCACGGTGCAGGTGGCCTGATACCGCGCTCGACCAAGGGCGGGCGCATCATCGGCGCGCTGCGCGGGATGATCGGCGACTGCCGCATCGAGGACCTGCCGCTGGCCTGCACGCCGCTGGTGTCCACGCCGTTCCGGCACGGCGAACGCCATCTGCTCGACAGCGTGCTGGCGAACCCCTGCCGGTGGCGGCGACGGTCGGCGACGAGACCGGCCTGACGATCGCGGTGAACCTGAGCGGGCCGCCCGCGCGCTCGGCACGCCTGCGGCAGCGGCCGAAGGCCGGCCGCCGCCTACAGTTGGCCCAGCCACTGGGCCAGCAGGATCTTGCTGACCATCGCGGCCGGGTAGACCAGCGCATAACCCTGCGCGACGCGGCTGTCGTGCGCCGTGCGGCCGTTGGCGAAGCCCAGCACCGCCGGTTGCGTCTGGGTGCCCGCGAGCACGCCGGCCAGCCGGGTGCAGCCCATGCCGAAACCGCGCCGCATCACCAGGTAGATGCCGACGCTGACCGTGCCGGTGATGGCGGCGCCCAGCAGCAGGATCTTCAGCCAGGCGCCCGATGCGAACGCGGTGCCGAGCATGCCCCCCGCCCTGGTGCCGGCCTGGGCGAGGAAGATGAGCAGCCCGAGCTCGGACAGCGCCTGGGCGGCCACGTGCGACATCGTCGTGATGACCGGCCCGATGCGCGCCAGCCGGCCGAACAGCAGTCCCACCAGCAACGTTCCGGTGGCCGAGCCGATGGCAAACGCCGCACCTGGCAGCGGCACGACCACCCTGCCCAGCGCGATGCCCAGCGCCATGCCCAGGCCCAGCGCGACCGGGTTGATGTCCGACTGGCCGCGCTCGGAGTCGCCGAAGTAGGCCGAGACCGCAGCAATCCGGTGCGGTGGCGCGATCAGGCGCACCCGGTCGCCCGGCTGCAGCACCAGCTGGTCGCTGGCCAACATGTCGACGTCGCCGCGCCGCACCCGGGTGACCGTGGCGCCGAAGCGCCGCATCAGGTCCAGCTCGCCGAGCGCGTGGCCGGCCAGCTGCCCGTTCGACAGCGTGACGCGGCGAAAGTCCAGCGCGCTGCGGTCCGCGTCCAGCGCGTGCGACGACGCATGGCCCAGTTCGCGGGTCACCTGGGTGAGCAGATCGACCGGCCCGACCACCGTCACCAGGTCGTTGCGGCACAGCAGGTCCGCGTCGCTGGGCGCCTGCACAGGCTGGCGGCTGCCGCCGTGCTGCAGCCGCGAGAACCGGATGCGCCGGCCGTAGCGCAGCTCGATCTCGCGGATGCTGGGGCGCTCGGTGGTCTCCACGCGCAGGCTGCAGTTGACCAGCGGCGACGGCAGGTCAAGGTCCTGGTCGCGGTGGCGCAGCGCAAGGCTGGTGGCCAGCAGCATGCCGACCACGCCGAAGCCGTAGCTCACGGCGTAGCCGATGGTCGGCAGGGCGCTGTGGCCGGTCGCCTCGCGCGCCGCGGCCAGCGCCGGCGTGTTGGTCAGCGCCCCGGCGAAGCTGCCGGCCACCAGCCGGCTGTCCAGGCCCAGCAGTCGCCCGGCGACCACCGCCACCAGCGCCGCGGCTGCCAGCACCGCGGTCATCGCCGCGATCGGCGCCAGGCCGCGCCGCAGCGACGCGAAGAAGCCGGGGCCCGACAGGACCCCGATCGAGAACGTGAACAGGCTCAGGCCGAACAGCCCCAGCGGCTCGGGCACGGCCAGCGCGTGCCCGAGCGACTCGCCCAGCGCGCCCGCGGCCATGGCCAGGAAGAGCACGCCCGCTGCCCCGATGGCCACACCGCCGACCTGCGGTTTTCCGACCCAGACCCCCAGGCCGACCAGCAGTAACATCGGCAGCAGGTCCTGGTGCGACAGCCATGCGAGAGCGATGTCCAAGGCGCGATGCCCCTCCTGAGGCATCGCCCAGCACACTGCGTGCCAGCAGCGCCCCTGCGCCGGCTCGCGCGCCCTGGGTGATCCGTGGCGCGGAGCTTGCTTTCGGCCGGCGTACGGGCCCGGGACCTCCAGGAGCCCGGCGCTGCCCCAGCCCCTTGCACGAAGGTCCACGATGAACCCCAACGCCACCCAAGCCCCGCCCGCCAATGCCGGTGCCCGACTGCGCGCCTGGGTCGCCGAGATGGAGCAGTTGTGCCAGCCCGATCAGGTGGTCTGGTGCGACGGCTCGCAGGCCGAGTACGACCGCCTGTGCGAGCAGATGGTGCGCAGCGGCACCCTGATACGGCTGAATCCGGACAAGCGGCCCAACAGCTTCCTGGCACGGTCTCATCCGTCCGACGTGGCGCGTGTCGAGGAGCGCACCTTCATCTGTGCCGCCTCCAAGGACGATGTCGGCCCCACCAACAACTGGGCCGCGCCCGACGAGATGCGCGCCACGCTGCGCGGTGTGTTCACCGGCTGCATGCGCGGGCGCACCCTGTACGTGATCCCGTTCAGCATGGGACCGCTGGGCTCGCCGATCGCCAAGATCGGCGTGCAGATCAGCGACAGCCCCTACGTCGTGATCAACATGCGCATCATGACGCGCATGGGTTCGCGCGTGCTCGACGTGCTGGGCGACGGTGCCTTCGTGCCCTGCATGCACTCGGTGGGGGCGCCGCTGCAGCCCGGGCAGGCCGACCTGCCCTGGCCCTGCGAGCCCGACATCGGCCGCAAGTACATCGCGCACTTCCCCGAGACGACCGAGATCTGGTCCTACGGCTCGGGCTACGGCGGCAACGCGCTGCTCGGCAAGAAGTGCCTGGCGCTGCGCATCGCCTCGGTGATGGGCCGCAACGAAGGCTGGCTGGCCGAGCACATGCTGATCTCGGGCCTGGAGTCGCCCGACGGCGAGAAGACCTACATTGCCGCAGCCTTCCCAAGCGCCTGCGGCAAGACCAACCTGGCGATGGTGCGGCCGCCGCCGGGGCTCGAGGGCTGGAAGGTCACCACTGTGGGCGACGACATCGCGTGGATCAAGCAGGCGAGCGACGGGCTGCTGCGCGCGATCAACCCGGAGGCTGGCTTCTTCGGCGTCGCACCGGGCACCAACTACTCGTCCAACGCCAACGCGATGCTGACGATGGCCCGCAACTCGATCTTCACCAACGTGGCGCTGACCGACGACGGCGATGTCTGGTGGGAGGGCATGGACGGCCCGCCGCCGGCCCATGCGATCGACTGGCAGGGCCGCGACTGGACGCCCGGCTGCGGCCGGCCGGCCGCGCACCCGAACTCGCGCTTCACGGCGCCGGCCAGCCAATGCCCCTCGATCGACCCCGACTGGGAGAACCCGGCCGGCGTGCCGATCAGCGCCTTCGTCTTCGGCGGCCGCATGACCCGCGACATGCCGCTGGTGTTCCAGGCCTTCAACTGGGCGCACGGCGTCTACCTGGCGGCGACCATGGGCTCCGAAGCCACCGCCGCGGCGATCGGCGTCACCGCGACGCGGCGCGACCCGATGGCGATGCTGCCGTTCTGTGGCTACAACATGGCGGACTACTTCGGCCACTGGCTCAGCGTGGGCCGCCGGGTGGCCAACCCGCCGCGCATCTTTCGGGTCAACTGGTTCCGCAAGGACGACGACGGCCGCTTTCTCTGGCCCGGCTTCAGCGACAACCTGCGGGTGCTGAAATGGGTGGTCGACCGGGTGCGCGGCCGCGGCTACGCCGTGGAGAGCCCGATCGGCTGGATGCCGCGCCACGACGACATCGAGTGGTCGGGCCTGGACTTCCCCAGCGAGACCTTCCACGCGCTGATGGCCGTCTCCCGCGATGCCGGCACCGCCGAGGCGCAGGCCCACGGCGAGCTCTTCGACCGCTTCCTGGACCGCCTGCCCAAGGAGTTCGTCTTCGAGCGCGAACTGCTGCGGCTGCGGCTGTGGCGCTCGCCCGAGCACTGGGCGCTGGCCCACGAGTAGCGGGCCGCCGCACCGGGGCCGCGGGCCGCCCGATCCGCCAGCTCAACCCGCCATCAGCTTGTTGACCAACTCGGGCGTGGTCGATGCGCCGACCTTGCGCATCAGCCGGGCGCGGTAGACGTCCACCGTGCGCGGGCTGATCGCCAGCCGCTTGCCGATCTGCTTGCTGGTCAGGCCTTCGATCAGCAGCGCGGCGATCTCGCGCTCGCGGCCGGTGAAGTCGACCCTCAGCCGGCGCTTGGACGACAGGTCCTCGAAGGCCCAGATGCCGGCGGCATGCGGCTCGGCAGGGTCGAGCGCGCGGCCGCTGACATGGCACCAGAACAGTTCGCCGCGGTTCGGCCCGTCCAGCCGCTTCATCACCCGGTCGTCGGCATACCAGCCCTGGGCGTCGAGGCTGGCGGCGATGCGCGCGCCGGTGCGCTCGAATTCGGCCGCGGTCGGGTACATCAGCTCGAAGCTCTGGCCGACCAGCTGGTCGCGCTGCGCGCCGAACATCGCCAGCACCTGGCGGTTGCAGTCGACGATCTGGCGCCGGCGCGAGATCGCCAGCCCGATCGGCGCCAGGTCGAACGCGATGCGGTAGTCCAGCGGCAGGTCCACGCCGGCCCCGGCGCTACAGCAGCGCGTAGGTGGTGGTGCTGTGGGCGGCCAGCCGGCCGGCCGGGTCCTGCAGCTCGATCTCGCCGAAGGCCAGGCTCTTGCCCAGCCGCAGCACGCGGGCGACGACGCGGGCCTCGCCGCTGTTGCCGTCCGGGCTGCCCGGGATCGGCCGCAGGAAGCTGGTCTGCAGCTGCACCGTCGTCATCGGCTGGAAGCTGCCGGTCTGGCTGACGATGGCCAGGATCATCGCGGTGTCGGCGGCAGCCATCATCGTCTGGCCGCACAGCACGCCGCCGCCGTGCACATGCTGCGCGGCGATCGGCAGGGCCAGCGCCACCTCGCCGGCGCGGGCCTCGAGCACGCGCAGGTCGATCTGCCGGACCCAGGGCGCCACCACCTGGTGCAGCAGCGC
This sequence comes from Burkholderiaceae bacterium, assembly GCA_016790515.1. GTDB lineage: Bacteria > Pseudomonadota > Gammaproteobacteria > Burkholderiales > Burkholderiaceae_C > Pseudaquabacterium. Next base: position 15,205 of record JAEUOY010000066.1, on the reverse strand, counting down.
CTGCAGCGCGGGGATGTCGATGGCGGGGGCGGCGGGCATGGGCGGTCGGTGGTGGGCAGGGGGTCGGGCTTAGGCGATTCTACGTAGCCCCTACTTAACCGAGTAAGTAGTACGCTTCGCGCCGACCCGACCCACCCTGCGATCCACTCCCGACTCACTCCGACGAGACGCGCCATGAACAAGATCTATCCCAGCGCCGCCGCGGCGCTGGCCGGCATCGTCCGCGACGGCCAGCTGCTGGCCGTCGGCGGCTTCGGCCTCTGCGGCATCCCCGAGGCCCTGATCGACGCGCTGCGCGATTCGGGCGCCAAGGACCTGACCGTCATCAGCAACAACGCGGGCGTCGACGGCTTCGGCCTCGGCAAGCTGCTCGAGACGCGGCAGATCAGGAAGATGATCTCGAGCTACGTCGGCGAGAACAAGGAGTTCGAGCGCCAGTACCTGGCCGGCGAGCTCGAGCTGGAGTTCACGCCGCAGGGCACGCTGGCCGAGCGGCTGCGCGCCGGCGGCGCCGGCATCCCGGCCTTCTTCACCCGCACCGGCGTGGGTACGCTGGTGGCCGAGGGCAAGGAATCGCGCGACTTCGACGGCCACACCTACGTGATGGAGCGCTCGCTGGTGCCCGACGTGGCGTTGGGCAAGGCCTGGAAGGCCGACAAGAGCGGCAACCTGATCTTCCGCCGCACCGCGCGCAACTTCAACCCGGCGGCGATCATGGCCGGCCGCATCAGCGTCGTCGAGGTCGAGGAGATCGTCGAGACCGGCAGCTTCGACCCCGACAGCGTGCACCTGCCCGGCATCTACGTGCACCGCCTGGTGCTCAACGCCACGCCCGAGAAGCGCATCGAGAAGCGCACCACCCAGCAGAACCCCAAGGGAGCTTGAACATGGCCTGGACCCACGACCAGATGGCCGCCCGCGCGGCCCAGGAACTGCAGGACGGCTTCTACGTCAACCTCGGCATCGGCCTGCCGACGCTGGTGGCCAACTTCGTCGACCCGGGCATCGAGGTCTGGCTTCAGAGCGAGAACGGCATGCTCGGCATCGGCCCCTTCCCCGACGAGAGCGAGGTCGACCCCGACCTGATCAACGCCGGCAAGCAGACCGTGACCACGCTGCCCGGCAGCAGCATCTTCGGCAGCCACGACAGCTTCGCGATGATCCGCGGCGGCAAGATCAACCTGAGCATCCTCGGCGCGATGCAGGTCAGCGAGAAGGGCGACCTGGCCAACTGGATGATCCCCGGCAAGATGGTCAAGGGCATGGGCGGCGCGATGGACCTGGTCGGCGGCGTCAAGAGCGTGGTCGTGCTGATGGAGCATGTGGCCCGGCGCAAGGACGGCGGCTTCGACCTGAAGATCCTGCCCAAGTGCACGTTGCCGCTGACCGGCCAGGGTGTCGTCGACCGCATCATCACCGACCTGGCGGTGATGGACGTGACGCCGCACGGGCTGAAGGTGGTCGAACTGGCGCCGGGCGTCACGCACGACGAGATCCAGGGCAAGACCGGGGTGCCGCTGCTCTGAGCGCGGCGCCGGCCTGCGGCGTTCAGCGCCTTGCCAGTGCCCCGGCCGCCTCGTTGACCAGCGCCGGCCCGCGGTAGATCAGCCCGGTGTAGATCTGCACCAGATTCGCGCCGGCGGCGATCTTGGTCTTTGCATCGTCTCCGCTCATCACACCACCGACGCCGATGATCGGGTAGCCGGCGCCCAGTTCGGCGCGCAGCTGGCGGATCACCCGGTTGCTGGCCTCGAACACCGGCGCGCCGCTCAGGCCGCCGGCCTCGCCGGCATGCTTCAGGCCCTGCACCGCATCGCGGGCGATCGTCGTGTTGGTCGCGATCACGCCGTCGATGCCGTTGGCCTGCAGCGTCGCGGCGATCACCTCGACCTGCGCCTCGTCGAGGTCGGGCGCGATCTTGACGAACATCGGCACCTGGCGCCGGTGCTTCGCCGCCAGCTTCGCCCTGCGCTGCTGCAGCGCGCCCAGCAGCGCGTCGAGCGCTGCGTCGCTCTGCAGCGCGCGCAGGTTCTTGGTGTTCGGGCTGCTGATGTTCACCGTCACGTAGTCGGCATGCGGGTAGACGCCGTCCAGCCCCAGCAGGTAGTCGCCGGCCGCGTCCTCGATCGGCGTCGTGGCGTTCTTGCCGATGTTCAGCCCGAGGATGCCGCCGGCGGCGCGGAAGCTGTGCGCGCGCTGCACGTTGGCGAGGAACGCGGCCAGGCCCTCGTTGTTGAAGCCCAGCCGGTTGATCAGCGCCTGCTTCTCGGGCAGCCTGAAGAGGCGCGGCTTCGGGTTGCCCGGCTGGGCCTTGGGCGTGACCGTGCCGACCTCGATGAAGCCGAAGCCCATCGCGCCCAGGCCGTCGATGCAGCGGCCGTTCTTGTCGAGCCCGGCGGCCAGGCCGATGCGGTTGGGGAATGCCAGCCCCGCCACCGTCACCGGGTCGGCGATGCGCGGCTGCTGCCACAGCCGCTGCAGCGGCGTGTTCTGCAGCGTCGCGATGGCCTCCAGCGTCAGGTCGTGGGCGCGCTCGGGGTCGAGGCCGAACAGGAACGGGCGGGTCAGCGCATAGGGGACAAAAGCCATAATCACGGATTGTCTGCCACGCCCATTGCCGTCGGATTGCACGCCCGCCATGACCCAGGATGAACTGAAGGCCCTCGTCGGCCGCGCCGCGCTGGATTTCGTCGTGCCGCTGGCGGTCGTCGGGGTGGGCACCGGCTCGACCGTCAACTGCTTCATCGACGCGCTGGCGACGGTCAAGGACACGATCACCGGCGCGGTCAGCAGCTCGGTGCAGAGCACCGAGCGGCTGCGCTCGCATGGCATCCGCGTGCTCGATGCCAACGAGGTCGAGGCGATCCCGGTCTACATCGACGGCGCCGACGAGATCGACGCCCGCGGCCACATGATCAAGGGCGGCGGCGCGGCGCTGACGCGCGAGAAGATCGTCGCCGACCTGGCCGAGCGCTTCGTCTGCATCGCCGACGAGAGCAAGCTCGTCGACCGGCTCGGCCGCTACCCGCTGCCGGTCGAGGTGATCCCGATGGCCGCGGCGCAGGTCGCGCGGCGCTTCGCGTCGGCCTATGGCGGCCAGGCCGCGGTGCGCGAGGGCGTGACCACCGACAACGGCAACTGGCTGCTCGACGTGCGCGGCCTGGCCATCGCCGACCCGCTGGCGATGGAGACCGAGGTCAATCAGTGGCCGGGCGTCGTCACCGTCGGCATCTTCGCCCGCCGCCGAGCCCGGGTCTGCCTGCTGGGCACCTCGCAGGGCGTCAAGGCGCTGAGCTTCGACTGATCAGCCGCCGCGCCGCACGACCCGAGCGACCCGCGCGGCGAAGCGCGCCGGGTCCAGCGCATCGAGCAGGGTGGCCGGCGCCGGCACCGGGTCGCCGCTGAGCCAGGCCGCCAGCACCTCGCCGGCCAGCGCGGCCTGGGTGATGCCGCGCGAGCCCAGCGCGGTGAGCACGTACAACCCACGCTGGCGCGGCGCATGGCGCGGCGGGTCGAGCCGGTGGCGGCCGGCATGGTGCTCGTCGACCGCGGCGGGCACCGGCCCCAGCAGCGGCAGCCGGTCGGCGCTCTGCAGCCGCCAGCCGACGCGGCCCTGCAGGCGGTCCAGCGCCGGCTCGGCCGCCCAGCCGGTCAGGCGGCGCAGCGCGGCCAGGTTGTCGAGCTGGTCGGCGTCGCGCAAGCGGCCGTCGTCGTCGTCGGGCTGCGAGCTGGCGCCGCACAGCAGCCGGCCGTCGGCCAGCTGCAGCGCATAACCGGAGCCGGCCAGCGGCCGGGGCAGCGCGGGCAGGCCGGGCAGGTCGGCCGGCAGCAGCGTGGTCTGGCCACGCACGCGCCGCAGCGGCCAGCCGGCGGCGGCCGGCCCCAGCAGGCGCGCGGCGTCGGCGGCGTTGCACAGCACCACGGCGGCCGTGGTGACGAGCGGCTGGTCGTGGTCGTCGTACAGCGTCCAGCCGCCGCCGGCGGGTGCCAGCCGCCGCACCGGGGTGTCGCAGGCCAGCCGGATGCCGTCGCCGGCCAGCCAATGCCTGCACAGCGACGCCGGCGAGACCCAGCCGCCACCGGGGTAGACCCAGGCCGGGCGACCATCGGGCAAGGCGGCCGGCTGCACCTGCACGTAGTCGTCGGGCAGCGCCAGCCTGGCCAGCAGCGCGCGCATCATGTCGGCGGACAGCACCTGCTCGCCGCGCAGCAGGCCGGCGATGGCGCCCTCGATCGCCGCGCCCTCGACCAGCGGCCGCAGCACGCGCTCGGCGCGCAGCGCCGCCGCGCGCAGCCAGCGGGCATGCGGGCCGTCGTGGCCATGGACGATGCCGTGGAACAGCCCGCCGACATTGCCCGAGGTCTCGCGCGCCGGCGCCTCGCGGCGCTCGAACACCTGCACCGCGATGCCCTGCGCCGCCAGCGCCCGGGCCACCGCGGCGCCGGCCAGCCCGGCACCGATCACCGCAACCTCGCCCGCCGATTCGCCCCCCGATGCCAGCGGCTGCCGGCCCGGCGGCGGCGGCGCGCTGAACCGGGGCGCGAAGCGGCCCACCGTCATCTCGCGCTTGCCGCCGAAACCGGGTGCCTTGTGGACCTCGAAGCCGGCCGCCACCAGGCCCTGGCGCACCGCGCCGGCCACGCTCCAGGTCGCCACGGTGGCGCCGGGCGCGGCCAGCCGCGGCAGCTGGCGCAGGCGCCAGGTGTCCCACATCGCCGGGTTGCGGTCCGGCGCGAAGCCGTCGAGGTAGAACGCGTCGACCTGCGCCACCCATTCGGGCAGCACCGCGGCGATGTCGCCCAGCGCCAGCAGCAGGCGCACGCGGCCGCCGTCGAAGTCGATGGTGTGCAGGTCGGGCGTCAGCGGCGGCCAGTTCGCCAGCAGTTCGGCGGCCAGCGCCGGCAGCGCCGATCCGGCATGGGCGCGGGCCAGGTCGGCGCCCACCGGCGGGTGCTTCTCGATCGCCAGGTAGTGCAGGCGGCTGCAGCGCCGCGGGTCCTGGCGCCAGGCTGCCCAGGTGGCGAGGAAGTTGTTGCCGAGGCCGAAGCCGGTCTCCAGCACGACGAATCGGGCCCGGCCGGCCCAGCGCGCGGGCAGGCCGTTGCCGCCGATGAAGACGTGCCGGGCCTGCGCCAGCGCGCCGGCACGGGCGTGGTAGACATCGCCGAAGTCCGGCGCCGAGGGCGGCACTGCGTCGCCGAAGGCGATGCGCGCCGGCTGCAGCGGGCCCCAGCTCACGGCAGCGCGGCGGCGCGCCGCGCCAGCCAGCGCAGCAGCGGGGCCTGCGCCTGGGTCAGGCCGCGGTAGGCCAGTACCGCGTCGCTCATCGAGGCCAGCGCGTCGTGGACACGCGCCGCCTGCGCCGCGGTCTCGAAGGCCGTTGCCAGCGGCGTCACGTCGACCTTGATCGTGAACACCGCCTGCCGCGGGCCACCGTCGTGGGCGACGGGGATGAAGGTCTGCCGCTCGGTGCGCCACCAGGTCTGGGCCGCCAGTTCGTCGTCGCCCAGCCCGGGCGGCCAGCGCGCCGGGTCGACCCGCCGCGGGTGGCCGTGCAGCCGCGGGTGGGCGGTCAGCGTCCAGACGAAGCGTTCCCAGCGATCGGTCCCGCCGAACCGCCCCAAGGGACCGACACCCCCTTGGGGGGGCGACGCCGCAGGCGTCTCGGGGGCCATCCCGCCGGTCACAAGCTTCACCAGTTGCGGCGCGGCGCCGACGATCAGCCGGTTGTCGGCCACCGGCGCGTGCACCTCGGCGAAGGGGCGACCGATCTTCTCCTCGGGCGCCCACATCGACGGCAGCGCCACCGCCAGCCAGGGCAGCGTGCCGGTGGTGCCGTCGAGCAGCGCGAAGTCCTCGGCGAAGGCCAGGCTCAGCAGCGCGGCGCGGCGCCAGCCGGCGGGCATCTCGCGCAGCAGCGTGCCGATCTCGGGCCAGCCGGTGACGATGTCCTGCGGCCGGTCATCGGCGTCGAGCGCCCAGCCCAGCCAGGGCGCGCGCCAGCTGCCGCCGTCGATCTGCAGCGCCTGCGGATGCTCGGCGGCCGCATGGCGGGCCAGCGCCTGCAGCGCCGGGCCGGCGTCGAAACCGGGCACCTGCAGCAGTGCCTGGTCGCGGAACGCCCACAACACGGCCAGCTTCTCGCGCAGGTGGCGAGCGCTGCCGCGGTTGGGCACCACCGCCGGCGTCAGCTGCGCCGCGCCGGGGGCCAGGCGGCGCAGCCCGGGCTGCATGCGGTGCGGCACATGGACCGCGGCGTCGAAGTCGAAGCTCATGGCGGCGAAGTTATCACCGCCGCCGGTGCCGCAAAAAAGGGGCACCGAGGTGCCCCTTCCGATGCCGCCGCGGGGCGCCGGTCAGACGCGCTTGCGGTACTCGTGCGTGCGGGTGTCGATCTCGATCTTGTCGCCCTGGGCGACGAAGATCGGCACCGGGATCTCGAAGCCGGTGGCGATCTTGGCCGGCTTCAGCACCTTGCCCGAGGTGTCGCCCTTGACGGCCGGCTCGGTCCAGGTGACTTCGCGCACCAGCGAGGTCGGCAGTTCGACCGAGATCGCCTTGCCGTCGTAGAACACCACCTCGACCGGCATGCCGTCTTCCAGGTAGTTGATCGCGTCGCCCATGTTCTCGGCCTCGACCTCGAACTGGTTGTACTCGGCGTCCATGAACACGTACATCGGGTCGGCGAAGTAGGAGTAGGTGCACTCCTTCTTGTCCAGCACGATCTGGTCCATCTTGTCGTCGGCCTTGAAGACCGTCTCGGTGGCCTGGTTGTTCAGCAGGCTCTTGAGCTTCATGCGCACGGTCGCGGCGTTGCGGCCGCCGCGCGAGTACTCGGTCTTCAGCACGACCCAGGGATCCTTGCCCTGCATGATGACGTTGCCGGCGCGGATTTCTTGAGCGATTTTCATGGGGGTCCTGGGGTGTTCGCCGCTCCCGGCAGCGCCTGGCAGCGCCTGGCAGCGCCCGTGGGTCGGGAGCCGGGGCCCTGTCAGGCGACGTGCCGCAGCGGCCAGCGCTGTCGGGCCTGAGGCGGTGTGAAGCAAAGCCCGCTATTTTAGCCGGTTTCCCGGCTCAACGGGAGCCGACGAATCGCAGCAACTGGGTGCAGAGATCGTCCTGCGCCAGCAGCCGCTCACGCCAGGCGCGGTGGACCGCCTGCCAGGCGGCGGGCGCCGGCCAGGTGGCCGGCAGCGGCGCCAGCGCGTTGAAGCCGCGGAAGGCCTGGCGCACCACGGCCGCAACGCCCGGCGCGGCGCCGGCCAGGTAGCGGTCGAGAAAGGCCTCCAGCTTGGCCGCATGGGCGCCGTCGGCCTGCGGGTAGGCCTGCCACAGGAACGCGCCGGCGGCGCCGACCTGGGCGCGGACGAACGAATCCTCGCCGCGCACCAGGTTGAAGTCGGCGGCGGCCAGCAGGCGGTCGAAGTCGGCTTGCGGCAGGTGGGGCAGGGCGGTCCAGCGCAGGCCCGCCGGCAGCGGCAGCCCCGCCAGCTGCGCCTGCGCCGGCCCGGGCGGCACCAGCAGCCGGGTCGGCCGGTCGGCCCTCAGGGCCAGAAGCGCCAGCACGCCGGGCAGCGCGGGATTGCGGTAGCAGAACACGACCACGATGCGTTCGCCCGCGGCCGGCCCCCAGCCCTGCTGCTGCAGCCAGGCGCGGGCCGCGGCCTCGTCGACCGCCGCATCGTCGTGCAGCAGGCCGCCGGTGGCGGGCGTGAAGCCGGGGTAGAAGAACCATTTGGTCAGCCCGGCGCCGGGGCCGCTGAACTGCGGCGACGGCAGCCGGTGCGAGCGCTCGACATAGGGCTCGGCGCTGAGGTATTCGAGGTTGATCCACAGCGGCGGCGGAGTGCGGCGCGCCATCCGCTCGACGAAGCCGGGCGGCGGGTCGCAGCCGAAGGCCTCGATCACCACCGCGCCGGGTTCGCCGTCCGGCGGCGGGTCGGACCAGGGCCGCACCGTGACGCCGGCGGCACCCTCTGGCGCCATCCAGGCCAGCGGGCCGGGGTCGTCGATCCACAGCCGCACCGCCACGCCGCGCCGGCCCAGCGCCGCCGCCAGCCGCCAGCAGACGCCGGCATCGCCGAGGTTGTCGACGACGCGGCAGAACAGGTCCCAGTGCGCCGGTGGCATGGCGGGCATTGTCGGGTGGTCCACCGCGGCGGCGGCAGAATCGTGCCCTGTCCTGGTTCCGCCGATGCCGACCCCCGAAGTTCCCAGCCCCGATGCCGCGGCGAGCGCCGACGCGGCGCGCGATCGCCTGCTCGCCGAAGTCGCCGCGCTGCCGGGGCTGCCCGGCGTCTACCGCTACTTCGACGCCCAGGGCAACGTGCTGTACGTCGGCAAGGCGCGCAGCCTGAAGAAGCGGGTGGCGAGCTATTTCCAGAAGGACCATGGCGGTACCCGCATCGGCCACATGATCAGCCGTATCGCGCGGCTGGAGACCACGGTGGTGCGCACCGAGGCCGAGGCGCTGCTGCTCGAGAACAACCTGATCAAGACGCTGAACCCCAAGTTCAACATCCTGTTCCGCGACGACAAGAGCTACCCCTACCTGAAGCTCGAGCGCCACCCGTTCCCGCGCGTCGCCTACTACCGCGGCGCGGTCGACCGCAGGCACGGCTACTTCGGCCCCTACCCTGGAGCCTGGGCGGTCAAGGAGACCATCCTGCTGCTGCAGAAAGCCTTCAGGCTGCGCACCTGCGAGGACACGGTGTTCGCCAACCGCTCGCGGCCCTGCCTGCTCTACCAGATCCGCCGCTGCTCGGGGCCCTGCGTCGGGCTGATCACGCCGGCCGACTATGCGCGCGACGTGGCCAACGCCGAGCGCTTCCTGCTCGGCGCGACCGACGAGGTCATCGTCACGCTGCAGCAGCAGATGATGGCCTATTCGGACGCGCTGGAATTCGAGCGTGCCGCCGAGGTGCGCAACCAGATCAGTGCGCTGTCGCGGGTGCTGCACCAGCAGAGCATGGAGGAGAGCAGCCTGTCCTCGCGCGACCGCGACGTCGACGTGCTGGCGGTGCGGGTGCAGGGCGGCCGGGCCTGCGTCAACCTGGCGATGGTGCGCGGCGGCCGCCACCTCGGCGACCGGGCCTATTTCCCGGCCCATGTCGAGGAGGCGGCGGCGCTGTCGGCCGAGGCCGCCGACGAGCGTGCCGAGCCGGCCGCGGTCGAGCAGCAGGTGCGGATGCCGGTCGAGCAGCAGGTGCGCATGCCGGTCGAGCAGCAGGTGCGCATTCCGGTCGAGCAGCAGGTGCTCGAGGCCTTCATCGCCCAGCATTACCTGGGCGTCGCGCCGCCGCCGTCGCTGGTCGTCAGCCACCCGGTGGCGGCCGAGCTGCTGGCCGCGCTGGGCGAGCAGACCGGCAACAGGATCAACGCCCAGCACCAGCCGCGCGAGCAGCGCCGCGTCTGGCTGGAGATGGCCGAGAAGGGCGCGCAGATCGCGCTGGCCCGGCTGCTGGCCGAGGAAGGCTCGCAGCGCGAGCGCACCCGGGCGCTGGTCGATGCGCTGGACCTCGCGGTCGAGGACCTGGACGCGCTGCGCATCGAGTGCTTCGACATCAGCCATACCGCCGGCGAGGCGACGCAGGCCAGCTGCGTGGTCTACGAGAACCACGCGATGCGGCCGGCCGAGTACCGCCGCTACAACATCGAAGGCATCACCGGCGGCGACGACTATGCCGCGATGCGCCAGGTGCTGACGCGCCGCTACGCCAAGGTGGCCGAGGCCCGCGCCGCCGCGCAGCTGGCCGGCACCGAGTCGGTGCCGCCGGCCAAGGCCTTGCGCCTGCCCGACCTGGTGCTGGTCGACGGCGGCCGCGGCCAGGTGGCGATGGCGCGCGAGGTGTTCGAGACGCTGGGGCTGGACCTGTCGCTGATCGTCGGCGTCGAGAAGGGCGAGGGCCGCAAGGTCGGGCTGGAGGAGCTGGTGTTCGCCGACGGCCGCGACAAGGTCTACCTCGGCCACGATTCGGCCGCGCTGATGCTGGTGGCGCAGATCCGCGACGAGGCCCACCGCTTCGCGATCACCGGCATGCGCGCCCGGCGTGCCAGCGTGCGCACCGGCGGCAGCAAGCTCGAAGACATCGCCGGCGTCGGCCCGAAGAAGCGGGCGCGGCTGCTGCAGCGCTTCGGCGGCGTGCGCGGCGTCGCGGCGGCCAGCGTCGACGAGCTGGGCAGCGTCGACGGCATCTCGACCGAACTGGCCGAGGCGATCTACCGTGCGCTGCACTGACGCGGCCCGCAGCCCGCCGGAGGCTGCGTCGACGGTCGGTCGCGCCGTGGCGCTGCTGCTGGCGCTGCTGGCCGGCGGCTGCAGCCAGGCGCCGGATCCGGCGCCGTCGGCCGGAGCGGGCGCAGCTGCCGGTGCCGCGGCCGGTGCGGCGGCCCCTGGCACGGCGGCGGCGAGCCGGGGCAGGTCGTCGCCCGCCGGCCCCGCGCCGGTGGTCGCACCGGCGCGCCGCAGCGCACCCGATTGGGCTGCCTACCGTCGGCAGGCGGCCGAACGCATCGTCGCGCTGAACCCCGGCGCGACCTACGCCGGCGCGGTGCCCGAGCCTCTGCTGGCGATCCCGGTGCTGGAGATAGAGCTGGCGGGCGACGGCAGCGTGCGCCACATCGGCGTGCTGCGCCAGCCCGGCCAGGCCGCCGACACGGTGCAGTTGGCGATCGCCGCGGTGCGGCGGGCCGCGCCTTTCGGCAGCGTCGCCCACCTGCCGCGGCCGTGGACATTCACCGAGACCTTCCTGTTCGACGACCAGCGGCGGTTCAAGCCGCGCTCGCTGGACGCCTGAGGCGCATCGCCGAGCGGCCTGGCGGTCCGATGTCCGATGCCGCGGCCGGTGCAGTCCGGTCCTGCACAATCGGCTCATGTTCCTGACGCTGCCGACCGTTCTGACCTGGGCGCGCATCGTTGCGATCCCGCTGATCGTCGGCGTGTTCTACCTGCCGCTCGACGCCGGCGCGCGCAACCTGATCGCCACCGTGCTGTTCGTCGTGTTCGCGCTGACCGACTGGCTCGACGGCTGGCTGGCGCGAAGGCTGAACCAGACCTCGGCCTTCGGCGCCTTCCTCGACCCGGTGGCCGACAAGTTCCTGGTCTGCGCGTCGCTGCTGGTGCTGGTCAAGCTCGACCGCGTCGACGTGCTGGTGGCGCTGGTGATCATCGGCCGCGAGATCGCGATCTCGTCGCTGCGCGAGTGGATGGCGCAGATCGGCGCGTCGCGCAGCGTCGCGGTGCACATGCTCGGCAAGCTGAAGACCGGCACGCAGATGACGGCGATCCCGTTCCTGCTCTACGACGGTGCGCTGTTCGGCATCATCGACACCCGCATCTGGGGCACCGTGCTGATCATCGTGGCCACCGTGCTGACGATCTGGTCGATGGTCTACTACCTCCAGCGTGCGCTGCCCGAGATCCGGGCCAAGGCGCGTTGACCGACACGCCATCCGCCGCAGCCGCGCGCCAGCAGGCCCTGCTGGCCGCGATGCCCTGGGTCTTCGTCGGCGTCTGGAGCACCGGCTTCGTCGTCGCCCGGCTGGCGATGCCGCATGCGCCGCCGCTGACCTTCCTGGCCTGGCGCTATGCCTTCTCGCTGCTGGCCTTCGGGCTGTGGATCCGCATCGCCGGCGTCGCCTGGCCGCGCGGGCGCGCGCAATGGGGCCACCTCGCGGTCAGCGGCGTGCTGATGCATGCCGGCTACCTGGGCGGCGTATGGGCCGCGGTGCGCGCCGGCATCCCGGCCGGCACGGTGGCGCTGATCGTCGGGCTGCAGCCGGTGCTCACCGCGATCTGGGTCAGCGGCCGCGGCCAGCACCGGGTGGCGCCGCTGCAATGGGCCGGCCTGCTGCTGGGGCTGGCCGGGCTCGCGCTGGTGGTCTGGCCCAAGGTCGGCCTCGGCGAGGTCACGCCGTTCAACCTGGCGCTGTCGCTGGCCGCGCTGGCCTCGATCACCGTCGGCACGCTGTACCAGAAGCACCATGTGCAGCCGGGCGACGTGCGCAGCGCCAACTTCGTGCAGATCGCCGCCGCGCTGGTCGTCACCGCGCCGCTGGTGCTGCTGGAGACCGGCACGCTGCAGTGGCACGCCGACCTGCTGATCGCGCTGGCCTGGTCGGTGCTGGTGCTGTCGCTGGGCGGCAGCTCGCTGCTGATGATGCTGATCCAGCGCGGCGCCGCGACCCGCGTGACCAGCCTGCTGTACCTGGTGCCGCCGTGCACGGCGCTGCTGGCCTGGGCGCTGTTCGGCGAGCGCATGGCGGCCAGCGGCTGGGCCGGCATGGCGCTGTGCGCGGCCGGCGTCGCCCTGGTGCTGCGGGGCTGACGGCCGAGGCTTGCCGGCATCCGCTCGGCCTGCAAGTGGGGGTAGCGATTGCACCTAGAATCCGCGCCGCGTGCTTGACACTGCCTGGTACCGCCGCTGTAATCGATGCGGTTTTGCCGGTTCTGCCGGCGTCACCCGACAGACGGCCGGCAGCCGCTCGGTGGAGCGTTGCCGCACCCGCGAAAGAGACTATTTTCAGAGGGGGTACCTTCGTGAACAAAGCCGAGTTGATCGAGCACATCGCGCAGCAGGCCGACATCTCCAAGGCCGCGGCCACGCGGGCGCTGGAGGCGATGATCGGCGGCGTCAAGACCACCCTCAAGAAGAACGGCAGCGTCTCGATCGTCGGCTTCGGAACCTTCGCCGTCACCAAGCGCGCCGCGCGATCCGGCCGCAACCCGCGCACCGGCGCGGCGATCAAGATCAAGGCCGCCAAGGTGCCCAAGTTTCGCGCCGGCAAGGGCCTGAAGGACGCACTCAACTGAGAATCTGCCGCAGCCGGCGCGTGCCGGCGCGCTGCGGGTGCTTAGCTCAGCTGGTAGAGCGGCGCCCTTACAAGGCGTAGGTCGGGGGTTCGAACCCCTCAGCACCCACCACCGCAGCCCGAACTAGAATCCGCTCCCGGCCTGCCGCGCCGCGGCTGCCCATGGCGCGAGGCGAACCACGGTTCGCCTTTTTTGCATCGGCGGCCCATGCACCGCAGTTGCGCCCTGCGCCCATGTCAGATCTGCACGCCCCCCACAGGCTGTCAACATGTTCGATTTCGTCCGCCAGCACAACCGGCTGTTCCTTGCCCTGATCCTGCTCCTGATCCTGCCGTCGTTCGTGGTGTTCGGCATCCAGGGCTATTCGAGCTTCAACGATGGCGCGAACCAGACGGTGGCCAAGGTGGCCGGCCATGCGATCACCCAGGCCGAATGGGATGCCCGCCACCAGGAACAGGTTGCCCGGGTGCGCAGCCAGATGCCCAACGTCGACCCGAAGCTGCTCGACTCGCCCGAAGCGCGCCTGCAGACGCTGGACTCGCTGGTGCGCGAGCGCGTGCTGCTGACCGCGGTCGACAAGCTGCACCTGGCGGTGTCGAACGAGCGCATGCAGCGCCTGTTCGTCAGCGACCCGCAGTTCGCGATGCTGCGCAACGCCGACAACACGATCAACAAGGACCTGCTCAGCGCCCAGGGCATGAGCCTGCCGATGTTCGAGGCCCGGCTGCGCCAGGACCTGGCGGTGCAGCAGGTGCAGGGCGGCATCACCGGCACCGTGCTGGCGGCCAAGGCGCCGGTGGGCCAGGCGATCGACGCCTGGCTGCAGCGCCGCGAGATCCACCTCGCCCGTTTCGACGCCAGGGACTACACGACCAAGGTCAACCCGAGCGATGCCGAGATCGAGGCCTACTACAAGTCGCACGAGGCCGAGTTCCGCGCCCCCGAGCAGGCCACGATCGACTACGTGGTGCTCGACCTGGCGGTGCTGAAGAAGGGCATCACGGTGCCCGAGGACGAGTTGCGGAAGTACTACGCCGAGAACGCCAGCCGCTACGCCACGGCCGAGGAGCGACGCGCGCGCCACATCCTCGTCAAGGCCGACAAGGACGCCCCGGCCGACGTGAAGCAGAAGGCCAAGGCCCGTGCCGAGGCGCTGCTGGCCGAGGCGCGCAAGAACCCGGCCGGCTTCGCCGAACTGGCGAAGAAGAACTCCGACGACACCGGCTCGGCCGCACAGGGTGGCGACCTCGACTACTTCGGCCGCGGCGCGATGGTCAAGCCCTTCGAGGACGCGGCCTTTGCGATGAAGCCGGGCGAGATCGGCAACGTCGTCGAATCCGACTTCGGCTACCACATCATCCAGCTCGAGGCGGTGCGCGGCGGCGACAAGAAGCCCTTCGAGGCAGTGCGCGCGGCGATCGAGGACGAGGTGCGCCAGCAACTGGCCACCCGGCGCTGGGCCGAGGCCGCCGAGCAGTTCACCAACACCGTCTACGAGCAGTCCGACAGCCTGCAGCCGGTGATCGACAAGCTCAAGCTCGAGAAGCGCACGGCGACGGTCCAGCGCACGCCGGCACCCGGCGCGACCGGCGCGCTGGCCTCGGCCAAGCTGCTGGAAGCGGTGTTCGGCAACGACGCGGTCAAGAACAAGCGCAATACCGACGCGGTCGAGGTCGGCATCAACCAGCTGGCCTCGGCCCGCGTGGTGCAACATCAGAGCGCACGCACGCTGCCGCTGGCCGAGGTGCGCGACATGGTGCGCCAGCGCCTGGTGGCCAGCCAGGCCGAGGCGCTGGCCCGCAAGGATGGCGAGGCCAGGCTGGCGCAGCTGAAGGCCGATCCGGCCGGCGGCAGGCTGACCGGTCCGCTGGTGATCTCCCGTCCGCGCTCCGAGGGCTTGCCGCGGGCGGCGCTGGAAGCCGTGCTCGCTGCCGACGCCGACAAGCTGCCGGCGGTGGTCGGCGTGGCCTTGCCGGGCGAGGGATACCTGGTGGCCCGCATCGAGCGCGTGCTGCCCGGCGAGCTCGAACCCGAGCAGCGCCAGGCGCTGCAGGCCCAGGTCGGCCAGGCCTGGGCCCTCGCCGAGGCCGAGGCCTACTACCACGCACTCGGCGGCCGCTACAAGGTGGAGAAGAAGGGCGCCGCCGCGGCGGCGGCCAAGGCAGCGTCGGCGGCGCGGCCTTGAAGCCTGGCCAAGGCGCTGCGGCGCCCCGAGCGCTGCGCCGTGGGGAGACCTCCGCGTTATACTTGTCGGCTCTGCGGTGGCTGTAGCTCAGTTGGTAGAGTCCCAGATTGTGATTCTGGTCGTCGTGGGTTCGAGTCCCATCAGCCACCCCATCCCAGCGTTTCATCAGGTCCCATGCCGGACCGAACTTCCCGCCAAATCAACGACT